>DQME01000103.1 GCA_015659815.1 Gammaproteobacteria bacterium | reverse complement strand
GTTTCTGTGTCAAGTACAATTAGTCTTTCCATGATGGAATTATTGAGGTAATTTTCGTGTAAAATTGCTTCATTTTATCGTATTAGAGTTTAAGTTATGGCAAGAGTTACTGTAGAAGAGTGTTTAGATTTCGTTGATAATCGTTTTGATTTAGTGTTGGTGGCTGCAAAGAGGGCACATCAGTTAAGTTCTGGAGGTTATAGGTCAACCCTAGATGTTGGCAAAGACAAACCAACCGTCGTTGCTCTAAGAGAAATCGAAGCTGGTCTTATTGATAGCTCAATTTTGACTGAGGAGTATGAAATGGAAGTAGAACTCTCAGCCCAAGAAAAAGCTGCAGACAATGAAAAGATGGCTGAAATAGAAAAAGAGCTGACAGCCACTGCGATCGATGCCTCTGTGGATGAGATAAGCGAGCTAGAGTAGTAAAATACTTTACCATTTGAAAAAATGACGCTTCTGCGTCATTTTTTTTTGCACAGATTTATTTTAACTAGGTATTATTAATCAGTCATTAAACTATAAAAATACCATTATGAAAAACTACCCTGTTGCCAAACCAGATGTTAAAGCTTTATGTGATGCAGCGACTTATGAATCAATGTATGCCGAATCTATTAACGATTCAGATGCATTTTGGGCAAAACAGGCTAAAGAGTTTTTGCATTGGACTAAGGAATGGGACCAGGTTTCTGATGTCGACTATAACGAAGGGAAGATTGAGTGGTTTAAGGGAGCCGAGCTAAACGTTGCATATAACTGTATTGACAGGCATTTACCTGAGAGAGCAAACCAAACAGCGATTATTTGGGAGTGCGATGATCCGAATAAGAGCGAATCAATAACTTACCAGCAGCTTTATGAAAGGGTATGCCTTTTCGCTAATGGGCTTAAAAAATTAGGAGTCACCAAGGGTGACAGGGTCTGTTTGTACATGCCAATGATTGTAGAGGCTAGTGTAGCGATGCTTGCTTGCGCTAGAATAGGAGCAATACACTCAGTCGTATTTGGCGGTTTTTCACCTGAAGCATTGAAAGATAGAATCCTAGATTCAGAGTGTAAAGTTGTTATTACCGCTAACGAGGGGGTTCGTGGAGGCAAGTCAGTACCACTTAAGGCTAATGTAGATATGGCAGTCAATGGTTGTGATTGTGTTGATGCTGTTGTTGTAGTTCAGCATACCGACAATGACACCGATTGGGGTGAAAAAGATGTTTGGTATCATGAACTTATAAGTGGCCTTGATGCCGATTGCCCATGTGAAAGCTATGACGCTGAAACGCCGCTATTCATTCTATATACTTCCGGTTCAACTGGAAAACCTAAGGGCGTTGTACATACCTCTGGTGGTTACCTTCTCTATGCTGCAATGACGCACAAATACACATTCGATTATCAGGAAGGTGATATTTATTGGTGCACAGCTGACGTTGGATGGGTGACAGGTCACTCATATATAGTGTACGGACCTTTAGCTAATGGAGCCACTACTTTAATGTTTGAGGGCATTCCAACCTACCCAGATGCTTCGCGTTTTTGGCAAGTTGTCGACAAACACAAGGTAAACACTTTTTATACAGCACCAACAGCCATCAGGGCTTTGATGGGAGCTGGAAATGGTTTTGTAGAGCAAACATCTAGATCCAGTCTTCGTATACTTGGGACTGTGGGTGAGCCTATAAATCCAGAGGCCTGGGAATGGTACTACAATGTTGTTGGTAGCGGAAGGTGTCCGGTAGTAGATACATGGTGGCAGACAGAAACTGGTGGACATATGATAACTCCATTGCCTTACGCTACACCATTAAAACCAGGTTCAGCATCTAAACCATTTTTTGGTGTTGAGCCACAAGTAGTCAATGAGAAGGGCGAAGTGCTGGATGGAGAGGCTGAAGGTATTCTAGTTCTAGCTAGGTCTTGGCCAGGTCAAATGCGTACCCTTTATAATAATCACGAGCGCTTTATGGAGGCTTACTTCTCTTCCTTTCCAGGCAAATACTTTGCAGGAGACGGAGTTAAACGTGACGCAGATGGATATTACTGGATCACCGGTAGGGTGGATGATGTGCTAAATATTTCTGGTCACAGGCTTGGTACTGCTGAGATTGAGTCTGCTCTAGTGCTCCATGAGAGTGTTAGCGAGTCTGCTGTTGTCGGCATGCCTCATGACATTAAAGGTCAGGGAATATATGCTTACGTCTCACTTATGAGTGGTGTTGAGCCTTCAGATGACTTAAGGAATGAGTTGGTACAACTTGTTAGAAGAGAGATAGG
>DQME01000134.1 GCA_015659815.1 Gammaproteobacteria bacterium | reverse complement strand
GAGCATAAACAATTGCGCCTATATATAAATCCTAGTTACTATGTATATGCTTTAGGTAAGCATATTAATTCTCAATTTAAAACCATAGCAGAACCTTTCAATATTATTGGGGAAGATGCTATTGTTAGTCGGCCCAATAAGGTCAATAAGTTGCTAGTAATTGTTGCAGGAGAAACCGCAAGAGCTGACAGATTTTCACTTAACGGCTATACAAGATTAACAAACCCTTTGTTGTCTAAGCAGGGTGTAATTAATTTTAGTCAAATGAGTTCATGTGGTACAGATACCGCACTCTCAGTTCCCTGTATGTTTTCTCAATTAACTAGAGATAAGTATTCCCACGAAAAAGGGAAGAACTCCTCTAATCTGTTAGATGTTCTAAGTTATGCCGATATTAAAGTACTATGGCGTGATAACAACTCAAGCTCCAAAGGTGTCGCAGATAGGATTGAGTTCGAGGATTATCGCTCTGCAGAAAGAAACATGGTTTGTGATATTGAGTGTCGTGATGAAGGTATGCTATATGACTTACAGGAGTACATAGACCTAAACAAAGGGAACGATATAGTAGTTGTGCTTCATACAATGGGAAGCCATGGTCCTGCATACTATAAGCGTTATCCTAAGAGTTTTGAGAGCTTCTCGCCAGTCTGTGAAACGAATCAATTGAACGAGTGTACAGATACTCAAATAAATAATTCTTACGACAATACCATTGTTTATACTGATTATTTTTTGAACAGCACAATTGAGTTCTTAAAAAATAACAGTGACTCATTTAATACAGCTATGTTTTATATGAGTGACCATGGAGAGTCGCTAGGAGAGGGTGGTTTGTATCTTCACGGAATGCCTTACTTTATTGCACCAGAGGAGCAGACCCATGTCGCTTCTTTGCTCTGGTTAGATGATAATTTTACTAAAGAGGTAGATATTGAGAAATTAAGAAATATAGCCAATAGTGCACTTTCTCATGATAATTTTTTTCATAATATTTTAGGTTTGATGGATGTCAAAACTAAGACATATGATAATAAAATGGATTTTATACCTTACAAAAACTAAATTAATAATGTTTGTAAAGGTCCTTATTAGGTTTTTATATAAGAAATTTACTTGATAATCTTACAAAAAAAATAAAAAATGATTATAATAGTCCGATTGTTCAGCACCAAGATAAATTGATTACTATGAAAACATTTAGCGCTAAATCCCACGAAGTAAAAAGAGACTGGTTTTTGGTTGACGCCGATGGCAAAACTTTAGGACGTTTAGCCACTGAGTTAGCATCTCGTTTACGTGGTAAGCATAAGCCTGAGTACACACCTCACACTGATACTGGCGACTATATTGTTGTAATCAATGCAGAGAAAATTAAGGTGACTGGTAATAAATATAATGACAAAATTTACCACCATCACACTGGCTATGTCGGTAACTTAAAATCTATATCATTTAAGGACCTTCAGGCCAAGAAGCCAGAAGAAATTATTAATAAGGCTGTCAAAGGGATGTTACCTAAGGGACCTTTAGGCAGAGATATGGCAAGAAAAATGAAGGTATTTTCAGGTTCTGAGCATACACATCAATCACAACAACCACAAGTTTTAGATATTTAAAGTTTTAATATATTATTATGGCAAAAACAGAAACATACTACGCAACGGGAAGAAGAAAGACTTCTGTAGCCCGTGTTTATATGACAAAGGGAAGTGGAATCTTTACGGTTAACAAGCGTCCAATGAATGAGTATTTTGGTAGAGAGACTTCTTCCATGATCGTTAATCAACCATTAGACACAGTTGAGATGACTAAAAAGTTTGATTTCAATATTACAGTAAAGGGCGGTGGAGATACTGGACAGGCTGGAGCAATAAGGCTTGGAGTTACTCGTGCTCTTATGGAATATGATAACGAACTTAGGCCGGATTTACGTAAGGCAGGTTTTGTTACTCGTGATGCTAGAGTGGTCGAACGTAAGAAGGTTGGTCACAAGAAAGCACGCAAGAGCGAGCAATACTCAAAGCGTTAAGCCTCTTAATAGAATTAATAAAAACCCGCAAATTGCGGGTTTTTTGTTTATATATATTTACTGTTAAATCTTTCTAATTCATTAAATCGTATTATTTGTTGGATTGTCTCAACATAATCGTAACCAATTTCAGCGTAACCATCCAAGCCCTCAGACAAACCAATTCCAGTGATCGGTAAATTGTTGTCGCGTTTATGTTTTCTGATTAGGCGCAAAATATCGTATGACGAGTTACGATTAATTGAAAGCATATAGTATTTTATTGCCTTGTCTAGCGATGAAAATTTAGCTACCTCATGCTTCGCTTTTTTGTCTCTTTCTAGTGGTATTACTCCGCAACCCTTTGTAAAACACCATAAGCCAAAAAAGTTATGGTAGTATTTTGCGAATCTAGATCTGCCCCAATTTGACTCCATAGCCGCCTGAGCTAATACTAAAGACGCAGGAACAATGTCAATAGATTTAAGTAATTCCGAAATATCAGCATTATTATCAACCTTGTAACGCTTTTTTAACTCAAGTAGCTCTTCGCCACTAATGTCTCCATGAATCAGCCTGCCTCTTGTTTCTATGATTTTTTCATTGTGCTCATTAATTGCAGGCAATAAGTATTCAAAGAAAGCCATCTTTCTTTCTTTAGGGTCTTCATACTCGTCAAAATTTGGGGTTGATAGGCTTGCAATCCATGCCTCTAGTTTCCAGTACTCGCTAGCGTTAGCAACGCCTAAAGCAAAACAAAAAGAAAACAACAAAATTTTATACTTTGAATCTTTCACAGGATCCGGAGCCTACTTTTATGTTAAACATTTCTTCAGCTGGAAGGTTGAGTATATGTGATTTGATTGATCTAATAACGCCAGCATGGGATACGATCAATATAGAATGGTATTTGCTACACTGCTCTATTATTTGACTAAATGTGGACAAGACCCTGTTATTAAATTTGTACAAGTTTTCACTATTGCTAGGTCCATTACTTATCGGGTCTCTTTTAAACTCATTAACATTATCAATTCCAATATTATCAGCACTCTTGCCTTGCCAGTCGCCCCAGTCAAATTCTACTAATCCATCATATATTCTGTATGGAGTTTTATTTTTTGTAGCAACATGTTTAGCAAATGCTGAGCAACGCATTAGTGGAGAAGATGCAATAAAATTCCAACTTTTTCCAGTAGTAGAACTTTCCATTTGAGACCAACCATTATCTGTCAGATGGTCATCTTGCAGGCCCCTAAATAGTCTACCACCTATTGGCTCACCGTGCCTTAATAAATCAACAATCATTCACCAGTTTGTTCTCTAGACATTAGGTCAATGACAGCTTGCTTTGGAGTAATATTGTTCTGAACGACTTGGTATACCTGTTCACAAATTGGCATTTCAATTTTATTTTTTCTTGCAATCAAAAGGACAAGTTCAAGTGTGTTCAGCCCTTCTACGGTAGCGCCAACATTTTCAGCGGCCTGCTTTGCAGTGTAATTTTTTGCAAGCTCTACACCGAATCGACGGTTCCTTGACAAATTATCTGAACAAGTTAGAACTAGGTCGCCCATACCTGATAGACCATTAAATGTAAGCTCCTTAGCGCCTAAGCTTTTTCCAAACCTAATCATTTCTGCTAAACCTCTGGTAATTAGTGCTGCTTGAGTATTCGATCCAAAACCCAGTCCAGATGATATCCCTGCAGCAATAGCCAAAATATTTTTTACAGTGCCCCCAACTTCAACTCCAATTACATCGTCATTGGTGTAAGCTCTAAGTGTTTTTGTTCTTAACACCTTGGCCCAATACTCTCTAGTTTCTTTGTCATTAGATGCAACTGAAAGTGCAGTTGGCTTGTCATTAGCTACCTCTAAGGCGAAGCTGGGGCCAGATATTACGCAGCTATGATGATCTTTGATAGTTCTATCAAAGCTTTCATGTAAAAAGCACTGGTTAGGAGAGTCGAAACCTTTTGTGACCCATGCAATTTTATGTTTACTGGACAGGAAAGGCTTAATATCTTCAATTGTTGTTGAAAAGCCATAACTAGGAACAGCGATAATGACGCATTCAGACTTTTTAATACTCTCAAGGCCAAATGTTAGTTCAGTGTTCTCCGAGTAGTTAACAGTTAGTGCGGGGTGGCGCGGGGGAAGGCTAGAGACTTCATTTTCGGTATAGGTGTGGAGGGATATCTCCCTAAAGTTATCTCGAAGAGCTATTGCTAAAGCGCTTCCCCAAGCCCCTGCTCCAACTATAGACAGACCTTTATTAGACATTAATAATCTCGTCTAGCTTTCCTGATTGGTTTGTAGCATAGAGCTCAGAAAAGCCGCCAATATGTGTGCCATTAATAATAATTTGAGGGACAGTATTTCTGCCAGTCTTTTCAATCATTTCGTCCCATATGTTTTGTTTGCCATCAACGTGTACCTTTTTAAACGGTACCCCTTTACTGCTTAAAAGTTGGTACGCTCTTTGACAAAAAGGGCAACTGTCGGAGCAATACATAATATTTTTTTTCATATCGTTTATGCTTTCTTTATAGGTAGGTTAGCTTTCTCCCAGGCTTTAATACCACCCTTCAAACTAAAAACATTATCGAAGTTATTATTGCTTAACATGCTCGCTATATGTGCCGACCTTGAGCCACTACGACAATAAACAAGTATGTCTTTCTTGTTGTCTATGGTAGATATTTTGTTTTTAACTTGCTTCAATGGAATGTGCAAGTCATTATCTATAAAGCCTAACTTTCTTTCCTTGTCATCCCTAACATCTAGAATAATTAAATTATCGTTGTTCATTAAGTTTACTGCACCATTCACATCTATAACTTCATATTTCTTGAATTTGTCATTAATTATTGATATTGCAAAGAGTGCAATCAATATTACCAATGTTCCTGTAATTAGTAGCTGCTCTTCTGCAAATAAGAAGTCTATTATTTCCATAATTTTTCCTTTAATTGTTTCTTATTAAAAAGTTTTTTAGCATTTGATGGCCATGCTCTGTGAGTATAGATTCGGGATGAAATTGGACACCCTCTATGTCAAATTTATTATGCTTTATTCCCATTATTTCGTCAATTTCACCATCACTGTCTTGAGTCCATGATGTAATCTCAAAGCATTCCGGTAGGGTAGACTGATCGGCAACTAATGAGTGGTATCTTGTAGCATTTAAGGGATTGTTTAATTCTGAAAAAACGCCATTCCCTGTATGATAAACAGCAGAAACTTTACCGTGCATAATTTTTTTAGCGCCAACTATGTTTCCGCCAAAAGCCTGGGCCATTGCTTGAAACCCTAGACAAACCCCTAGGATGGGCAATTTACCAGCGAAATGCTTTATAGCGTCTATTGAAATTCCTGCTTCATTCGGTGTGCACGGTCCAGGCGAAACGACCAAATAATCAGGCGAAAGGGATTCAATCTCTTCTATGCCGATCTCGTCGTTCCTGTATACCTGTACTTCTTGACCGAGTTCTCCAAAGTACTGAACTAAGTTGTAAGTAAATGAATCGTAATTGTCAATCATAAGTAGCATATAGCTTCACCATTATTCCTTAAGAGGACTATTTTACCGCTAAAAAGGATGCGAAGTTAAGGCACTGAAAATGACATATACTGCTTGCAAAACCTGCATTGTTTAACCTTTCAATGTGTTTTTCTATGTTGTCAGTAATCAAAACATTTTCTATTGATTGTCTTTTTTGCGATATTTCTAATTCGCTGTACCCATTGGCACGCTTAAAGTCCGTATGAAGGCTTGTTATTTGTTTTTGTTTCTCTTTAGAATCAAAGTGAATTTTTTCTGAAACAATTAGTACTCCGCCGACAACCAATCCATTGAAGATATTTTCAACAAGCTGCTGCCTTTTTTCTACTTCAATAAACTGCATAGTCAAATTAAGTACCACTATTGATGCATTTTCAAAATTTATTTTATTAATGTCACTACAAATAACATCAAAATTAGACAATTTTTTACTAAGATTTGCTTTACATTTATTAACCATTTCAATGGCATTATCTACTGCTATTATTTTGTTGTTTTTGTGTACATTGTTTAGCCCTAGTGCCATAGAAATAGCACCAGTTGATGAGCCAAGGTCGTAATAGTTAGAGTTGTCTTTTCCGTACGTTTTTACTATCAATCCCATCATTTCAATCAACGTCTGATAACCTGGAACAGACCTATTCACCATGTCGTCAAACACATCAGCAACTTGTTTGTCGAATACAAAGTCAACTAGATCGGTATTTTTTTTAAAGATCTTATCACGCATACAGTGAACCAAGAAAAATTTCGCTAACCAGTATCTTTGTTTGCTTTATTTGGAATGTAGAGCGCCTTGCCCATTTATTATTGTTATTGCCAACCTCAAGCGCACCCCTGATAACTGAAGGGTCATCGAAGAGTATCTCGCCCAAAGGCTTTGATCCTATAGATAGCAGTATTTCTGTGTCTGTGTTTACAGGAATTACAGACCTAGCAAGAACGACAGCCCTATTGTCACCAATCAGTTCTACCTCTCTAACAATAAATTTTTTCTCAAAATTATCAAGCAGCTCTATCTCGCAAGGATATGGTGTTCCTTGATCTTGAGATATAACATTTACTTTGAAATCTGTATATTTATCTCTTAGTTTTGCTGTCAGAGAGCGATTGTCCAATAGCCACACAACTACGCTGCTTGGTATTGTTTCATTGTCACTGAACAGGCGCCACTTGAATTTTTCTGGGTTAAACATAGGAAGCTTATTTTACAAGATAGGGCTGCCTGCTACATATAGATATTGTCTATAGATTTAAGCATTAGCGTAGTGAGCCTTGTCTTCGTCAATCCATCTTCTGATTAATTGTAGCTGTTTGGAGTCATCAGAATTTAGAATTAATTGAGAATAATAACCAGCATGCTTAAGCAAATACCCGTCACGTACTATATTTGCAATCTTCATGTCAGCGACTCCTGCTTGCTGAGTCCCAAGAACCTCTCCTGGCCCTCTTAGTTCTAAGTCTTTCTGAGCAATATCAAATCCATCACTGCTCTGCCTTAATATGTCAATACGTTGCTCAGCATTTGTACTTAGTGGTGGTTGATATAAAAGAATACATATACTACTCTGATTACCACGACCAACACGCCCTCTAAGCTGATGCAGCTGGGCCAAACCTAACCTTTCAGAGTTCTCTATAACCATGAGTGAGGCGTTAGGAACGTTGACCCCGACTTCTATGACAGTAGTGGCTACCAATACATCTATATTTCCGGTCGAGAATTTATCCATAATGCTAGACTTTTCATCTTTATTCATCTTCCCATGAATTAAAACAACAGAAAGGTCCGGTAGATTTGTTTGTAAGAAGTCGTGAGTTTTATTAGCAGACTCAGCCCTTAGTGATTCTGATTCGTCAATTAATGTACATACCCAATACACTTGTGAATTGTTATTACAGACTTGCTTAATTTTGTCTAGTATTTCGTGCTTCCTTTGACTGCTAATTGCTATAGTCTTAGTGGCGATTCTGCCCGGAGGAAGTTCATCGATAATAGAGCAGTCTAAGTCAGCATAAGCGCTCATCGTTAGTGAGCGCGGGATTGGTGTAGCTGTCATCACTAGTTGGTGAGGTATTTTGAGTGCTTTTTGTGCAAGAGAAAGTCGTTGGTGTACGCCAAATTTGTGTTGCTCGTCGATAACCACCAGTCCAAGGCTTTCAAAAGAAACATTTTCTTGGAATAGTGCATGAGTTCCTATGACTATATTAGCTACACCATTTCTTATTATGTTAAGCTGTTCTTCTCTGTCCTTTGCGCTCTGAGAACCAGTTAGGTACGCAATATTAATTCCAAGAGGATTTAAGTATTTTGAAAATCCTTGAAGGTGCTGAGAAGCCAGTATTTCCGTTGGAGCCATTATTGCAGCCTGGAACCCGTTTTCAATTGCCTGTATGCATGTAAAAACTGCTACTATGGTTTTCCCAGATCCAACATCACCCTGTAGCAGCCTTAGCATAGGCTGAGCTGAGCTGATGTCTATATTTATCTCACTAATGCAGCGCTGTTGTGCTTTAGTTAATTTAAATTTTATAGAGCTTAAAAGGGCGCCAGATAGGTTGTCTTTTATATGAAAAATATTGGATATTTGATTTTTTCTTTGTCTTTTTAATAAAAGCAAACTTAGTTGGTGTGCACATAACTCTTCGATTATGAGTCTTTGTTGTGATGGGTGCTTAAATTCAAGTATTTGCTCTATGTTTTCCCCCTCTTCTGGATGATGAAGTGTTTCGAGAGCCTGCCTCAAAGTTGGCATTGAGTTTTTTGACATACTCTCTATATGGTCAACCATATTAGAATTTTTTATGGCATCTAGTGCAATATTTATCCATTTTTTCAATTGAACTTGGCGCACTCCAGAAGTTAGAGGGTAGACCGGGCTTAAAGTTTTTTCAATGAGGCTAGATTGACCTTTTGAAACTAATCGATACTCGGGATGATACATTTCCAGTCCATACCGACCAATTTTTACCTCTCCAAAGCACTGAATTAAATCACCTCTACTAAAGGCTTGCTTTTGGTATTGATTAAAATGGAAGAAGCGTAAAAGTAGTTTCTTGTTGTCTTTATCTAACAAGTAACACAGTAGTTGCCTTTGTTTTGTAGGGAGCTCTTCAATTCTATCGATTACGAGTTCAAATAAGGCTTCTTCACCGACCTTGGCCTGATTAATTGGTGTAAATTTTGTTTTGTTTTGGTAACGGAACGGAAGGTGGAACAGTAAATGTTCCAACTTGTATATACCTATCGAATTTAATTTTTCTGCTGTCTTTGGGCCTAATCCGTTTAATAAAATAATCGGATCAGAAAGTTTTTGCACCTTGCTAATAGCTATACTGATCGGAGCTAACCGCCATAACCCCATCCATTTCGATTTGTGCACCTTTAGGTAGGTCTTTTACTCCAATAGCAGCACGGGCCGGGTATGGCTCATCAAAGTAAGATGACATGATTTCGTTAAGAATTGGAAAATTTGACAGATCAGTCAAATAAACATTCAACTTGACTATATCATTTAAGGTGCCACCTGACGCTATACAGACTGCAGATAAATTATTGAATACTTGGTGAATTTGCTTACTGATATCGCCTTCAACAAATTCCATTGTTTCGGGCACAAAGGGGACTTGTCCAGATAAGTAAACAGTTGTTGCGCCAGAAACCGCAACAGCTTGAGAGTAAGTACCTATAGCTGCCGGCGCCTTGTCAGTAGAAATTATATTTTTTTGCATAGTAATTTATGTATTTGAATTAGTTATATTATATTAAAGAGAAGAACGCTGGGAGAGGTTTATTAACGTTTATCCTGGGGTAATCCCTCGTAACCTCTCAGAGCGCCTACGTAGCAGCTCCATTACTGTTAATAATATTATTGAAATTAAAACTAAAACACTGGCAACTGCAAGTATAGTTGGAGAGATCTGTTCTCTAATGCCGGAGAACATCTGTCTAGGGATTGTTCTTTGTTCAACGTCTGCAAGAAATATTACTGCCACAATTTCATCAAGTGAGGTAATAAATGCAAATAATGCGCCAGATATCATGCCCGGCATTATTAGAGGCATTATTACACGTCTGAAGGTCATCCAGCCATGCGCTCCTAGGCTTTGTGAAGCCTTTATAAGATTTCTATCAAAGCCACTCAATGTTGCTGTAACAGTAATAATAACAAAAGGTATACCCAGTGTTACGTGAGCCAAAATTACACCGGTAAATGTTTTAGCTAGATTTATACTTGAATAAAAGAAGAACATGCCAGTAGCAGTAATAACTAAAGGGACAATCATTGGAGATATTAGCAGGCTAGTTATAAGCGCTTTATACGGCATTTCTGAGCGAGACAATCCTAGCGCAGCTATGGTTCCTATAATAGTAGCAATTATGGCAGACATTGTTGCAATAAAGAAGGAGTTGCGAGCAGAACGTATCCATTGCGCATTGTTCCACATGTCATTCCACCAATTTTTTACTCCATGAGGGTCAACCATGCCATTGTAAACAATGTCCTCATACCATCTAGTAGAAAATGCACTAGGGTCAAAATTAAGCATGCCTTGTGTGAACGTGAAGTATGGCTCAGCATTAAACGATAATGGTATTATTATTAGTACTGGTGTTATTAAAAAAATAAAAATGAAAGTGCATATAGCTACGAATAAGTAATTCGAGCAGTAGTCAATTTTGCTGGCAAATACAGGTAGTGGTTTCATAAAGTATAGCGGTATTATGAACATAACAAAAAACCCTATTGCAGGAGTTATTGATCCTAGAGCAAAAAATATGATTGCTGCAATAGCAAGTAAAATTACAATGCCAATAGCTTTCTCTCGATTAAATAAAGTCATTTAAGCCCACCCCACTAACCAAACTTAAGATTATCGATGCCGATAAGTTTATTGTATAACCAGTAAAGAACCAGTACAGTTACTAGAAGTATAGCTCCTAAAGCTGCACCCAGGCTCCAGTTGAGTGATTTTTGTATGTGGTATGCGATTAGGTTTGATATTAGTAAACCGTCTTCACCTCCAACCAATGCAGGGGTTATGTAGTATCCTATTGCTAGGATGAAAACTAGAAGGGTTCCTGCACCAAGCCCTGGTATAGTTAGGGGTAAGTAAATCTTCCTTAGTGCGTAGGACTTTCTTGCTCCCATAGATAGGGCCGCCTTCATGTAGGTAGGGCTGATAGTCTTCATTACTGAGTACAATGGCAGAACCATAAATGGTAATAAAATATGAACCATAGCGATGATGGTACCAGTCTGATTGTAAATCATCTGCACTCTGCCGTCATCAGAAAGGAATCCTAAAAATACTAGGATGTCATTAACAACTCCTTGAGTCTGAAGGATTGCAATCCATGCAGTAGTGCGCACCAATAATGATGTCCAGAAAGGTAGTAATACACATATCATCAACAGGTTTGACTGTCGAAGAGGGAGTACAGAGAGAACGTAAGCGATTGGGTATGCCAACAAGATACATATGGCAGTTATGATCGCGGATAATTTAATTGTCTTGATAAAGTTTGACATATATATTTGGTAGAG
>DQME01000068.1 GCA_015659815.1 Gammaproteobacteria bacterium | reverse complement strand
GAAAGTGATACTAAGAGAATGAGAGGAGAGAAAAAATTTGTATTTACAAATCTTAAGAAATCCATTGGGCTTGAAAAAATTATTAATTTTATTGTAAAAGAGGGGATGTTATAGTTTCTGCCTAAACATTCACCCTCCCTCACACATCAAACGAAATTTGGACTTTAGTCCAAGTTGGTATACAATCATAGTATGAAGAAAATATTATTTCTGACTATTTTTAGTTTAGCTACTTCCGCGGTTGCCGCAGCAGAAGGACTAGATACTGGCGATACAGCATGGATGTTGACCTCAACAGCTTTGGTTTTGTTTATGACGTTGCCAGGACTAGCGCTTTTTTACGCTGGTCTGGTTAGGACTAAAAATGCAGTTTCCGTGTTAATGCAGTGTTTCACAATCGCTTGTATCGTCTCAATAGCATGGGTTGTTTATGGTTATAGTTTGGCCTTTAAAGGTGATGGAGCACTTATCGGAGATTTCAGTGCATTATTTTTGTCTGGTATAGGTCGAGAATCTTTATCTGGGTCTATACCTGAATCAGTTTTCATTATGTTTCAAATGACATTTGCAATTATCACACCAGCTTTGGTAGTTGGAGCATTTGCAGAAAGAATGAAATTTGGTGCAATGTGTCTTTTTTCATTACTCTGGTTTACCTTCGTCTATCTACCTGCAACTCATATGGTGTGGGGAGGGGGTTTCTTAGCTAATTTAGGCGTTATCGATTTTGCAGGCGGTTTAGTTGTCCATCTAACTTGCGGTGTTGGAGCCCTAGTTGCGGCTCTGGTCTTGGGCCCAAGAAAAGGTTTTCCAGACTCTCCTATGCAACCACATAATAGAACCATGGTTGTAATGGGTGCTGCTATGCTCTGGGTGGGATGGTTTGGGTTTAATGCAGGTAGCGCGGTAGCCGCTAGTGAAGATGCTGGAATGGCAATGCTTGTTACTCATATTAGTGCTGCAGTAGCTGCTTTTACCTGGATGGTTCTTGACTGGCTTAAACAAGGTAAGCCCACCGTCGTTGGTATTGCAACTGGTATGGTAGCTGGACTGGCAACGATAACACCGGCAGCAGGAACAGTAGGACCAGAAGGAGCATTATTAATTGGTTTGCTAGCTGGAGGCGTTTGTTTTTATGCCACTCAAGCCGTTAAAGGAATATTTGGTATCGATGACTCTCTAGATGTTTTTCCAGTCCACGGAGTTGGAGGCATGTTAGGAATAATCATGTTGAGTTTTGTAGGAACACCAGGTGGTTTCTTAGGCTCTGGCTCTTCAGGAATAGCTGAAGGAGGGCCACTTGCACAGCTGTGGATTCAATTTCAAGGGATAATAGTCATATTCGCTTGGACAGCTATAGTTACTTGGATCATTCTTAAGCTTGTAGGTTTTGTAACTGACCTTCGTGTCAGTGAAGAGTCAGAAAATGAAGGCTTAGATGTAACTGAACATGAGGAACGAAGCTACGATTTAACTTAATTCTTGATGCGCCCAAGAGTTCAGAGGCTAT
>DQME01000049.1 GCA_015659815.1 Gammaproteobacteria bacterium | reverse complement strand
GGTGTAATAAACGCTGTAACTAAGAGTGGAAGTAATGATTTTGAATTCGGTTTCAATGTTTCTTACTACCCTGACAGCCTTTATGAGGACAAACCTGATACATACTCAAGTAGAAATAACCTTGATGAAAGAGATTTGACTGAAGTCAATCTATGGGCTAGCGGTCCAATCATCAAAGATAAGTTGTTCTATTATCTTTTGGTTAATCCAGAAGAAAATAAGTATATAGATACGGGTCTAACTCAACAGTATCACTATAAAGCAGATGAAACCTTCTTTGGTGGAAAACTTGACTATTACGCTACCGATAGAATTCATCTTGAATACACGTATTTCAATGATGATGCTAAAAACGTTGAAGACACATACTCTTATGATGCAGACACAGGTGCAATCAGCTTAGTAGGACCAAGTTTCTACAATATCGGTGGAGATAATCAAATTGGTAAAGCTTCTTTTCTAATTACTGATGATTTAACTGCTACTGTTACATACGGTAAAAATGAATACAACAGAACTACCTCTGGAGCCAATGACGCGAGTCCAGCATGTTATCTGCATGGTTCATTAAGCTCAAGTGGTGGCTTTGAACCATGTGGTACTTTTACAAACTTTAGTATCAGTGTCGGTGATGATTCAAGGGAAATCATGCGTTATGACATCGACTACTATGTTGGAGCCCATCACATCCGAGTAGGTTTTGAAGAAGAAGAGCTGGTCTCAGTTGATAACACAATTAACTCAGGTGGTGTTTATTGGATGTATGGTGCAACTGGTTACTATGCTGGCTATATGGATCCACAACCTGCTACGCATTTCGTTAGAAAAAGAACGTATATCAACGGTGGTACTTTTAACACCGATCAAGAAGTATTATACATTCAAGACAGCTGGCAAGTGAGTGACCAATTGAACGTGAACATGGGTCTCAGACGATCAACTTATGACAACAAGAACGCCAACGGTGACACGTTTGTTAAAACTTCGGACCAAGATGCCGTTAGATTAGGTGTCACATATGACATCGATGGTGATGGTAACCGTAAAGTGTTTGGATCTTATGGTGAATATTACTTACCCATCGCAGCCAACACTAACATTAGAATGGCTGGTGGTGAAACCTACATTCATGAGTTCTATGATATTGCAGCTTCTGAGGTTGGCTCTGACAATCCAGCATTAGGATCACTGCTTGGAACAACTGTCTATGGAGATGGTTCAGTTCCAGATACAAGATCAACAACAGATAATAGCTTAGAACCTATGTATCAAGAAGAATATATCATTGGGTATGCCCAAACTCTTGAAGGTGGACGGCTTGATGGATTTGATCTTGGTGTCACATACACTGCAAGATCACTAGCTTCAACCATTGAAGACGTTGCAATCGATGCGGCTGTTCTTGCTTATTGTACCCAGAATAGTATAGACGGTTGTGCTGACATTTGGACTGGTTTCCATCAATACGTATTGACTAATCCTGGATCAAATATGAATGTGTATCTTCCTGAATTAGGGACTACTGTAGACCTTTCAGCAGCAGACCTTAACTATCCTAAAGTTAATAGGAAGTATAAAGCGGTGGTGATTGCCCTTGATAGACCATTTGATGGTGATTGGGGCCTAAGAGCATCGTACACTTGGTCAAGCACTAAAGGTAACTATGAAGGTACTGTTAAGTCTGATAATGGACAAGACGATGCCGGTATTACTCAAGATTTTGACCAACCAGGTCTTACAGATGGTTCATACGGTTATCTGCCAAACCACAGAAGACACTTGGTTAAAGTGTATGGAACCAAAGCACTTAATGACAAGCTGACTCTAGGTATGGCACTGAAGATAGAATCACCAAGAAAATTCGGTTGTATTGGCACACATCCAACTGATGGATTTGCTGCAGCCTATGGTGACTCATCATGGTACTGTGAAGGATTGCTCACACCAAGAGCGAGTGTGTTTGAAAGTGACACAATAGAAACCATTGATGCGTTATTGACGTATAAAGCCACTGATCGATTAACTCTGAGATTAGATGTATTTAATCTCTTGGATGCGGATAATGTAATCGACATGAATGAGTACGGAGAATCTGGCGGTTCAACAAATGTTCACTATCAAAAACCTACTAATTTCCAAACTCCTAGAAGAGTTAGGCTTGGTATGTCTTGGCAGTTCTAAGAACCTAGATTTCTTTGAAATCAAATAATAAGAAAGGGTGCTAATTTATTAGCGCCCTTTTTTTATAGAGGGCCTCTTCTAAGAATGGTCCACCATCGAGCTATATTAATAAGGCTAATTAAGGAGCCTGCAACATAAGTTAAGGCAGCTGCGGTAAGAATTTCTCTAGCAAACACTTCATCACCCTCTATTAATATTTCTCCTTTTTCAAGCATTGGCAGCGCCCTACTAAAACTTGCTTCCCACTCCGTTGGCAAAGTCACTAAATGTATTATTGTATTCATGCCCAGTGTAAGGAAACCACCCAATAACATAATAATTCCAGCTCCAGGTGCCTTAGTAATTAAGGTTACTATAGGTGCAGCCATTAATATTAAAGCCCCAAACCTTTGTGCTGGTGCCATCGTTTTAACTAGTAATGTTCTTAATCTAAACGGTAAATAACTTGTTGAATGTTGGTGAGCATGGCCGACTTCATGTGCTGCGACCACAATTGCAGTAAGTGATTTAGATGTCATTTTATCCTCAGTTAATCGAACCATTTTTGTTGTTGGATCGTAATGATCACCAAGGTTGGTGGATTCAACTTGGACATCTTGTAGCTTCAATGCATCCAGAAGTTTTCTTGTAAATTCAGCGCCTGTGAAAGCGTATCGATCATCTGGGGAATTATATTTTTTAATAGTCCTTTGAACCCAAATTGAAGGACCAAGTATTATAGACAGAATAATAAGTAGGCCAATCAGATAGTTCATCTGAATGGTTATTTGACTCGTTTAACTTTAACTCTAGAGTTATAGCCTTCAACGGAAAGAATATATCCCCCAAACGTGCCTGCTTCTATTTTCACTTTTGGGTTATTCATTGAGACTTTGAGAAAACCATTACCTGATTGTTTCCATATTTGACCATTCTCTAATCTAAATTGAGTGTCACCAGTCCAACCATTAAATTCTCCACTAATCCTTGAATTAATTTCATTTGAATCATCTCTAGAAACTTTCCCAAAGTTATCCGAGGACTCATTAATATTATCAGACGTGCTTGCAACTGAAGCATCAGTGCTTGTTTCTTCTGTTGTGGTCTCTTGTTCCTCTTTTATGGCTGTTTTATCTCTGGAGCGTCTCTGGAATATATTCTTACGTTTAGGTTGATTTGCAGCCTTTGCTGATCTTACTTCTGGCTTCTTTGCTAATCTGTCATAACATTGTAAACGAATTAGAGAGACTGTAATTTCAGAACATTTCTTTAATTCCTCATCCAATGTTTGGGCGCCAACGAAATCTGGTTTAATAAACACACAACAGTATGTGGCGATACATAGAAGGTGCTTGATTTTTTTGTTCATCTAATAATTTAAATTTTTTTTTAATCATACAGTGACTTAAAAGCAGTGCAATCAAAAAGTGAAGGAACTTTTTTAAAAAACTAAACAAAACTTAATAATGTTGCGCCCATACAACATTAACAACTAATTTTTAATGAAATCATTTATTTGCGAGCTGCTGCTCATCATGATTCTTTGTAATTTTAACTTGCACAATAGCTCTATATACCTGAGAATAAATGTTGATATAAGCTTATTCGTTGACAATCTAACCTATAGATTGTCTTGGTCTATGCTTTTACACGAGTTTATTAAAGATTTAGGAGAAAAAATCAATGAAGATTAGCCTATTGGAAAAAGTAACAGGATTTATTGTTACTTTAAGTGTTACTGCCTTAATTATTACAATGCCTGCAATGTCTCAAGATGACGATGAGGATGCAGCTGAGTTAGGTACAATTCAAATTACAGGATCACGTCTAAAGCAGACAGATATTGAAACTGCTCGACCTGTGACAGTCATTACCCGTGAGCAAATTGAGCTCTCAGGTTTTGAAACCGTTGCACAAGTATTACAGAATACGCCTTATAACTCTTTTGGTTCATTTAGAGAAACTTCTGGCTATGCCAACGGACAAGCAGTTGTTAATGAAATTTCATTAAGAGGACTGGGATCTCAAAGAACCTTGCTCTTACTTGATGGTAGAAGAGTTTCAGGAACTGGAGGCTCGGGTGGTGCTGCGGCAAACCTAAACCAAATACCGCTTGCCATTGTTGAGCGAATCGACATT
>DQME01000146.1 GCA_015659815.1 Gammaproteobacteria bacterium | reverse complement strand
TCATGATTGAGTGAGTACATCCCTATACTTATATATTCATTTGATTTCATAATAAACTAAAACCCTTATGCTTAGGATGATCAACTGGCTTAAATAAATATTTTTTAAACCAACTGCTGTAGCCCGACTCTATGTACCCGCCACTCATTCGTTTATACTCATGCATTCTTTCTTTGTACTCTATATGCAAGTTATACCAACAAATGTCGGGGCGCTCATGATGCACTAGGTGGTAGTTGTTATTTAAATATAGTAATCGCATCGGTAGGCAGGTATTCATTATTACAGACCTTTCGGTTTGGTGCTCTGCTGCCCTGTGCTCATAAAAACTACGAAGCAAGTTTAGTGATTGTGCTAGGTAAGCACAAAGGATGTACAAGAGCACATTAATTTCAAAAAATATTCCCACTAATAGTAGCAATATTAGGACTAATAATTCATGAACAGTCCAAACTAAAGACTGCCTAAAGGATGACCCCTTAACACTATCAATCATTTGTCTTTTTAGGCCAACAAAGGACCACAATGGGCCAAGCAGCAAGCGGCCCAGTAAGGTCATATTAAATATAGCAAACCTATTCCTCATTGTTCCATCACGGTTCCATTCCTCTGCGCTTAAGTAGAAGCTCTCTGGGTCCTCTACTGGCATCGTCAAGCTAGCAACTTTGTGGTGCAGCAGGTGTGAATTTTTATACACACTGTAGGGGTACCATAGTGCCACAGGTGGGTAAGCCAATATATCATTTATAGTTTGGCTTTTGGTTGGATGGCCGTGCATTAATTCATGCTGAACTGAGCCATGAAAGGCCAACACAACTGTCAACAAAACTGGTGCCAACGGGGTGACTTCAAAATTAACCAGAATATACCACCATGATGAGTACACGAATACAATAGCTAGCCATGTTGGCCACTCTATCGACGTTTCGATAAAATCTGAATTCATCATAAATAATAACTAACCAATCTGTAAATTTGTCTCATTCTAATATAAAAATCAACAACATTAGGAATTAATGATAGATTATCTATATAAAAATTCATGTGGTATTATGGGGTTGTAGTTTTTTTCTTTTTTCTCGGAGGATGTTTACATGCTAAAGTACCAAGGTGAAGAAATTGGATCGAAAAGGTGCGGAATTACAGGTATCTGTGTTGCAGTATTTATGTTGGCAGGTTCTTTTGTAACGCTTGGAATAATTGGCTTGGTAATGGCTATATTGCCAAACCTACTAAACTTAAACTAGACTAGTTACTGATTAATTATTTTATTCTTGCTGCAACATTGTAGCAATCGTTGGTTCTTTGAAGTTGTGCTAGTTATATATGCACTCTCTAGCCTTAAAACTAGTTTCGCTTTAGCCAGGCAGTCAATAACTTTATCTGTAGATCGCTAAGCCTATCCTTATGAGCAGGCATTACGCCCCTCCTTCCTGAAGCAATTGTTTTCTTAATAGATTCGATATCGTCGCCATAAAGCCAAACATCGTCTGCCAGGTTAGGTGCCCCGAGCATAACGTTGCCTTGCTTAGCCAGGCCATGACAACCAAGACAAAACATCTGGTACTTTTGTTTTGAGGATGCATGCTTTTCGTCGTCATCAGTTTTAGAGCTGATAGATTTAATGTATTCAGCCATCTTGGTAGTTCCTTCTTCCCCTAGTGGCCCTCCCCATGCTGGCATTACCGCATTCCTGCCAAAACTAATACTGTGTTTTATTTGTTCCGGTTTGTCACCCCACAGCCAATCATCGTCTGTCAGGTTAGGGAAAACATCTTGACCTTTTGCATCCTTTCCATGACAGGCTGCACAGTTTTGCGCATAAATATTGCCTGCCAAATGCATTGCGTCCTGGCTATTTTGTAGAGACTCCATATCTAGTGAGTTTAGTGTATTTAGTTTTTTATAGTACTTATCATTAATATCTGCTTTACTTTCACTATAACGCTCTTCCATGGTTAGATTAAACAGCCCGTTATAGTTACCAAAACTGGGGTAAAAAATCATATACAGGACACTAAAAATTAGTGCACTAGTGATTAACCAAAACCACCAAAAAGGCGCAGGAGCGCTTCCCTCTACTAGATCGTTATCCCAAATAACGACCTCGTCGTGGTCGTCCTTTTCGAAATAAACCCTTACCACCAGTACCGCTAAAAATACCAACCCAAGGATAATAAGTCCTACCACCCAGGTTTGCCAAAAAAATGGTAAATCAGCCATCCTTGTCTCCAGATACATCCTCATCAAATAAAGGAATATTCATACAGTCCTGTTGTGCTTTTTTGCTTTGCTTCATAGACATCCACATTATCAATCCTATCAAAAATCCCATAGCCAACATATCACCAATTAGCACAAATTGCCACATTATCTGTAAGTCCCCAAGACCTGCAGATAGGCTATCATTGCTTGCAGCTCTGTCTTCCCTGTTAAGTCACTCTCAGCCTTTTTAATTTGCTCGTCTGTATAGGGGTGGTCCATTTTTTTCAATACATTCAACTTGGCAACAATCAAACTCTTGTCTACCATGTTTTCATTAAGCCAAGGGTAAGATGGCATGATCGACTCAGGAACTACAGACCTAGGATCAATTAGGTGTAATTCATGCCACTTGTCACTGTACTTACCGCCTATACGGGCCAAATCTGGTCCGGTACGTTTTGAGCCCCACAGGAATGGTCGGTCATAAATAAACTCTCCAGAAACAGAGCTTTCTCCATAACGCATTACCTCAGCAACTAGTGGTCTAATTTGTTGTGAATGGCAACCAACACATCCCTCTCTAATATAAACATCTCTACCCGTCAACTCCAAAGCTGTATAGGGCTTTATATTCTCAGTTCCTTTGTGTAGTGACTGGTCAAAAAGGTTAGGTAAAATTTGCACAAACCCGCCAATTGAGGTCACAATTAAAATACCAAATATCAATAAAGCTGAATTACTTTCTATTGTTTTATGCAGTTTTAACATCTAGAGCGCCTCAAATCTCATTACCAGGATTAACTTTCGGTATTTTTACCAGCACTGGACGGTTATCCTTTCCAGCAACATAAGTCATGAATAAGTTGTAAGTCATAATAAGTGCCCCAACAAAAAATAATGACCCTCCAAATAAGCGTATCCAATGATACGGTATAGTTACCAACATAATATCTATAAAGCTGTAGTTTAGTTGGCCATACTCATCAATCGATAAATTCATTATGCCTTGTGATATTCCTGCACCCCACAGAGCAACGATGTAAAGTAAAACTCCCATCAAGGCTAACCAAAAATGTATATTAACTAGGCGAAGGTTGTGCAGTTGTGTGGTTCCAAAAAGCTTAGGGGCTAAGAAGTAGACTGTACCGAAAGTGACAAAGGCATTCCAACCCAGCGCACCGGAATGTACATGCCCTACAGTCCAATCAGTAAAGTGACTAATCACATTGACACTCTTAATTGCCATCATCGGCCCCTCGAAAGTGGCTAGCGCATAAAAAACCATAGAAACAACTACGAATTTCATGCCCGGATCGGTCCTTAGTTTGTCCCATGCACCACTCATAGTCATTACCGCATTTATCATTGTAGCCCAAGATGGTGCCAACAAAACCAAACTCATAACCATGGCTACGGTCATTAGCCAGTCAGGTATCGAGGTATAGTGTAGGTGATGTGGTCCGACCCAAATATATGTATAAACAAATGCCCAAAAAGCTACCACTGAAAGACGATAACTCCAGATAGGTTTACCGGCCTGCTTAGGTAGAGTGTAATAAAACATACCTAAAAAACCAGCAGTCAAGAAGAAGCCAACCGCGTTATGCCCGTACCACCACTGCACAATTGCGTCTTGCGCTCCTTCGTACACTGAATAAGACTGCATCCAGCTATAAGGTAGGGCCAAATTATTTACTACATGCAGCATAGCGACCACAATAATCAGTGCCCCATAGAACCAGTTCGATACGTAAATAGGTCTAATCTTTCTTGTAGCTAGAGTGCCAAAGAAAACTATACCAAAGCTTATCCAGACTATTGCAACAAGTATATCAATAGGCCACTCAAACTCAGCATACTCCTTTGTACTGGTATAGCCCAGCAACAGACTAACCAAACCGACACCGACACCGACTTGCCATAACACGGCAACAAGCCAAGCCAGATTAGGGCTAAACAGTCGTACATGGCAAGTACGCTGAACTGTATAGAATGCTGTAGCAATCAATGCTGATCCACCGAAACCAAAAATAACTGAATTAGTGTGGAACGGCCTCAAGCGACCAAAGGTTATCTCGGCAATATCAAAATTTAGCCATGGCATTACCAATTCTGCTGCCAAATATAGGCCCGCAAACATACCTATAATAGACCAAATCATAGTGCAAAATATTAAAAATACCGTAGCAGAGTCTGTGTAATATGTATCTTTATCCATTAAAGTTTATACTCCTAAGTTAGGGCCAATACCATAAACCCAAGCTATAGTACTGATACCTAGTAATGCCAAAAAAGCTGTAACCAGAAAACCCAAAACTGCACAACCCATAAAGATGCCCCTGTCATTGTCAATTTTTAGCAGTATTGGTAATGCACAAAAAAGTATATAGCAACTCCACGCGAAGATTGGTGACAGAACAATAATATGCAACAGAACAGAAGGATAAAGATGCACAACGCCTGCTAGCATAATTGGAGTACCGACTACACTTACAACAGCGAATGCATCGTTTAAGGTAGATTCCGGGGCATAAACCGTTGCCATCCATTTGATAACAAACGCGGTAACAAGAAAACCTACAATCAATGCCAAGGCATAAAAAATTGATATCGCTAAAGATTGCGAAAAAGATAACTTAATTGGGTCCGAGATTCCCAACGACCAGCCATTATAGTATGTTCCGAAAAAGGCACTAACGGGAGGCACTAAACCTAACCAAATAGAATAACCAAAGAACAACTGTGCGGGCGAGTAATTTGCCTTTGAAAGTCTACTTATAACATCTTTAGTCATTATCTTCCTATACGTTATTTGTCACGCACTATAATAAATTACTATTGAATTACATCGATTTGAGTTAGATTATATATAAAAATTAGACACAATTGTAATAGACTTCGTTGGGATTATAGATCTTTTTTTAATATTCTGTGATAAGTTAAAACAGAAATAATAACGAACCAGTAGCTACCTTTTACGAATTTTTGATATATCTATTTGCGACAACTTGTTAACCCCCATAAGCATCATATTGCGTATCAACTCGGATTCAAATTTAGCTAAAACTGCCTCAACTCCAGCTTGACCACCAGCAGCTAACCCATACAGATATGGCCTACCTATTGAGCACGCATCTGCACCAAGGGCTAGAGCTTTAAGTATGTGTGTTCCACGCCTTATGCCGCCATCACATATGATTTCTATCTTGTCCCCTACGACTTCAACTATATCACTCAGCAAGTCAAATGGAGCCGGACTAGAGTCTAGCTGCCTGCCACCATGGTTACTGATCATAATTGCGCTTGCACCGATATCAACTGACCTTTTAGCGTCTTCGACCGACATAATGCCCTTGATGGCGAACGGGCCTCCCCATTCATCGATAGCTTTTTTGGCGTCATCCCAACAAAGGTTAGTGTCGAATTGTGAGTTTACATAATCGACAAGTGGTATCGCCTCTTTGCTTCCTTTTTCAGTTTTACCCTCTAAATTGGCAAGCTTAAATGATTCATGTGTAAGGTAATTGTAGACCCACCTTGGGCGCATAGCGAAACCTAGCAAACTAGATGGTGTGAATTTTGGCGGCATAGTCATACCGGTTCGTAAATCTCGCTCTCTATTGCCAGCCACAATGGTGTCAACAGTAAGGCATAGGGAATTGAAGTTTGCTTTTTTACAGCGCTCTATAAGTTCGTTAGTAAGGCCCCTATCTTTGTGGATATAGATTTGAAACATTTTTGGACTCTCAGTCAATCCGCCAATCTCTTCAATGCTTACTGATGACAAGGTTGAGAGGCTATAGTATTGCCCAAATTTTTCTGCAGCGCGGGACGCTGCTCGTTCACCGTCATGATGAAAAAGCCTGCTCATTCCGGTGGGCGCAAGAAACAAAGGTGAATTAACTTTTTGACCCAATATGTTGGTCGAAAGGTCTATATTAGCAACATCGGCAAGGCCATTCGGTATTAGGTCAAAATCATCGAATGCCTTCGTATTACGTGCAAGCGTACTTTCATCATCTGCACCCCCATCAATGTAATGAAACAGGGGTGATGGGATGCGTCTCTTGGCCATACCTCGGAAGTCATCTATATTGTGGCAGTTTTTTAGTTTCATAACTAATTTTATCCTTTTTGGAAATTATTTAGTTTACTTTATTGTTGTATTTTTTTTCATCAATAGTCTTTTCAGCTTCTAAAAATATAGAAAAAAAGTACATTTTATTTTTGTTTTTTGTTTATTATGTAGTCATCACCACGAGTGATGTTAAGTTGATTTAAGCTTTTTTTAACAATAAAAGGAGAAACAAAATGACTTTAACACATCTATTTAAAGCCCAAGCTATATTCGCATGGCTGTGGGTTGCAATGTTTTGGTTTGCGCCAGGTATGGCTGCACAAGGGCCTGGCTGGGAGATGACCGCAGAAATGCATGCATTTGCCCAGATGATATCAGTCCCTTTATTTGCTATTGGTATTATTTCATGGATGGCCCCAAGCTGGCTTGGCGACAACCTCAAGAAGTTAGGTATGCTTATGGGTGTTTATATAAATGCCCTGTTTATTGCAGTACAGGCATTCCATATATCTACAGATGCTGCCAATTTTGACCCGTTAGCAATGATTTCGACATTAATTTTTATAGCTTTATTCTATTGGAAATGTCGCGCTTAGGGTTAATAACATAGACAAAACAAATCGTGGTCGTTGAAGGGTTAGCAAACAGAGGCTCTGAAATTATTTCAAAAGTTAAGAGCTGGGTTATATAGTTTAAGCCTCATCAACACCACGTTGGCCGACAAAATAACCAACAGCATAATCGTCAGTCCTAAAAGTTATGACGCTGCCTTTTGGAAAGTAGAACAAGTCCCCGGCCTTTGCGGTAACCTCTTCACCAGAACCGTCTGAGATATGGAACTCACCGTCAATAATAAGTTTCATCTCTTCATAGGTGTACTCATAAGTAATCGAGTCGCCTTTTTCGAGCCTGAAAAGTCCTGCAGTAATTGGTGCACTCTCGTCATTAGATATTGCGAAATCTCTTAAATAGGCATTGTCACCTTCAAACAATGGAATCTCTTGATCAGTGATCTTACCTTTGTAGTCCATCTTAACCATCTCTATCTCCTTATATGCTTCTATAACAAATAGTTTCTATATCATAACACTAGAATTCTAACAAAAGGATAAAAGCTCAAATTTCGTTACTAGTAACTTGATACAGGCTCTTAATATAATTCACAAAACGTTGTTCAGGAGAGAAACCAAGCAACGCTTCACCTTGACTCACAAAATTTGAATAAGGATTGAAGTCGTAATAACAAGGTTTACCGGTTTCGCGATTGATAAAGTATTCAATGCCACCTATATCTGCCCCAGTTTTTTTAATAATACTAATGACTTGTTGAAGAATATTTTGCGAGACATCGTGTAACTGTATTTGATGTGACTGTTCTACAGCACAAAAATCAAATCCTTCTCTCTGTCCAGTATTGTTAGTGTCAGTGCTACACCCTTCTGCAGCACAATAGTTAAACTTGCTTTCAACAATCTTTTGTTTAATACTATAAAACAATTCTTCCCCAAGTATTTCAACTCTATAGACATAACCATCAGAATGTATGTATTCCTGAACTAATCCGCTTCCATCAACACCAAAATCAATCAACTTCTGTTCTATTGCCAGTGCCAGCTCAGATGAGGAATTAAAACGAGCAATATTACTTCCAGAGCCTCCAATATTCGGTTTAACAATAACTGGGAAACCTATCTTTTCAGCGGCCTTTAAGGTGTCTTCAGTTTTGTAGATTGCAATGGCTTGTGGGGCATCCAAACCAAGAATCGAAAATATTCCGTTCTGCATCGCCTTGGAAGCGCCGATATAGTGTGTTCTTGCGCCATTGACAACTCTGACGCCTGACAACTCAAGCCAATTCAAAAAGTGCATCGTGTGAAAAGCAATAGCGGGGTCTCTTTTTTCGTACGGCATAACGTTGACTCTGTTGACCAGCATACGAAAGTCCATATCTAAACTTCCAGTATTGAATGTTAATTCGTCAACATTTATCAACTGAAGATCGATACCGTTGTTATGAAAACAATCGATAAGTCTCTCCGACCACGTCGGATGATCGTACAAATAAGCAATCTTCATGGTTCTTTCAATATCCCAACTATAGCTTTGTAGGCCATTAAGCGATTATAAACAACATCACAAGTAATCAGAGTCATATAATTTTATTTTTGGTTCAGGGAGCTAGACAATATGATATATGTGCCCTCCCCTAAGCCCCAAATTTGGTTTGTTTTGTGCAAGGGAAACTAAGTTATTGTACAGACACATGAAGCAGCCTTCTACTCAGACTTGAAAATCTGAACAAGCATGATATAAGGTATATCTATTAGTTATTCTCATATCACTTAATCGAGTATAACTTGTACAATTACGAAGTAATTATCACTTTACAAGGAGACACATCATGTTAGAAACGAAAATTTTCCGCAAAAAAGATCTCGATCTTGAGCCTGTAAATGGTATGAAAACTGTAGGCCTAGTCAATGTATCGTTTTCTGATGAATTGGGGGCCGGTATTGGCGTATTTGAAGACTGCTCTATACCCTGGCATATAACTTATGACGAGGTCATATACATACTCGAAGGACAGTTCACCTTACAGGTCGGTGACAAAATATTCGAAGCTGGCCCTGGAGACGTGTTATGGGTGCCACGTAATACCGATATTGTTTATATAGCTCAAGAGAAAGTAACATTTTTCTATTCTGTACTGCCTGCCAGTAACGCACCATCAACAGCTAAACATATTGACTATGCTTCATGATAACTACTTTATTTCAGAAGGTCATCAAAGTAGAAGTAATTGACCCCAGGCTTGCTATCAACTCTTGAAACCATAGTTTTGGCTAATAACTCTGCCTTAACGCTTCTATATTTACTTGCAGAGCCAACAAGAAAAAAATCCATTACTTTGGCAAACTTTAATAAAACTATTTCGGAAAGTCTTTTTTCAGAGCGTTGACCGGCTAAAAAACTTGGTCTATAAATATTTAACACTGAAAACTGAATCTCTTGAATGGCTTCTTCGAGCTCGCCCTTTGTCTTTAGGTAGAAGTTTTTGGAAGTACTGTCTGCCCCTATACATGATACGAGACTCAGTGTTTCTGCGCCAGACTCTTTGGCTTTTTTGGCAATGCTCAAACAGTATCCGACGTCAACCTTTCGAAAGTTTTCTTGGCTGCCAGCCTTTTTGATAGTTGTACCAAGACAAATGAATACATGATTGCATGGTGGTAATGAGCCATTCTTTTCAAAAGAATCAAAATCAAGAATTAACTGATTTGCATTTGTAGGTAAGTCAGGGATTGGTCTACGAGTGAGTGCTATAACGCTCTCTTGTTTGTTACAAAGCACCTCAAGGACGTTTCTTCCTATAAGTCCTGTTGAGCCAGCAATGATAGATATAGCCATTAAGTAAAGGCAAAGTAATTTAGACGGCAGTATTCTATCAGTAAAAGTTTCATCTTATTTATAAAGTCTTTCAATAGATGCTAGCATGCCCAGGAAAGTCCAAATTCAATTTGGTGTGAGGCAAGGTAAATTAATACTTAGGCGAAATAGAATTGACGACTATTTGGTATTAATTCTTCTCCAACTTATTTACTAATATTTCCTTATACTGGTTATAAACCTCTCCATCCTTATTGTAAGCATAACAAGAGTTTGCGAATTTTTTTTCTATTGATTTGGCGATCTCTAAAGTTATCGTTTTGGCCTTATCACCGGCCTTCTCTTTCCATAATGTTTGATAAGCGATCGTACCTGCATGTGCCAATAGGTCGGTAATATGGCGACACCCTTTTACACCGCCCATAGTCTTTATGACCTTTCTATTGAAACCTGCAACCATATATTCACCCTTTAATTGTTGACAATTTTTTACTGCCTCAGGGCAAATATTGTAAGGTGATGCGTTGATCACTGCCTCTATATCAATAATCTTTTTCTCGTCATCAAGGGTCAACCTCACTGCCATATCATGGAGATGCTCACCAGCACTAATGTAGCCTCTATGAATGTTTTCAAAAGAGTATGTTTTGCTATCTATAAGAAAGACTTCAATATCCCAAAGCCCGTCCTCTCTTTTATAGCCCTTACCGTTTATAGTTCTGTTATGTTTTAGATCTCTCTTTGATGGCTTGGATAGCATTTATTTTTTCCTTATAAAGTCCGACTTTTAATTTGCTGTATGGTTGTTATAATTCTAACACTAAATCTTCAACAATACCGCATTTCTGACCGACCCTTTAATAATATCGTAGACAGTAAAGAAAGCTCTGCCAATACAACATTAAACAGAATTAATTGAGCTCTCTCGCATCATCTAAATAAGGTAATTTATCCTGTATTAATGTAATCTCATTGGTATTAATCTCACCAACTATAACTTTTTCACCTTTTTTGGCATTAATAATATCCAACCCATCTGGACCAATAATCTTGCTCTCACCTATAAAGCTTATACCGTTAAGAGTTCCGGTAGAGTTGGCGTATACAACAAAAATTCCATTCTCGAATGCCCTACTTCTGCAGGTATATCGAGCTGCCGCAGGCCAATGTGAAGATTGACCGGTTGGAGTTATTATCAATTGAACGCCATCCAGCGCTAATTGTCTTATCAACTCTGGAAATTCTAGTTCGTAACAAATGACGATTGCAGCTTTAATTCCCTTGATGTTAATGATTGAACTTTCAGCGCCTGGTTTAAATATCTTTGACTCATCTGCAGTAGGTGGTAGTAGTTTTTTACGATGATTCGCCACTGATATTCCTTGACTGTTAAATAACTGGGCTGAATTAAAGAGAGTGTTGTTATTTTTTTCTGGATAACCATAAAGGATGGCTATGGAATATTTTTTTGCAAGTAAGCCTATCACTTTTGCATACTCGCCATTTCTAGTTTCACAAAATTCTTTAATTTTTTCAAAGCTTCCATACCCTGATAAAAATAGTTCAGGACACACAATTAAATCGATATCTGCATTTTTCTTTAATTGAGCTTCTAGTCTTTGGATTTTCTTTAAAGGCGATTCATCACGCATTTTGTATTGGAATATGGCAATCTTAATTTTCATTGTTTTTTTTGTTTAATACGAATTACCTTAATAAAGTTGTAGAGGCCATTGACGTAGATTATAAGTATATTTGATAAAAAAATCCCAATTTTAGTTTGTTGTACTTATGTTTTGACTCTTTGGGGATGCGGGTTTGATTTTGGTGAGCTGATTGCCACCTTTTAAACGCCAATATTACAACAAGAAAATACCATAAAGATATATAGATATATTCTCCTTAAGGGTTAGGGGGTTTATCCTCTATAGCATTATCTTCTTTCATGAGAATTGGTCTCATATCAGGAGTATTCAATGGAATAATTTTTCCTTTGTATCTAGCACATAGTGTTGGGCTATTCTGCTTCCTGTCTCCTAGGTTAACTTCCAAATCTACTAACACCAATTCGGCATCTAAAACTTCTAGAACTTTCATATCAATCACCTACTAACTTATTAAATAATCTTTCTTATTATGGGCCTTTTCTTACATTATGATACTGAAATTATTTCCTAATCAATGAACTTGATAAATACATAACTCGCAATTCACTTCTTCAGCAACATTATATTCTGTAGAAAAGCGCTCTAGGCAGTGCCATAAATGTTTCTCTTCAAGCTCCACTATAGTTTTATCATAAGGCAAAAGATCCCATTCCTGTTCACGCACAGTAAAAACAATATACCCGCCAGCTTTGCTAACTCGAATCAACTCAAAAAGAGCCCTCGGCCCTACATGTCCACAGGTAAATGTTCCAGCACAAACAATAGCATCAAAAGAATTATCCTCGAACTCAAGAGTCTTAGTTAAATCAGCCTGAAATAAAGACTTATAGATATTTTTTTTCGAGGCCTGATCCAGCATTGGTTGAGAAAAATCTATACCTACAATATTGTTATAAAAAAATTTGTTGAGTGATTCGCCTGCCAGTCCGGTACCGCAACCTGCATCAAGTATTTTTGCTTTGGTATTATGTAAATATTTAACTAACAGGTTTGTTGTAATTGAATGCCCAACGTAACCTATTACATCAACAACATCATGGTCGTAATTTGTCGCCCAAACTCTATAAAGCTCTTCTAGTTCTTTTTGGTCCGAAGTATGAAGCGCATTAAACACATGGGGATGCATATTTTCAGTATTTTTCAAGCGCAACCTCCAAGAACCAGCAACTTAGTAAGAGATAGTTTATTCATACTAGAATTATATTTCAATTTATGCCTTTTAAAAGTCTAAACTTCGTTTGATGTATGAGGATGGCAAGCAGATTGTGTGATTAAGTGCTGGTTCAATCTGCATCATTATTAACTATAAAGTTTAATTGGGAATATTATAAAACTATTATTTGTACGTGTCACCTGGTGACCCGTACAGTCTCATAGCCTAGTAGTAGTCATTTGAGTTGATGGGGTGGTATGAGCCCCCACTTTATTTAATAAAAAGGTTCTTTATTGTTCCATAAGTCGTAACTCCCGTTAAAATTCAAATGTAATTCAGACAACGAGAAAGGAATGGAAAACTTAAGAGGCATTTTATTCATGATTTTAGCCATGGCTGGCTTTGCTCTTGAAGATTTATTTATCAAGCTTCTTTCATTACATTTACCAGTATCACAGATTTTAATCACTCTTGGTTTTAGTGGGGCTTCTGTATTCTTCATCACTGCACTTCTGACCCATGCACCAATTTTGCACAAAGATCTATTAAATAAGACGCTAATCATTCGGACATTTTGTGAACTGTTTGCAGCATTGTTCTTTGTTTCAGCAATAGCCTTAACGCCACTCTCATCTGCAACATCAATTTTAATGGCTACCCCACTAATGGTTACGATAGGAGCTGCAGTATTTTTTGGAGAAAAGGTTGGCTGGAGGCGCTGGACTGCTGTGACGATTGGATTTTGTGGAGTTTTATTAATCTTGCGCCCAGGATTTGATAGCTTTATGCCGGCATCACTTCTGGCAGTTATTTCAACCGTGTTTTTAGCAGTAAGAGATTTAGTTACGCGTGCTATGCGCTTTGAGATTTCAACAACTACAGTTTCCATGTATGCGTTTATTGCATGTGGCATCTCAGGTTTTATTGCCATGCCTTTCTATTCAGCCATGGTTGTGCCTTCTTCGACTGAAATAATACATTTAATCTCAGCCACGTTTGTCGGAGTAATTGGCTATTACGCGATCGTCCTTGCCACTCGCAATGGAGATGCATCAGTTATCTCTTCATTCCGTTACTCACGACTAGTGTTTGTTATGCTTTTAGCGACCATAATTCTCGCAGAAAGACCAGACTTACAAACATTGAGTGGGGCTGCAATTATCGTACTATCTGGTGTATACACATTTATTCGTGAGAATAAACTCTCTAATCTATAGTGCCATACTTTAAGGGCATGTCATCGCAGCCTATAGACTCAATAATAAAGGGTGTAACAACAGCCGGCTAGCAATGACAATTGACCGGATGCCTAGAAAAAGCATTGTGATAGTTATGGGAAAAGACTTAGGGGATGTATTGCAACAACACATCCTGAATTAATTGCACCTAAATTAGCGCATGCCACGGTGCTTTTTAATTAACTCATAAGCGCTAATGATTTCTTGGGTTTTTTCATTGGCTATTTTTTTCATCTCCTCTGGCAAGCCTTTGGCAACTAATTTATCTGGATGATGCTGAGATAACAATCGGCGATAAGCTCGTTTGAGCTCTTTATCAGTTAGGCTTTTATCCACACCCAATATAACATAGGCATCATTAATTGTTAGTTGATTAGTATTGTTGCTAGTGACAGAAAATTGCTGAATCAAGATCTCTAGCTCATGAATAGGAAAGTGTAGTTTTTGCGCGATATATTTAAGTGCATCATGTTCTTTATCGTCAAACACGCCATCAGCATAAGTGACTTGGATTTGAATCTCTAAAAACATACGTAATAAGTGTGTACGCCTATGACTTTCAGTACGGAACTGTTCAAGCACTTCGTCTATATTGAATTCTTTGTGTTTGCCTTGGTTAAAGAGCTCTTTTGCAACTTTTTGCATATCGTCTGATAATTGCATATGTTGCATAACTTGCTGTGCTAAGAGAATTTCAGACTTTGATACCTTGCCATCGGCTTTGGCAATATATCCCATAACTGAAAATACACTACTAAAAAATGCTGCTTGAACGCGCTGCTGATCGCCCGAACGATAATCTTTAGAGAATCCACCAAAATTGGACTTGCCCTTAGAAAAATTACCAGCGAATGCCACACCAAGCATCGCACCTAGCGGCCCACCAAGCATATAACCTAGTGCCCCACCTAAAACTGTTGTCCACCAACTCATAATTATTACACTATTTTTTTGTTAAAAAACTAAGCTATATTTTGTACCACAATTCGATAATTGCAAGTAAAAAAGAGAGAAAATATTTTTTATAGTTTTTGATTTATTTGTGTAAATAAGGATAAAAGTCCAAAGTTCGTTTGATGTGTTATGGGGTTTAATTACGAATCTTGGTAATCTCAGTCTTAATGCAAGTCATGCTCAACCTTGCATGTCTTACACTCCAATTCAAACCCTATGAAATCATTGCGTCGATTAACTGATAATACCCATTCTCGTTGTTGCCAAGGTGGGTTATGCCTGAAATGCTGAGTGTGACCACAAGATAAATCCGCTACCCATTGATTATCTTCGTCTAGATGAAAGCCAGTTATTTTTGTTTTCACACTAGGATTATATTTCAATTTGAACTCCAGTATATTCCATAAGGCGAATAAGGTTAAATTTCGTCTGATATATGAGGGAGGTTTGATAATGGTATGATGTGCAATCTAGTCTTTCTTTACCACATTCTATGTTGAAATCTTTGCGTATCAGTAAGGTTGAGTTTGTTTTTCTCATGGCCTCCTTAATGGCTATCACGGCTCTTTCAATTGATGCTGTTCTTCCATCCCTGGGTTTTATGGCCAATGACTTCGGCGCCTCTAGTAGTGAGATACAACTAATCATCACCATTTTATTTGTGGGTTTTGTCTTAGGCCATATTATTTTTGGGCCTCTTTCAGATCGTTTTGGGCGTTTACCTATTATCTATGCAGGGATTATTTTATTTATATTGGGTTGCTTGTTAACGATCGCCGCCCAATCTTTAGAGTGGGCTTTGTTGGGGCGTTTTATTCAGGGTATTGGGGTTTCAGGCCCTAGAATAATGGTAGCAGCATTGGTGCGAGACTGTTACAGTGGCCGCCCTATGGCTAGAATTATGTCTTTTGTGACAACAATCTTTATGATTGTCCCTATCCTAGCCCCAATGTTGGGTCAAGTATTGCTTTGGCTGGGGCCTTGGCAGGTTATTTTTGCGATGTACATTGTTACTGCTATTACCTTGTGCCTGTGGGTGCGTCTAAGGCTTGACGAAACTCTTTTGGTAGATAATCGCAGTTCAATACAAATGAAGTCGTTGTGGCACTCTTTTATTAGCATTCTAACCAATCGAATATCGTGTGGTTATACAATAGTAAGCGGTTTTATTTTTGGTGGTTTTTTGGGTTATTTGAGTTCAAGCCAATGGCTGTTTCAAGGAATTTATCAAGTTGGTGAGGTATTTCCTGTCTACTTTGGCGCCCTAGTGCTCCCCAACCTTGTTTCTTCTTTAATTAATGCCAAACTGGTTATCAAGTGGGGGATGTTTCGCTTAGTTCAGGTGACAAACGTTTTGGTATTTTTTGGCTCTATGGGTTTGTATCTCTATGCCCAGTCTTATAATGGAATTCCGCCTTTAATGCATTTGATGGCGTTTTTGTTAATTATCTTTTCTGGCATCGGCTTCCAATTTGGCAACCTTAATGCGTTGGCCATGGAGCCGTTAGGAAGGACGGCTGGTATCGGAGCCTCATTTATTGGTGCTGGCTCCATGCTGATATCTATCCCCATTGGAGGCCTGATAGGGATGAGTCTGAGCACCAATATCTTCCCATTGGCAATTGGTATGGCACTGTGCTCTTTGTTGTCTATATTAACGATGCATTGGGTCCGTTTCGGGTTCTCTTTGCCGAAAGCTGGTGCTGGGTTTAAAATCTAAATTAGAAGCTCAAATTGAGTTGCAACATAGTCCAAATTTCGTTTGATGTGTGAGGGAGAGTTAATTAATATATAGCCGAGTACGAGAGGGGCTCCCCTATGGCTTCAAAGTCTGAATATATCTGCGAGGGAGGGTAGATAATTTATTGTGAGCTCAGGGTTCGTTTAACCGCATCTTTCCAACCCCCAAGCTTTTTTTGTCTAACATCATCAGACATTTCAGAAATAAAACGTTTATCTGAGATCCAAGATTTTGCAAAATCTTGAGGTGATGGATAGAAGCCAACCTGCATTCCTGCTAAATATGCCGCCCCTAAGGCTGTTGTTTCTAGATTTGTTGGACGATCGACTGGCATATTTAATATATTTGAAAGCATTTGCATTGTCCAGTCTGATGCAGCCATCCCGCCATCAACTCTAATAATATTAGTCTTATTACTTTGCCAATCCTTTTCTATCGCGACTAACAAGTCAGAGGTTTGATAACAGACTGACTCTAGAGCTGCTTTAGTAATTTCAGCGGCGCCAGTATTTCTTGTTAACCCGTATAATGCACCACGACAATCTGGATCCCAGTAAGGAGCACCAAGGCCAACAAATGCTGGTACCAGATAGACATCCTGATGTGGATCCGCTTGCAGTGCAAGCTTTTCAGATTGATCTGCAGTTTTAATGAATTTCAAATTATCTCGAAGCCACTGCACAGCAGCGCCTGCGACAAAAATCGAACCTTCCAGGGCATAGCAAGGCTTGTTGTCGAGTTGAAAGGCTATAGTAGTTAATAATTTGTTGCTTGATGTTACAGCTATTTCACCAGTATTTATTAAGGCAAAACAGCCAGTACCATAGGTTGATTTAATCATTCCAGGCTCAAAGCAGGCTTGACCCACGAGAGCAGAATGTTGATCCCCGATCAAACTCGATATTGGTAACTGAGCTGAAAATATTTTTTTATCTGTATATCCAAATTCTGCGGCACTATCACAGACCATTGGTAGCATTGACTTCGGTATTTTAAATAGACTCAGCAGTTCCTCATCCCAGCATCCATCATGGATATTGTACAAAAGCGTTCTGGAGGCGTTAGTGGCGTCAGTTGAATGAACCTTTGTGCCACTAAGGCGCCACAATAAAAAGCTATCAATTGTGCCAAATGCAAGCATTCCGTCTTTGGCTTTTTTACGTGCACCGGGTACATTGTCTAGAATCCAGGCAATTTTAGTGGCACAAAAATATGGGTCAAGCAAAAGTCCTGTTTTTTTTGTAACAACTGACTCGTGACCAAGCTCGCGAAGGTTTTGACATTCTTCTGAAGTTCTACGATCCTGCCAGACGATTGCATTATAGATCGGTTTTCCGGTTTCTTTATCCCAAACAACGGTAGTTTCACGCTGATTGGTTATTCCTATCGAAGCTATCTGATCTGGAGATATTTTTGCCTTTGAAATTGCAGAATGACAACTCTCTAGAGTGGAAAGCCAGATCTCTTCTGGGTCATGCTCAACCCATCCAGAGTTGGGGAAAAATTGAGTAAACTCCTTCTGTCCTATTGATACAATCTGATAATTTGAGTCAAATAAAACCCCACGAGAAGAGGTGGTGCCTTGGTCTATCGACAATATATACTTTTTTGATTTAGTCATTTTTCTGAAGTATGATTTATTGATATATTGCTATATTTCGAGTCTAACCTTCCTTTTTTTCTGCATATAATTATCCAGACTTTCAATCTTATCATAATCTAAAAAAAGATATAGTTTGGTTCTTCTTTCAAGCACATCTTCAGGATAAAGCGCGAATTCTTCTTGCATCAAATAGTCAACCTCAACTTGATATAAATCCCTGCCAAAATGCAGGCCTAGGTCGTTAATACAGGAAACATTTTTCAAAATGAATTCCATCCTGGTGCCATACAAGCTGAATAAGCGTTGAATGTAGTCGACATCTAAATAGTCATATTTTTTTGCAAGGCCATCAACTATTTTTGTTTTTTCAGTTAATGAAAAATCTCCACCTGGTAAGTGAACATCACTCGTCCAAGGAGATTTTTTTTCGCCCAAAATTGATCCAACTTTATTTACTACCAACTCAGACAATTTCCTGAATGTTGTCAACTTGCCACCAAATATATTAATCAGAGCACTTTTATTGTCTTGACTATCTATTTTTATAGTGTAATCGCGTGAGATCTTTTGAGCTTTTATTGAATCATCATGATAAAGGGCGCGCACGCCACTCCAGTGATTGATAACATCGTTGCTTGATATGTCACTCCTGAAGTATTGGTTTGCAGATTTGCATATGTAGTTAATCTCATCTTCAGTAGCTGAAAAATTATCAAGGTTACCCTTAAAGTCAACATCTGTAGTACCAATAAATGTAAATTCTTTTTCCCATGGAACAGCAAAAAGGATCCTCCCATCGCTATTTTGAAAAACATATGAGTAACTATGATTGAATAACTTTTTGACAACAATGTG
>DQME01000125.1 GCA_015659815.1 Gammaproteobacteria bacterium | reverse complement strand
GCCTCATAATTACAGAATATAGCCACATATTCAACGAAAATATGACTAATGAGAGGTTCGTTTATTGTTTCTGCTAGATACAAATAAAACTATTAGCCCTGTGCTCATAGGCACTACCCTTTCTATAATATCCCCAGGAGTATCCGGGAGGAAATGGAAGAATATAGTTAAAAGAAAACCACTGAGCATAGAAATTAGAGCGGCTCTTGCTGAAACGCTCCAGTAGAAAACTTTTGATAAGACCATAGGAACCAATGATGCGCCTAGAGCTGTCCAAGCAAACACTACCCTATTGAATATTGTGTCCGGTGCAAACAATGAAAATAATGTTGCCAACACCACCACAATAATTATAGCTATACGTGCAGTTTTTATTGAGGAATGCTTACCGCTGTTCCAATCATGGCTGACTGATGTGGCCACGGTTAATAATTGGCTGTCTGCAGTTGACATGATGGCAGAAAGTACAGCTGCAGTAATAATTCCTGAAAAAATTGGCCCAAACAATCTGTCGCTTACAAAAAATAGAACACTTTCTGGGTTACCAACAGTTGTGTACATTACTTTTGCAGATAAGCCAAGGATGATCATCCCAGTAAATATTATTGATGCCCATATTAGGGCTATAATTTTTCCTCGTTTTATAGACTGAACATCTTTAATCGCCATAAATCTATTGACCACAAACGGTTGACCAGGATACCCAAAACCTATCCCAATTGTTCCTAATGCAAAACCTGCGCCCATGAGACCTGTGTGCAGACCAGTAAAACTTTTTTCTCCAATATCCCAGGTGGCATTAATAGCACTTGAGAGATCACTAAAACCCCCTATGCCAATTAAAAGTAGCATCCAAGGTAAAATTAAGGCGACAATAACCATTAACACTGCCTGAATAGAGTCGGTTAAGCTGACAGCCCAGAACCCCCCTATAAAGGTGTATATTAATATCACCAAGGCTCCAATTATCACACTTAGATCCTGGGAAATACCTAAAACAGAGGAGAACGTTGTCCCTGCAGCTTGGAATTGAGCAGCAACATAAAGAATTAGTGTTGAGGTAATAATAATGACACTTAGGCGCATCAGTACTTGCCTCTCCTTATCATTGTAATTATGAAACAGTACATCCGGTAAACTAACCGCTCCAGTTTGTTGACTTAATTCCATTAACCTTGGGGCTACCCAAGTCCAACTGACGTAATAACCAATAAGCACACCTGGTATTATCCACACTGCAGATAGTCCCCATGCATAGGCAGCACCGCTGACTCCTAGTAAAGTCCAAGCTGATGAAGAGCTTGCTGATGCACTTAAGGCAGCCACCCAAGGACCTAAGCTTCTATTGGCTAGATAAAAGTCATCTTGTGTTTTATTACGATTTTTTGTTAATAGCCCCACAATAATTAGGATGAGGTTGTATATAACAATAGTTATTATTACTTCTTTATTAGCCATAATTTCCCTTATTTATTTGCTAAATATTGTATTTGCTCTAAGTCTTCCCTTTTAATTTCAGTGCTCTTACTCCAAATAATTCTACCTTCACTATTTACTAGAATCGTGTAGGGAAGCGTTAAAATAGAGTTTCCAAGAGTTTGCATTAATTCATAAGCTTCGCTCTGACCCACTAGAATAGGGAAATCTATACCTAATTCAGCTACAAAGCTATTCACTTGATCAATTTCATCAATTGCTATACCGAGAACATTGGCTTGGTCAGCATTTTTAGTTAGATAGTAATTATTGAGTAAGGGCATTTCTTTTCTGCAAGGGGCACACCAGGTTGCCCAAAAATTAATTATTAAAGGTTCTTGATTATGGAGATCCAAGATATCTAAAGGTTGTCCATCCAAATCATCAAGCACAAAAGAGTCCATATAGATGGGTTGCAGATCCTGATTATTAGAATTAATAACATAGAAAATAATAAGGGATAAAAGAGAACTAATAACGATGATTATAAGGATCCTTTTACGAGTTAATTGGCCTATTAAATTCCTCATTTTGTTAATTGTTCGATCCCCTCAATAAGTTCTTCAGAAGTGATAACACCGATCTTTCTCAGTGAACTAATTTCATTTCCATCACGGTTAATCATTATTATTGTCGGAGGTCCAAAGATATTAAATTTTTTCATTAATTGCTTATCGTCATCATTATTATCAGTAACATCAGCTTTCAAAGCATTGAGTGGCCCCAGAAGATTTAACAATTGATTATTATTAAATGTGTTTTTTTCTAAAGTTCTGCATGAAATACACCAGTCAGCAGTAAAATAGATCAGTGAAGCTTGATCTTTAGCTGTTGCAGTGCTGATCAATTTATTGAGATCATTAATTGATTCAACTGAATCAAAATATTGGTTAGAAATTTTGTCGGACGTATTCGATTGATC
>DQME01000019.1 GCA_015659815.1 Gammaproteobacteria bacterium | reverse complement strand
TTTCTTTGAAGATGGCTCGTTTACTTTATCAAACAAGTCTATCACCAGCCTGTGGTGTTTGTATTTAGAGTTTGGGTTTAGGGTGTAACTTTTTACATTGTATTGCCTTTTGGTTCTAAAGAACATCCGCAAGACTTTGTCTTCTCTTCGGATGTTGGTTTTGTATATGCGTTTATCTTTAAAAAAGATTTTCTTGAAGGTCTTGTTGAGTAGCTTTGCATTTTCTACATTCAGATTGATATATTTAGATTTTGTTTCAATCGAGTATTTAATGTCATCATCAACATCTATAACTATTCTGGTGTGTTCAGGAGATGTCCAGTAACGAAAATCATATAGAGTTGTCCTGTTGTCTGCGTATGAGTCAACAAGACTAAATAGCCCTATAAATAGTGCTAAATATCTAAACATAACAATACTAATTCACCTGGTTCGCTTGTAGGAGTAATAGACATGTCTCTATGTTTGCCGTCTCCGCTGATTGAAATAATCAGGTCAGATTTTGGAATAGATCTGCTTGCAAGCTCTGGCCACTCAATTAATATTAAATTGTCAGTACCGGAGTAATCTCTAATACCTATGTACTCTAACTCCTCAGGGTCAGATATGCGGTAGCAGTCAAAATGGTGAATATGTACTAGGTCGCTCTTGTAGCTTTCAACAAGGGTATACGTCGGGCTCTTTACTCGATCAAACCCATGCCATTGTATGAACCCTCTTGCTAGTGTAGTTTTACCTGCTCCAAGATCTCCCTCAAGGTATACAACGAAAGAATTAATTAAATTGTTAGTGCATTGAGCTAATTTATGAGCAAATTTTATTATATTCTTCTCTGTATACCTTTCTAGCCTCAAAATAAATTCCACATATAGAAACAAAAAACTGCAACAAGAATAAACCCTTCAGCACGATTAATAATGTTGTTTTTTCTAAATTTGTAAGCAACTAAGAATAATAGAAATGTCAGAAACAACATGACAAGGTAGTCTCTTTCCATAACTTCAGGGAGCAAATCTGTGGGGTGGATAATACCAGGAATAGCTAAAACTGCTAATGTATTAAATAAGTTAGAACCAATAACGTTACCAACCACCATGTCGAACTGTTTTTTTAGTACACTAGAAATAGATACCGCTAGCTCAGGCAAGCTAGTGCCAAGAGCAACAACAGTTAAGCCTATTATTAAATCAGTAACTCCAAACAACTTAGCAAGGCTAGAACCTCCCCAAACAACTAACTTGGCGCTGGAAATTAGCACTATCAAGCTGACAATAAGCATAACCCAAACTTTTGTATTCGAACCTTTTTCTATAGATTTAGCTAGGTCATCAAATTCTTCATGTTGCTTGTTTTTTGATTCGTTGATGGTGTAGATAAAAAAAAGAGCTAACAGTGATAATAAAATTAAACCGTCAGTAAGATCAAGCCTGTTGTCCCACATCAACAATCCCGCGCAAAAAGTTGCAATCAACAAAAATATCCATTCCTTCTTTAGAATGTTCTCATTCACCCTTATAGGTTCAATGATAGCGCTAACTCCTAATACTAGGGCAATATTAAATATGTTGGATCCAACAGCGTTGCCAATACTTAGTCCAGTATTGCCCTGCATAGCGGCCAATCCAGATACCAGCATTTCAGGTGCTGATGTTCCGAAACCAAAAATCAATAAACCAATTATAAGAGGCGAGATATTAAAAATATTTGCAATCTTAGCGCCATTCTCTGTGAATTCATCTGCACTCCAAACCAAAAATACGAAGCCTGCTATTAGTGCGAAAATTGGTTGTAGAATGTCTGGCATTTATTAAAAAGTTTATTAATCAATGTATTTTATGTAATATCACTTAAATTATATCAGACACATAAAATAACTTGCTATTCCATGCTTAAAGTGGTTTAATGAAGTTTCATAGATTTTATACCTTTCAATTCCAATTATTATTTTATATTAGTATGAGCCAAGTTTCGAAAACGCAATTCCTTGTGGGTCGTAGCGAGTTAGATTTGCAAGATGATTTCTATCCTGATGATTTGCCATCAGAGTGGAGGTTTGACTATTATTCAACAATGTTCAAGGCCCTTTCTTTGCCGATTGATAGTGATGATGATTTGGACCAAATATTTGAAGAGATGGAAGAATCTGAGGAGGAATTTGAGCTCGTTCTTTCTATTGACAAAAGTCAACTAAATGATAGCGATATATTGCTATCATTCATAGAGCCAGTCTCGGACTACAAAGATTATTTCACATTGTATTGCGAGATAGACGAGCCACCATCCCCAGAAATTATGGATATACTGAGTGACTATAATTTGTGCTTTCAGTCACTTAAATCTCTAGACATAAAGCTGAAAGAGGTGTTCGTTATAGATCAATACATATATTTTAACCATGTTCCTGTATTTTATTCTTCAGTTATCTGGGATGAGAAAAAAATTCGCTCCTGCCTGGAGCAGATTTCTGTGATTAAAACAAAGACTGTGCTTATATGTAAACAGGCAGAGAGCGAGACTCTAAACAGAATACGCATTATTTCAGAACTACTTGGGTTTTGAATGTCCTAGTAACAAGACCTTTAACACAGTCTAAGTCTTTAATTTCAATGATTAGAGATAGTGGCCATAATGCACTATTGTTTCCCTCCCTTAGAATTGAAAAGTTACAACTAGATGTAGACACTAATAAATATGACTCAATAATTTTTATTAGTATTAATGCTGTTACTTACTCAATGGGACAGATTAAATTATCATCTAGTAATTCATGCAATGTATTTGCTGTAGGAAGGGCTACAGCGGACAAGCTTGAAGAGTGTGGTATAAGGGTTGACTGCTTCCCAAAAAAGAGTGCCTCGAGCGAGGAACTTTTATCTATGCCAATGGTTTCTTCTATGCAGAATAAAAAGATACTAATTGTTAGAGGGAAGGGTGGGCGCGAAACATTGAAAATTGGTTTATCAAAAAAGCATAATGATGTAGATTATGCCGAGGTTTATGAACGCGTTGAATGTGAATTAAACGATACTCATAGAGATTCATTAACCTCATTACTTAAAAATAGTGACAGCGTTATCACAATTACAAGTATAGAAAGCCTGCAATCCATGTTGAGTATAGCAAATAAAATTGATAGCGACTGTTTGAAAAATATAAAGTCTCTGCCCCTAGTTGTGCTCAGTGATAGGATTCTACGTTTTGCAAAATCTGTTGGATTTTTACATCTCTATGTTGCACCGGAGACAAATAATAAGGGATTAGTTGCAGTAATAAATCAGCTCAAATAAATAGTTATATATATGCTTGACATTTGAATTGATTCAAGTTAATTTAATATTAACAGCTATGTAGAGACACTCAAAAAGTATGAATTTTAATAGCTAATTTTTTAATCTAGATTTGCTTTTATTTGAATTTTTGGGGGGATAAATGGTAAAGCTAAGTGTATCCAAAGCAGCAAAATTACTTGGAATAAGTAGGTTTGAAATTCAGCATCAAATAAATTGTGGAAAGTTACATACTCACGAGGGCTACGTGACAACCGATAGCATTCGTTTAGCGTATCCAAAATCATCGCTCAAAACTGAGCAGGATGAAAGAATCAAAAAATTAAACAAAATTAAAGAAGAAGCAAACTACAGGAATGGAGTAAATAATTCAATTCATAGCGAAAATGAGAGTGCGCTTATATCTGTAGTTGCCTCATTAAAAACTAAGCTATATAGAGAGGAACACAAAAATAAACACTACGAAATGGTTTTACAGGAGCTAACTGTGCGTTTGGAGGAGCTAAAAAAGTGTTGCCACTCTCAAGACAAGGACCAACTATATCAAATTCAAGTGTGGATGGAAGAACAATCACATTAATGTAATTGTAAATTCAAGTTATAACGTTAACTTGAATCCTATCACTTTTTTCAGGTAATCACTACACTCTACCTAATTAAGTTTTTTTATGATTGACAATACAGAGTCTGACCTGTTCATTGTGTAGAAGTGTAAGCTATCTACACCCTTTTCCTTTAATGTTCTACAAAGGTTAAGAACAACCTCCTCTCCAAAATCTAGCAAAGAGTCTTTATCGTCTTTATATAGCTTTAGCCTTTCTGTTATCCATTTTGGTATCTGTGTATCGCACATGTTAGAAAACCTAACAAGGTTTGAGTAATTAGTTATTGGCATTATTCCTGGAGTTATAGGTATGTATATCCCTATCTTTTCAAGATCATCCACGAACCTAAAATAGGCATCTGCATTGTAAAAATATTGTGTAATGGCACCGTCAGCTCCAGCCCTTACCTTGTTAGCAAAGTGTTCGATCTCAGTTGATATGTTTTTAGCCTGAGGGTGTGACTCAGGGTAGGCCGCAACCTCTATATGGAAATGATCATTGTACTCAGACTTTATAAATTCTACTAACTCATTAGCGTATCGCAACTCTCCAGTGTTTTGCATTCCAGAGGGTATATCTCCTCTGAGTGCTACAACCTTATCTATGCCATGCTCTTTGTATTGATCTAAAATTTCTTTTGTTTTAGATTTTGAAGACCCTATACTTGTAAGGTGGGGAGCTACACGGACTGTATCATTATTTTTTATATCTATAACTGTGTCAAAAGTTGACTCTTGTGTAGTGCCTCCAGCTCCGTAAGTGACTGAAAAATACTCTGGGTTAATTTGAATTAGTTTACTTCTTACCTGTTGCAGATTTTTCTTGCCCTCATCTGATTGAGGAGGGAAAAATTCAAAGCTAGTTTTCATGTGTTTTTGTTAAAGATTAAACCAAAAACATTATACGTTAATTTGTAGTATAGCGAATAATTGCTTTTACTGTAACGACCTAAACAATCGGGTAAAATACCAATTTTTACTAAATAATAAAGATTAAATAGATGTCAAAAAGCGATTATATAGAGCTAGAGGGAGTAGTCAAGGAGAAGCTTCCTAATACCACCTTCAATGTTGAACTAGAAAATGGTCATAGCGTATTGGCTCATATTTCTGGAAAGATCCGTAAGCACTATATACGTATATTGCCAGGCGATAAAGTAACTGTAGAGATGACACCTTATGATTTGACTAAGGGCAGAATTACTTTTAGACACAAGTAAAAAAAGACTACTTATTGAAATAATTTACATGCCGATGTGGTGGAATTGGTAGACACGCCGGATTCAAAATCCGGTTCCTTCACAGGAGTGACGGTTCGAGCCCGTCCATCGGTACCACATTGGACTAATGCAAATTCAGTATATGATTTTTTATCAATGTTATATAATTTGCCTTGGCTAATTTTATAATTAATAGATAAAATGGAATAATGGAAGAATCTGATCTTTTAGTTGAAGCAATAAACCTTACCATGTTCGGCATGGGGTTCGTTTTTTTGTTCCTAACTTTGCTGGTCTTTGTTACTAATCTAATGTCAATAATTATTCAAAATTATCTTAAAAACCAACAAGAAACACTTCAAAAAGGTGGCACTAATGGAGTTTACGATAGTTCTGTAGAACTAGACGAGGAAACTAAATTTGTAATTGAGCAGGCTATAAAGATGCACAGACGTTCATAATTTATATTAATTTATTAAGAGTATAGAAATGAAAAACAACAGCCTAAACACATCTAAAGTGGGCATCACTGAGCTAGTTCTTAGGGATGGACACCAGTCATTATTTGCAACAAGGATGCGTATAGATGATATGCTGCCAATTGCGGAAAAACTAGATAGTATTGGTTTTTGGTCAATTGAATCTTGGGGCGGTGCTACTTTTGATTCATGTATCCGTTATCTAGGCGAAGACCCATGGGACAGAATTAGAGAGCTAAGCAAGGCAATGCCAAACACGCCTCAACAGATGCTATTGAGAGGGCAAAACTTGCTAGGTTATCGCCATTACAGTGACGATGTAGTCAGAAAATTTGTTGACCGTTGTGCAGAGAATGGGGTTAGAGTGTTCCGTATATTCGATGCCATGAATGATGTCCGTAATTTAAAAGTCGCAACCGAACAAACCATAAAAACTGGTCAGCATGCACAGGGCACTATTTCTTATACTGTAAGTCCAGTCCATACTACACAGATGTGGATAGACATGGCTAAACAGATTGAAGATATGGGGGCGCATTCTTTGTGCATTAAAGATATGGCAGGACTTTTACAGCCATATGTCGCTTATGATCTAGTAAAAAAACTTAAGTCTGTAATTAGTATCCCTATTCAGCTGCACGCGCATGCAACCACGGGTTTGTCTACTGCATCAATAGTAAAGGCCATAGAGGCAGGTATTGATAGGGTAGATACTTCTATAGGATCTATGAGTATGACTTATGGTCACTCTGCAACTAATTCAGTTGTTTCCATACTAGAACACAGCCCAAGAAAGACAGGACTAGATCTTGAAAAACTTGAAGAAATTGATACTTACTTTAAACCTGTGCGAAAAAAGTATTACAAACTTGAAGGGTCATTAAAAGGGGTTGACTCAAGGATACTTCTTTCACAAGTTCCAGGCGGTATGCTAACGAATATGGAAAATCAACTGCGTGAACAAAATGCAGCCGATAAGATGGACGATGTTTTGTTAGAAATTCCACGCGTTCGCAAAGATCTTGGCTACATTCCACTAGTGACTCCAACATCACAAATTGTTGGAACTCAATCTGTGTTAAATGTATTGACTGGGGAGAGGTACAAGACAATTACTAAAGAGTCAGCTGGCATTCTTAAGGGTGAATATGGCGCAACTCCAGCACCAGTTGATGATGCATTGCAGTCTAAAGTTTTAGAAGGTGTAAAGCCAATAACTTGTAGACCTGCTGACAATATAGAGCCTGAGTTAGATATTCTTGAACAAGAGTTCGATAAAATTGTGGAAGAAAAAAATATCAACCTAGCAGATAACAAGATAGACGATCTAATGATCTATGCGTTGTTCCCTCATGTAGGCATTTCTTTTCTAGAAAATAGAAACAATCCTTCATTTTTTGAGCCTGTCCCAGAGCCGAAAGATGAATCAGATGAATCAGA
>DQME01000192.1 GCA_015659815.1 Gammaproteobacteria bacterium | reverse complement strand
GCTGAAATTGCGAACGCAATAAATGCAGAAGAGGCACGACAAGAGGCACACATTGAGCTTATTGCTAGTGAGAACTATACTTCAGTTGCAGTGATGGAGGCTCAAGGGTCACAGTTAACTAACAAGTATGCTGAGGGTTACCCTAGGAAGCGCTATTACGGCGGTTGTGAGCATGTAGATGTAGTTGAGCAGTTGGCGATAGATCGCGCTAAAAAATTGTTCAGTGCGGACTATGCAAATGTGCAACCTCATTCAGGATCTCAGGCAAACGCAGCAGTATTTCAAGCTCTATTAGTGCCCGGCGATACGGTTCTAGGTATGAGCCTAGCTCATGGTGGACATCTAACTCATGGTGCGGCTCCATCGTTTTCAGGCAAAAACTTTAATGCAATTCAGTACGGCTTGAATCCAGATACCGGGGAGATTGACTATGATCAGGTTGATTCCTTAGCCCAGGAACATAAACCTAAAATGATTATTGCTGGTTTTTCAGCATACTCTAGAGTGATAGATTGGCAAATATTTAGGGATATAGCTGACTCTGTTGGCGCATACCTTATGGTTGATATGGCACATGTGGCAGGATTAGTTGCTGTTGGAGAGTACCCTTCACCTATCGCTATTGCGGATGTCGTTACTACAACCACACACAAAACTTTGAGGGGTCCACGAGGAGGACTTATTCTTGCTAGGTCAAATGAAGAGATAGAAAAGAAGTTGAATTCAGCCATATTCCCTGGCATTCAGGGAGGCCCACTTATGCATATAATTGCTGCTAAGGCGGTATCATTTAAAGAGGCAATGAGTGATGACTACAAGAAATACCAAAGGCAAGTAAAAATCAATGCACAAGCTATGGCTAATACTTTTATAGAGCGTGGATATGATGTCATTTCTGGTGGCACCGATGACCACCTTTTTTTGGTAAGCTTTATTGAACAAGGTTTGACCGGAAAAGAGGTAGACGCGGCACTTGGTAGTGCACATATTACTGTAAATATGAATGCGGTACCTAACGACCCACAGTCACCCTTTATTACTAGTGGTATTCGTGTTGGTACGCCGGCTGTGACTACTCGTGGATTTAATGAGGATGAGTGTAGCGATCTTACTAATTGGATTTGTGATATTTGCGACAATCTTGGAGATCAATCGGTAATTGATGATGTAAAGGATAAGGTAGCTAGTTTGTGTAGCAAGTATCCAGTATATAAATAGCTTACATCATTTAATATTATTATATTTGGGGGGAAATGCGCTGTCCGTTCTGTCAATCTGATGATACGAGGGTACTAGATACTCGACTAATAGGAGATGGATCCCAGGTACGTCGAAGGCGTGAGTGTACCTCTTGCAATGAACGATACTCTACACTAGAGAGTGTCGATTTAAATTTTCCTAGGCTAGTTAAGAGTGATGGCTCAAGGGAATCTTTTAATGAAACAAAGCTAAGGTCTGGCTTACTAAAGGCACTAGAAAAGAGACCTGTAAAAACATCACTGATTGAAAACTCAATCAGCAAAATTGAGCACAAATTAATGACACAAGCTGAGCGCGAGGTTCCCTCATCAAAGGTAGGTGAATGGGTAATGGATGAGTTAAGATTATTGGACGAGGTTGCCTACATTCGTTTCGCTTCAGTATATAGACAGTTTCAGGACATTGAGGAATTCAAAAATGAAATTGAAAAGCTCATGAAAAAATAAAAAATTAAGTAATGGCCAAAGCTAAGACAGAATTTGTTTGCAGGGAGTGCGGATCTTCGCACCATCAGTGGGCAGGCCAGTGTCTGGATTGTAAATCCTGGAACACTTTAGAGGAGATTGTAATCTCCATCTCTACATCATCAAAACCAGCCATTCTGCAGGACCTACCTCCATCAAAAGTTCAAACACTTTCTGGGATTAAATCAGAAAACAGATTAAGACTGAGTACAGGGTTAAGTGAGCTTGATCGTACACTTGGTGGTGGATTAGTTGACGGTTCTGTGGTCCTAATCGGTGGAGACCCTGGGATTGGAAAGTCTACATTAATTTTGCAAGCGATTGCGGCAATAAATAAAGACAGTAACACTTTATATGTAAGTGGCGAAGAGTCTGCTGATCAAATCAGTGATAGGGCGATAAGGCTAGGAATCAATGAAGATGTATTACTGTTAAGCGAAACGCATCTTGAAAAGATAATTAAATTGGCCAAAGATGTAGAACCCAAAGTTATAGTTATAGATTCAATTCAAACAATGGTGACCGATAGCTCAACCTCTGCTCCAGGTTCTGTAACTCAGGTACGAGATTGTGCTGCACAACTTACACAGTTTGCTAAACAAACAAATACGGTTTTGCTAATGATTGGCCATGTAACCAAGGATGGAGCTCTAGCTGGGCCTAGGATATTGGAACATATGGTCGACGCGGTTTTGTACTTTGAGGGTGATGCTGGAGGAAGGTACCGCATTATAAGAGCTGTCAAGAATCGTTTCGGTGCAGTAAACGAGATTAGCGTATTTGCGATGAGCGAGAATGGGCTACAGCAGGTAGAAAATCCATCAGCTATATTCTTATCAAACCAAGCTAAGCCATCACCAGGATCGATGGTAATGGTTACCAGAGAAGCAACCAGACCTTTGTTGATTGAACTCCAAGCACTAGTCGATCAGGCTAGCGGAAATCCAAGACGTGTATGCGTAGGTTTGGAGCAAAACCGTCTAGCTCTCCAGTTGGCAGTTCTACATAAGCATGGCGGAATTGCAACGCATGACCAAGATGTGTTTGTTAATGTTGTTGGAGGTATAAAGGTAAACGAAACAGCATCCGACTTGGTGGTCATGCTGGCGATAATGTCAAGCCTACGCGACAAAGTAATACCACAAGATTGGATAGCATTCGGTGAGGTCGGTTTGACTGGTGAGGTTAGGCCAGTTTACAATGCCTCTGAGCGCTTAGCAGAGGCTCAAAAGCACGGATTTAAGGTAGCCATAATACCAAAGGCTAATTCACCTAAAAAATCATTAAAGGGGATAAAAATAGTTCCAGTTGAGTATCTATATCAGGCATTACAATACATGTCAGAGAACACTTAATATTATTAAAACACGCTTACCCATAACAATTTAAACAACTTAGCTTAGTAATAAGTAATATACTTATCGGTCTGTTTTGTATATCAATCGAGGTACATACAATGTTGTTAGAGGTTGTATTTGCAGCTGGATGTTTTTGGGGAGTAGAAAAGAACTTTGAGCAATTTGATGGTGTTGTTGATGTAGTATCAGGCTATGCGGGAGGTAGTTACGACAACCCTACCTACTATGATGTGCTAGATAATAGAAAATTAAATGACCCTGAAAAAGTCAATCATACAGAATCAGTAAGAGTAGTTTACGACCCTAAAATAGTGAAAACTGAATCCTTAATAAGGAATTTTTGGGAGATACATAACCCAACACAAGTGAACGGGCAGGGGAACGACATTGGTAATAACTACAGGTCCGCTATATATTGGACAACCGACAATCAGAGATCACTAGCCCTTACAACTAGGAATGAATTTCAATCACTATTAGTGGAGCAAGGTTACGGTGATATTGTTACAGAAATAAAGCATCTAGACAAGTTTTGGCCTGCAGAACCATACCACCAAGACTATCTGTTAAAAAACCCAAACGGTTACTGCCCTAATCATTCTACCGGGGTTAAATTTAAAAGCAAAAATGAAGCTATTAGTGAACATGAAATTATTACTCCACTGGGGGGTATGGAGATCATTGTAGTTGAGGATGAAGATAAGAATTCCTGCCTCTATTGCCTACAATTCGATAAAGACGTTATATCTCAATACCAAGGCAGCATCCCATTAAGGGCTTCACCTGCTTCTACTCTTAAGGACTTCAATTTAACTAGCCCTACATGGGCAACACCAACTATATTTTTTATTAAGGATGGGGATGAGGTATGGTCAAAGCAAGGGTACATGCCTCCTGATGAATTCTACAGGGCTCTTGGAGAATTTAAATTAGGTAAAAACTCGGATGCATTTGATGTTGCCTTTAATGAATCCACTGATGCACGTTTCTGTAGGCAGTATGAGGTATTTAAGAATACCCCTGAAGGAGTCTTTGTAGATAAACTGTCCGGCAGAGCGTTATTCGATACTAAAGACAGGTTTGATTCTAAATCTGGATGGTTGTCTTTCACAAAGCCGGTAGACAATGAGGTATATGAAAAGATGGACTTTGGGTTCGGGATGATTCGTACTGAGATTCGTTCTGT
>DQME01000145.1 GCA_015659815.1 Gammaproteobacteria bacterium | reverse complement strand
TAAAATGCCTCCTCATCTGGTTTTCTAAGACCTAATTCATAGGAAACAAATATTTTTTTGAATTTGGTAAGAAGCTCAGGACATAAGTTTTGCCAAACTACATGGTGTGGAAGCGTTGTATTTGAAAAAACATACAGGGGGTATCTAAGAGAAGCACGTTTAACAACATCATCTATTCCCGTTATTTCACCAACGAATACAGAATTCCAGCCTTCAAGAAACTGTGCGTTAGTTATATCTATCCTGAGTGTTTCCCTTAGTGAATTGAAGAAATGCTCTGATGTTATTTCCCCTCGCTCAAATCGCTTATGATCTTTATCATCCATAGAAAACCGAGGGACTAACTCCTCAGCTGTTATTCCTGCATAGCTGGCCCAGACTGACAAGACTCTTGAGAAATCTATTTCGACTAGAACATTGCCTAGATCAAAAAGTAATGCCCGTATTTCAGAGTTGTAGTGGGTGCTCAAAGGAAGACTCCTTCATCGGATTCTGAGATGTGAATTATTGCAAAGACAGCCACACCAGTCGCAGCAAGCAGAATAGAGGATAGAGCAGCTGCTGTACCAAACTCACCGTCTAGGACAGACAGATAAATGCGTACAGGCATAGTGACCGTTCCCCCAACGTATAGAATAATTGAAGAGGAAAGTTCATTAATCGCAGTGATAAAAGCCATCATCGCTCCAGCAAAAACGCCTGGCATCATTAAGGGTAGAGTTACTTTTAAAAATGTCTTGGCTGGACTGGCACCGAGACTTATAGCTGCTTCCTCGACACCCAAACTGATCTGCTTCAGAATTGAGACACTTGAGCGTACTGAATAAGGTAGTCTGCGAACAAAGATTACCAAAATGATTATTGTTGCCGTCCCTACTAAGACTACTGGTTTGCTATTAAAAGAAACTATAAACCCCAAACCTAGTACAACTCCTGGTACGATGTAAGGGATCATCAACAAGGAATCCAGAAAACCAGTCAATATTGATGGTTTTCTGGCCACAGTGTAGCCGACCAATGTTCCCAAAGCAACAATCATCAACACAGCAGAAATCGAAAACACAAAACTATTAAAGATAGCATCCGGCACATCATTAATTATTCGCCGATAGCTATCCAGTCCAAAACCTGACTTAAATACAGGTCCACTGGTTTTTCTAAAAGAGTTGTAAATCACAACAAGTGAAGGCAATGAACTTAAAAACACTATGAGATAACAAAGAGCATGTACCGGTATAGAGCTTACTCGACTAAGTTGTTTGACTTCAGGACGTCGTAACATATCGCTACCATAATCTTTTTTTCTAATCAATCTACGTTGTATATAAACAAAGATTAATGAAACAAGAATCAGTAAAATACTGACTGTAGATGCAAGACCAGGATTACCACCCATTTCACTGGTAAATAGATTGTAAGCAAGTGTTGATAACACGCGAAAATTACGTCCAATAATAGATGGAGTCCCAAAATCAGCCAATGAAAGAACAAAGGCCAGTAGAGCTCCAGTGCTGACAGCAGGAAATATTATCGGTAATGTCACACGCATAAAGTTGGAAAAAGGCCGGCAACCAAGGCTTTCCGCTGCTTCCTCAAGAGAAACGTTGATTGTCCTGATTGCTCCTGCTGTCAGCAAAAAGACAAAGGGATAGAATTTTAGGCTAAACACAAGAATTATCCCCAAAGGTCCGTAAATTGTCGGCATGGAAATGCCCATTGACTCCAAACCAAGACGTAACCATCCGTTTGAGCCAAGCATCATTATCCAGGCATAGGCACCAATAAAAGGTGGCGAAACTAAAGCCAAAATAGCCAAAGTCGAAATTAATGATTTCCCTTTAATATTATAACGTGCAGTAAAAAATGCCAGCGGAATGCCTATTATGAGAGCTCCTACCATGCTAGACAAGCCTACTATAACAGAGTTATAAATAGCAGTACGGTAATAACGTCGACCAAGAATATTAGTATAATTTTGAAGCGTGAAAACGCCTGTTTCATTATCTAAAAAGCTGGCTACAAAGATATTATAGAGCGGAAAGATTAGTAGTAGACCAACAATCACGAAAGCCAGAAAAATGACAATGGTCCAAATGTTATTGAGGGAATATATTAGATGTTTCACAAGATCAACGCCTCAGACCGCTTTTATTGTTGAAAAACATTATTGACTTGTGTGGCAACTCCAATTGAACAGTTTTTCCGATTTCATCAAGTAAACGTTCACCCGGACGAGTAATATGGGCTACAAGTTGATTGCCGTCAATTAATTTGACATGAATTTGTGCCTCACGTCCGGAAAATGAAATGTTTTTGATGGTACCTTTCAAGTGTATTACTTGACTTTTTACTTTAGCTGTACTGTTTGATATCAAAACATCTTCAGGTCGAATACCTACAATTAACTTTTCAGACTCGTTACCAACATTAGTTTTTGCAGGTAAATCCTCAATCACCGTTGGTACTTTCAAGTCATGAAAATCTAATCCGGCAAAAGGCCAAGGGAAAAAATTCATGTTGCCGACAAACGAGGCCACAAAATGGTCTGCTGGTTTTTTATATATTTCCCAAGGTGTTCCAACTTGCACCATTTGCCCAGAACGCATAATGCAGAGCCGATCAGAAATCACCAGTGCTTCTTCCTGATCATGGGTAACATAGATTGTCGTTGTACCAAGTTTTTTTTGAATTTTCCGTATATCTTCACGCAATTCAATACGTAATTTAGCATCCAGGTTTGAAAGCGGTTCGTCCATCAACAGTATTTTGGGCTGAATCACCATTGCCCTCGCGAGACCCACCCGCTGCTGTTGTCCACCGCTCAATTCATTCGGCATTCTTTTTTCAAGACCTGAAAGTTGCACAGTTTCCAACGCATCGGCAACGCGACTTTTTATTTCCTGACGGGAAACATCTCGGTTCCTGAGTCCAAATGCAATATTATCTCCCACTGACATATGTGGAAAGATAGCGTAATCTTGAAAGACCATCCCAATATCGCGACGGAATGCTGGAAGATTATCGATCCCTATACCGTCTATGTTGATAGT
>DQME01000136.1 GCA_015659815.1 Gammaproteobacteria bacterium | reverse complement strand
ATGGGCGACACTACGATAGAGTTAATGTTCCTTGGGCCGTCACACTCACCTGACGATATCCAATTATGGTTGCCCCAAGAAAAAGTACTTATTAGTGGCGATACCGCATTCAATGAGCGCATGCTTCCAATATTTGAACATACCGACACAGCTCTATGGATTCAGACATGGGACAAGCTAGTCGAGTTGGGCCCTGATTTGATTATCCCTGGCCATGGTGGTCCTACAGACCTAGAGACTGTGACAAAATTTACTAAGGACTATTTAGTGTTTTTGCGTGCCGAAGTAGAGAAGGTGTTGGAAGATGACGGTAGCCTGTTGGATGCATACAATATTGATCAGAGCGCTTTCCGTGATTGGGGAACATACAGAGACCTTAGGGCTAGAAATGCTGAAAGAGTTTTTAGTAGGATGGAGTTTGAATAGTTTATATGGGTAAAGTAATGGCTAAAGCCTTCAAGATTGTTTTTATTATTTTTATGACTATGGGCTATGCTCAAGCATCAGATATCGAGCCAGGAAAGATAGTAGGAGGTAAACAATCAGTTTTGCCTGACTGGTTCAAGGAGAGCTTCCTTGATATAACTGAGGACCTTGAAGAGGCAACAGAGAGCGGCAAACATCTGTTATTGTATATGCACCTTAGGGGATGCCCGTACTGCTACAAAATGGTAGAGGAGGTCTTCAAAGATTCTGCAATCACTGAAACTATCCAATCAGATTTTGATGTAGTTGCAATCAACACCAGGGGTAATGAAGAGGTTACCCTGCGCGAGGACTTGGTTGTAACTGAGAACGAGGTCAGAGACCACTTCAAGGTAACCTTCACACCAACAATTGTTTTTTTGAATGAACAAAACCAGATGGTACACAAGGTTAACGGTTACAGGTCGATAGAAAATTTCAGATACATTCTTGATTTTGTAAGAACTAAGTCATACTTAAAAATGAGTTTGTCTGCGTTCATAGATCAGCAGAAAAGAAACATTTATTACGCCCTACGAGACCACGAAAGTTTTGAGAGTATTACCGACCTTAAATCAAACTCTGACGAGCCTTTGCTTGTGATTTTTGAAGACAAATTCTGCGAGATGTGCGATATGCTGCATGATGGGCACCTCAAGAGTCCTGAAGTTATCGAATTACTTGAGCAGTTTAAAGTTGTAAGGCTAGATACAGATTCAGACAAACAAATTATAGACATAGATGGAGAAACGACCACTGCTGGCGGTTTCGCTAAAAAACTTGGACTAACATATAGGCCAGGAATCGTTATGTTTGATCGTGGTGTAGAGGTGATACGGATTGACACTATGCTATATAGCTACCATTTTGCTGGTCATCTGCGATATGTTGCGGGTCGTCACTATGATGAGTACCCCGATAGTGTTTATGAGTACCTTAGGGTGTACCGACAACCAATCCTTGACTCTGGACAAGATATAGACCTTTCCAAGTAATTCTTTCTTCCAGCAAAGAGTTGTTTGTTAGCTGACATCAAACAGTCAACATGTGGCTTTACCTTTGTATGGGCTGTGTGAGCTTATTTCTTGTATGTATTGCTCTATATATTGCTGCTCCTGTTTACAGAAACTACTTATAGGCTCTTTGAAGTTGTCATCAATTATCAAGTGTGCCGATCTAGTAAGTGTAGGTAAGAACCCTCTGGACACCTTGTGTTCACCCTGAGCACCAGGCTCGAAGACGTCCAACTTATTTTCTATGCAGTAATCGATCCCTTTGTAGTAGCAAGCCTCGAAGTGTAGGTTGTCTATATGCTCAATACACCCCCAATGCCTTCCATAAAGGCGCGTGTCACTAGAAAACATCAACGAACCGGCAACGCATTTACCGTCAAGGTCGGCTAATATTAAAACGATCTGGTCAGGAATTTTTTTAGCTATATCCTCAAAAAATGACAGGTTGAGTGTAGGCATTCCGCTCTTCTCAAGGAACGTTCTTTGATAGAAGTTATTGAAATTTTTCCAGTCAATATGAGTTGCATTGTGACCATTAAGGAGCCTTAAATATACCCCAGAATCAGACACTAGCCTCCTTTCTCTGCGTATATTTTTCCTTTTCTTTGATTTGAGTGTTTGTAAGAAATCATCAAAGTCATTGTATCCATCATTGCGCCAATGGAATTGGCAATCATGACGAAGACACAAACCTTCCAAACTTAACCATTCAATGTCCCTTGAGTTTGAGAATAGGCAGTGATAGCTACTAGCACCAATGTCTCTACATAGGTCTTCAATTGCCTGTAATAGTAAAGGATAAACTTTGTTGATGTCTTTAGACTTAGATAGCAACCTAACTCCGCTGGCTGGTGTGTAGGGTATAGCAGAAACTAGCTTAGGGTAATAATCTAACCCATACCTGTCATAGGCTTGGTGCCATGCATGGTCGAATACAAATTCGCCATAATTATTGTGCTTCTCATACAGTATAGCGGCACCTAGCAACTTACCGTCACTCTCAACGACAATATGCCTAGGTATCCACCCAAACTTCTCACCCAAACAGCCATTTATTTCAAGTGAGGATAAGAATTCATGCTTACTGAACGGGTTATTGTCAGGCACCATATGGTTCCAGTCAGTGGCACTGACTTCATTTATCTCTGTGAGCACTCTAGCCCTCATTTAATTTATCAGTGAGAGATAATTTTGGTATCGTTTTTGGCTAATTTCACCAGACAGTAGTGCCTCTTTTATTGCACAATCAGGCTCATTAATGTGGGCACAGTTTCTAAACTTGCATGAACCAATGTAGGGCTTAAACTCTCTAAAACCGTTTAGTATCTCTTCGTCACCCATGTCGTCTAATTGAAACTCTCTGATGCCTGGAGAATCGATCAGGTCACCACCTGATGGAATGTGATAAAGTGTCGTGTTAGTTGTTGTGTGTTTACCCATCTTACTTTTTATTGAGATCTCGTTAACTCTTAGGTTTAGCTCAGGCATTAGTTCATTAATTAGGGACGATTTGCCAACCCCTGATTGCCCTAAAAATATGTGAGTTTTATCATCAAGCATGGAGCGCAGTTTAGGTAGGTTTGTTTTTTCTTTGACACTCAAATTAATTACGTCATAGCCGATACTCTTGTAGACAGAGAAATCCCTACTGAGTACAGCCATATCGCTACACAGTTCAACCTTATTGACAATGATATTAATTGGCAATCCTGCATTCTCTGCAACCACTAAGTAGCGATCAATTAAGTCAAATTGATAGTGAGGTTCAATCGCAACTACTAACCATAACTGGTCAACGTTTGCGGCTATAGTTTTTTGTGACCTCTTCAGCTCATTGTCACGACTAACTAGTGCCGTTACAATGCCATCTTGGTTACTTATTGGTTGAAAAATTACCTGGTCTCCTGCGACAGAGAGTTCTATATTCTGTCTACCCGTGCATTGAAATAATTCACCACTCTCTGACTCCACCAATAATCTCTGACCGTAACGCGTTATAACCAGACCAGACCTCTCGGAGTCGGCACTTTGGAGTAAGTCGTGGTTTGTTTTAGACGCTCTCTGGGTACGAGCTATGCGCTCGGATTGGATTTTTTCTATGCGCCATTTTTGGCGACGAGTTAAGCTCAATTATTGAACTTGTAGTAGTTTGAATTGAGAAAGTCTACTACCGCATCCTCCTCATCTGGGAACCATCCAATTCCTAGATTACTGGAACAAAAACTGACCTGCCTTCTTAGCCCGTAGTGGTTCTCTATTTTGCTTTCTAGTCTGGTGTACATTGTATCGTTATGGCACATAATACATGACTCCGAATGCAGCTCCTTGCCTTCATCGTTAGCGAAAACATTAGTGCCTATAAAGAAAAATGCCGCTAACAGTAATATCTTTTTCATCTAGTCTCCTTTGTATATTGACTATATAGTATACCGTTCGACATCTTTATTGTGATAAATTGGCAAATTAATCGGCATTTGGTTGAACACCTTGAGAGCTTTTTAATTGTCCAATCCTTATAGATGCTGAGGGGTGTGAGTCATGGAAGGCAGAATACATAGTGTCCGGAGTTAGTGTGGCAGCGTTATCTTTGTACAGTTTAACTAGAGACGACACTAGGTCATCTGCATTGGTGTGTTTGGCTGCGAAGGCGTCTGCCTCGAATTCATGTTTCCTGGACAGGTAATTACTTATTGGGGAGACAAAGAAACTAAACACCGGCATCACTAGAGCAAACAGTATAAGTGCTGTATGGTTTGAAGGATTGTCCACACCAAGACCATTAAAGAACCATGGCTCAGTAATTAGGTACCCAAGTAGTGCTAAACTTAAAAGCGAAATTAAGAATGTTGAGATCATATTTTTTCGTATATGTTTGTGATGGAAGTGGCCCAGTTCGTGAGCCAGAATAGCTTCAACTTCTTTGACCTCCATCCCTTTCAGTAGGGTATCGAAGAACACTATACGTTTATTCTTACCGATACCTGTGAAGTAGGCATTACCGTGGGATGATCTTTTCGAGCCGTCCATAACAAACACACCATCACTCTTAAACCCTGTACGCTGTAGAAGGTCATCAATTTTATTTTTCAGTACGTCATCATCTAAAGGCTTGAATTTATTGAATATTGGTGCAATGAAGCTTGGATAAAGCCAAAACATCATTAATGAAAAGGTTGTCATTACGGCCCAAACATAGAGCCACCAGATATCGCCCATCATAGTCATCAGATAAAGAACAACATAAATTAACGGTAAACCGATAGCTAAAGTTAACAGTATCGACTTGAACATATCAACTATGAATGTTTTTGTATCAGTCTTGTTGAATCCAAACCTCTCCTCCAAAACAAAGGTTCGATATATACTGAAAGGGAGATCAATAATGCTTCCTATTATCATAATGCTCACTAGGGTTAATACCCCAATATGCAAAGACTCATCTAGCCGTGTTTGCCATATATTGTCAATAAGGTCTATGCCCCCGCCTAAAGTCCAAAGTAACAGAACTAGTACCGAAAATATAACCTCAATGCTGTTTGTACGTAATTTGGCTTTTGTATATCTTGCAGCCTTTTGATGCTCTTCTAAGTTGATGTTGTTGCTGAATTCAGCAGGAACGAGGTTGAATGATTTAGTTACTGCAACCTTTTGTCTATAGTTCAGCAATAGTAGGGTTACAACATAACTTAAAGTTGCAAGACAAAAAATTAATGTAAAAGAATTAAAGTCCATATATATTATTTGTATTTTAGTTAGCGATATTTTACAACCATTTATTGTGTAGTCTAGACGTGTTAATTGTATTAAATATAACAAACCAAACCGGGAGCATATAAATAAAAAAAGGTATAATCTCGCTTTAATTTAAGATATTTCAAGTAGTGTGGCATTAATTGTTCAAAAATTTGGCGGAACTTCAGTGGCTTCTGTGGAGAGAATTCAGGCCGTTGCAAAGAAGATAAAGTCATTCAAAGATGACGGCAACCAGGTTGTAGTTAGCGTCTCTGCTATGAGCGGCGAGACTAACCGTTTGACTGCACTAGCACAAGAGATCCAGAAAAACCCATCCAGCAGAGAGATGGACATGTTACTAACTACTGGTGAGCAGGTAACCATCTCGTTGCTAAGCATGGCGCTACATGAGATTGGCTGTGATGCCATATCCTATACTGGGTCACAGGTTAGCATAACCACTGACAGTGTCCATGGAAAGGCTCGAATTAAGTCTATAGATTCAAGCGTAATTGTAGAAAGCTTGGAGCAGGACAAGGTGGTGGTGATAGCTGGTTTCCAGGGTGCAGATGAGGAAGGACACATCACAACACTAGGTCGTGGCGGATCTGACACAACAGCTGTAGCCCTGTCTGCAGCCCTAGAAGCAGACGAATGCCAGATCTATACTGACGTTGATGGTGTTTACACTGCAGACCCTAGGATCGAGCCTAGGGCCAGAAGAATTCAAAGCATAAGCTATGAAGAGATGCTTGAGATGGCCTCTCTTGGATCAAAGGTTCTGCAAATTCGTTCGGTTGAGTTTGCTTCAAAATACAATGTATCATTGAGAGTTTTATCTTCAATGGTTGAGAACCCTATTGGGACGTTAATCACAAGTGAGGACAAGATTATGGAAGAGGCAGTAATTTCAGGTATTGCACATAACAAAGATGAAGCAAAGGTTAGTTTGATAGGCGTACCAGACATACCCGGAGTCGCTTACAAAATATTAAAACCTATCAGTAAAAAAAACATTGAAGTTGACATGATTGTGCAGTCAGTTTCGGCCAGGGAAGGGCTCACAAACTTCGCCTTCACGGTGCACCGAAGCGATTTCAAAAAGTCAATATCAATTCTAGAAAAAGTGAGGGAAGATCTTGGTGCAATCTCTGTCCAATCGGACGACAGTATAGTTAAGGTATCTTTGGTAGGTATAGGTATGAGGTCTCATGCTGGAATTGCAACTAAGATGTTTGAAGTGCTACACAAGAACGATATTAACATTCAAATGATTTCTACTTCAGAAATAAAAATATCTGTCGCTATTGATGAACAATTTTTAGAATTAGCGGTTCAGTCATTGCACGCTGCGTTTGAATTAGAGAAGGAATAAGTTATGCAAACAATGTCTGATAGAGACGGGTTTATTTGGATGGACGGTGGATGGGTAGATTGGCGCGAAGCTAAGGTGCATGTGCTTACACACACTTTGCATTATGGTATGGGGGCATTTGAAGGGGTAAGGGCCTATGAAACTGTGGGTGATGGTGCTGCAATATTCAAGCTAGAAGAGCACACCGACCGCTTTTTTAATTCTGCAAACATTTTGGGCATGAATATTCCTTTCAGTAAAGAGGAACTTAACCAAGCCCAGAGGGATGTACTAAAAAGAAACAACCTTAAATCGGCATACATAAGGCCGATGTGTTTTTATGGTTCAGAGGGTATGGGTCTGCGTGCAGACAACTTAAAGGTTCACGTAATTGTGGCTGCATGGGAATGGGGAGCATACCTCGGAGAGGACAACATAAAGAACGGTATAAGGATAAAGACGTCTTCATATGTAAGGCAACACTCCAACTCCGCTATGGCTAAGGTAAAAGCTAACGGTAACTATATTAACTCAATGATGGCACTTAAGGAGGCTCTCGACGATGGCTATGACGAGGCACTCATGCTCGACAATGAAGGTTTCGTTTCTGAGGGTAGTGGTGAAAACATTTTTGTTGTCAAAGATAACACCATATATACCCCCATACTAACCTCGGCACTTGAAGGCATAACTCGTGATACAATCTTCACTTTAGCTAAAGATTCTGGTTATGAGGTAGTTGAGAGAAAGGTAAGTCGTGATGAGATTTATCTAGCGGACGAGGCATTCTTCACTGGCACTGCGGCAGAAGTTACACCTATAAGAGGCCTAGACGACACAACTATTGGGAGTGGCACTAGGGGTCCAATCACAGAGAAGCTACAGTCTCTATATTTTGACTGTGTACATGGACGCAATGATGACTACAGGGACTGGATTATAAAGGGGATATCTTGATGGTTTCAGCTATGGTAGACAGTTACCAACAAAAGCATGTCAGCTTTAGTGTTGTTTCTAAGGCAGACTTGCCATTCCATTGCCCACCAAAGGAGTCCAGTAAATGGAACATGCATCCAAAGGTTTATCTGAGTTTTGATAAAAATAAAAAGGCGGCGTGTCCTTACTGTGGTGCCTGTTACGAACTAGAAAAATAATCTACAATGAGCAGTCAAAAAACAAACATTGTTTTGGTTGGTCCTATGGGTTCAGGAAAGACTTCAGTTGGGCGAAGGCTTGCATGCGTTCTTAAGAGAGACTTTTTTGATTCAGACTTTGAGATAGTTTCTCGTACCGGTGTCAGTGTTGACCATATTTTTGATATTGAGGGTGAGGAAGGTTTTCGCAAAAGGGAGATGAGTGTTCTTTCTGACCTATGCTCAATATCAAACATAGTTATAGCTACCGGTGGCGGTATTGTTATTAAAAAGGAAAACAGAGAGATACTCAAAAAGCGCGGATTCGTGATATATTTATCATCCACCATAGAGCAGTTAGTGCAGCGCACAGCACACTCAAAAACTAGGCCACTACTAGAACAGTCCACTAACCGTAAAAAGACCATAACGGAGCTAGTCGAGGCAAGGGAAGGTTTATATAATGAAGTCGCAGATGCTGTAATAGATACTACAGGGAAAAAGCTTTATGCTATTATTAGTGACATTAAAAGAGTAATCCCATGATGAAATATTCGACAATTTTGTTTTTGTTTTTGTCATCCAGCGTAGTTTCTCAGACGTTAGATAGGGACGACTTTATAGACCGCCTTGTAGATGTTCATCCGTTCTTTCAAGAACAGGAATTAGCGAGCAAAATTAAGCGTATTGATAGAGACTATGCATTCACTACGGATGAATGGACGTTGGGTGCAAACTCTAAATACAAGAACGAGAATGACAGCATCAGCTCTACTTATAATGACTTAAATACGCACACCCTTAGCCTAAGTGCGTCGAAAAACTTTTCAGACAACGGTTCCAGCCTATCACTTACTCAGACTTGGACAGAGAAAAGCCAAGACATTGAATCTAGTAACAAGAAATTTTCTCTAGACTATAGCGTACCGTTATGGAAAAACAGAAACGGCATAAACATGAGGATGGATGCAGACATTGCATCAATCGATGTACTTATTGATAGAATAGACAAAAAAGAGAAGAGAGAAAGCTTTCTGCTCGAGAAGTTAAAGAAGTTCGTAGATTTAGCCTATGCACAGGAACAAAAAAGTATCAATGAACAACACCTAATCCTTGCAGCAGAAAATTTAGAGTTAACTAAAAAGAAGTACGAAGCATCAATTGTTGATAGGGTAGATGTTTTGTTGCAGGAAGAGTCTTTCATAAAATCAAAGCAACAGTTATTGCAGTCCGAACAAGACCTGATACTTCTGCAGCACGAGATCGCTGTGCTCTTAGATTTAGAGAAAACAGAGTTTACAGCCGAGTTTGATTTATTTGAGCAACACTCAACCACAATAGTGGACCTAAAGGGTTACATATTTGGTAACTCGAGGGTAGGCAAAATTGCTGACTTGAATGAACAAATATTGAGGAGACAGCAACTAAGCCTTAACAATAAACTAAGGCCGGAGCTGGATTTTAATCTTGGTTTTTCAAGTGAAAGTAATGGCACTACATACTTAAATGTGCTACAAGGATTCAACCCCGCAATAACACTTGGTTTAGATCTAAAATACCCATTAGGGAACACTAAATCTATATCTAGTGTTGCAAAGAATCAAGTATCTATAGACCGACTAGAGCAGCAAAAACAAGACCAGCTATTGTCTATATATTTGCAAGCTAAAGTCCTAAGAGAGAAGATAACTCTACTTAGTGAGATGATGGATTCAAATAGAGCCCAGATAGACATCTCAAAGGAGCGAACCTCTCAAGAGAAGTACCGATATGCAAACAGTCAGGGACAAGCTAGCCTAATAATTAGTTCACAAAACAATGAACAGAGCGCTCTACTTAGTCTTGCAAAAACAGCAAAAAATTACCAAAAAACCGTACTAGATTATATGGCCGCAGTTGATAAATTATTGCCATGAGTTTGATTTATGAAATAACCCCTACATCACCACACAAACACCTATTTTCAGTTTCAGTTACGGTCCCAGAACCAAACCCATTAGGCCAGGTATTTAAGCTTCCAAGCTGGATACCTGGTAGTTACCTGATACGCGACTTTGCCAAAAACATAGTCACACTGAGCGCTAAATCAGATAGCAAAGTGATTGCCACTAAGAAGCTCGATAAGAGCCACTGGATATGTGATCCGTGTGAAAAAAGTATCACCATTGATTATCAGATTTATGCATATGACTTGTCTGTAAGGAGTGCATACTTAACTAATGAGAGGGCCTTCTTTAATGGTACCAGTGTATTTTTGTTGCCACTTGGGTTTGAAGACGATGAATGCCAACTAACCATAAACCTGCCATCAACTGACCAGGTTCTTGGTGAATGGCAATGCGCAACTACATTAAAACCTAAGTCCAAGAGCCGTAACTTGGAGATTTATACAGCACAAAACTATTACGACCTAGTCGACCACCCGGTAGAAATATCTGACTTCACATTGTTCGAGTTTGATGTACACAAAATTCAGCACGAGATGGCTATAACGGGTATACATAGTACAGATATTGAAAGACTTAGAGTGGACCTAATAAGTATCTGTGAACACCATATTGACTTTTTTGGTGGTGATGTGCCTTTCTCCAGATATTTATTTCTGACCTTAGTTAGGAGTCATGGTTATGGTGGATTAGAGCACAAAGACTCGACAAGTCTTATATGTTCCAGAGTGGACCTACCAAGTCCTGGAATGGTTTCTGTTGGCCCTGAATATACTAAGTTTTTGGCGCTATGTTCTCATGAATATTTTCATGCCTGGTGGATTAAAACCATCAAGCCTGTTGCCTTCCATAACATAAACCTGGATATCGAAAATTACACCGAACAGCTCTGGATTTTTGAAGGTTTCACTTCGTACTATGACGAATTGTCTCTTCTCAGGGCTAATATATTAACGCCTGATCAGTACCTAGCCTTGTTCTCACAAACTGTCACCAAAGTTCAAAGAAGCAAGGGCAGGTTTAGGCAGTCCATAGCAGAATCAAGTTTTGATGCATGGACAAAATTCTATCAGCAAGATGAGAACTCTGTAAATTCAATAGTAAGCTACTACTCAAAGGGTGCACTTGTTGCATTTGTTCTAGACATTGAGATTAGAAGGCTTACCAATGACGGGTTGTCCTTAGATGACGTTGTGAGATATATTTGGAACAACTTCAAGCAAGAAGGCCTGTCCGACGACACTGTTAAGTTGGTAGTAGAAAAGCTTACCAAACTTGATTTCACAAAGTTTTTTAATGCATATATTTACGGTGTTGAGGAGTTACCTTTAAAGGAATCATTTAAATATTTAGGAGTCAAGTGTACATTCAAGAATAATAGCAGTGACCTTTATGGTTTCGGTGTTAGCGCCAAAAATAAAAACGATATGTCTTTGATCACTCATGTCTTTGATAACTCAAACGCCCAAAAATATGGGCTATATGTAGGCGACACAGTTGTTACTGTCGACAAGTTTAAGGTTACTTTTAGTGAGTTACCAGGTTTAATTAGTGCTAAAGTTGTAGGTGATACAATAAGCATTGGGGTATTGAGAGATGATCTGCTTGTAGATATTTTGGTTAAAATCTGTGACCCAGAAAAAACTTCCTGTACCCTTGAAATCGATAAGATTAAGGATAAAGCAATAAACGGACGACAAAAAAAATGGCTAAATGGCCACTAAAGAAAGGTATATGACTAAGAATACAATTTACAAAACGGCAATACCAAAACTACTAGCAAAGCCTGTAGGTAGAGCTATCAGTGATTTCGGCATGATAAGAGATGGAGACAGGGTTCTACTTGCCGTGTCTGGAGGGAAGGACTCATTAAGCCTGTTTCATATTTTGAGGCACTTCAAGAGGCACGCACCTGTAAGCTTTGGGCTTGGAGTTGTTACCATAGACCCTCAGGTTGATGGTTTCGAACCTCAATCATTGGACTCCTTTTTTAGCAAATTCGATACGCCATATTTTTTTGAAGAGTTTCCGATTATGGAGCAAGCCAAAAAAAGCATGAGAGGGGACTCTTATTGCTCCTTCTGCTCACGCATCAAGAGGGGCCTAATGTACAAAGTTGCTAGGAGGGAGGGTTACAATGTTTTGGCTCTAGGACAGCACCTAGACGACCTCTCAGAGAGTGTAATAATGTCAATGTTCCATAACGGCAAAATACAAACTATGAAGGCTCACTACATTAACGACGCAAAAGACTTAAGGGTAATACGGCCATTGGTATATGTCAGAGAGAGGCAGTTAGCAGACTTCGCTAAAAACATGGAATTACCAGTGATACCAGATTCATGCCCAGCATGCTTCTCTATGCCAACCGAAAGGCAACACTTTAAGGAACTCCTTTTGAGCGAAGAGAAGAGGACACCGAGCCTATACAAGAACCTTCTTAGTGCTATGAGACCAATGCTCGATGAGACCAAAGAAAAGAAGCATGGTTGAAGCTATCTTAAGGATCTTTTCTGTACTCCCTTTAAGGGTTAACCATCTGATTGGTTCATTGGTTGGCAGGTACCTGTACTTAACTAACACCGAATCTAGGAGGGTGGTAATGGCAAACATTGAGCTTTGTTTTCCAGATATGAGTCCACAAGATATGAAAATTTTGGTTAAAAAAAACCTAATAGAGACAGGCAAAGGGTTGACCGAGTCTGGACCTATTTGGTTTAATGATTTTGCTGTCAATTCAAAATGCGTAAAAGAGATAAACGGTGCAGACAACCTTGAATCTGATAAACCTATAATCTTGCTTGTTCCTCATTTCGGTTGTTGGGAGATCACTGGTAGGGTGTTGTCATTAGTTAGGCCAGTCACGTTTCTTTACAAACCGTTAAAGAGAAGGTACTTTGAAAAACTTTTATTTTCTAGAAGGCAGCAGGGAGGATTAGACATGGCCGCTGCAGACAAGAAGGGCGTAATTAAGATTCAAAGAGCCATAAACAGTAACAAGGTTATAGGGATTCTTCCGGACCAAGATCCAGGAGAAGAGGGCAGCGTAATGGCTCCATTCTTTAATCACAAGGTTAGAACTATGACTCTTCTTGTTAGGCTCGCCAGGAAGCATGACGCGACTGTATTGTTGACATGGGCAGAGCGCCTACATCAAGGCAAAGGATACAAACTTAACCTTAAAAAGATAAATGTGGTCTCAGAAGAAAACACTCTGGAGAGCGATGTGGGACTCATGAATCATGAAATTGAAAACCTCATAAAAACAAATCCAGAGCAGTATCTGTTCAACTATAAGCGCTTCAAATCTATACTCAAGTACTAGCTGTTTAGCCACATTATAATTGCGCTTTTACTAACCCAAGGATAATTAAATATTAACGCTTTATGATAAAATTAACGTATGAAATTTATTGAAGATATAAATAGCGTTTTTGATCGCGACCCGGCCGCAAGAAATATTTTTGAAATTGTTACATGCTATTCAGGTGTCCAGGCAATGATTTTTTATCGCCTCACCCACTGGCTATGGAGCATTAAGCTTAAATGGCTAGCACGATATATTTCCACTTTAGCTCGTTGGTTTACCGGTATCGAGATACATCCAGGTGCACAGATTGGGCGCAGATTCTTTATTGATCACGGTATGGGTGTAGTTATTGGTGAAACCTCAGAAATAGGTGACGACTGTATGCTTTATCATGGGGTAACTTTGGGTGGAATTACATGGGACAAAGTAAAGAGACACCCAACATTAAAAAACAATGTAGTTATTGGCGCTGGAGCAAAAATACTTGGCCCAGTAACTTTAGGTAACAATGTAAGGGTTGGCTCAAATTCAGTAGTAGTGAAGTCGATAGATGACAACCAGACTGTCGTTGGAATACCTGGAAAAGTATTGAAGAGTGGCAACAAAGATCCAGATCATTTTGACGCATACGCTGTGGTCAGTCAAGATACAGATGACCCCACTGTTAAGGCTATTAACTCCATACTTAATCATATACAGGATATGGATAAGCAGTTGTCAAAGGTCTCTAAAGAGTTGGACATAAAGAATACTGCAGAATCTTCTGTAGATGATCTTGAGATAGAGAGTAAATAACGTGATAAATACACCGTTTTTTACTTGACTAAATTAGTTGGTTAACTATATAATAATATCCTGTTTTTATAGATTGGTATTACTATGCAACTAACAACCAAAGGTAGGTACGCAATTACAGCTATGTTGGACTTAGCAACAACTAAGCCTGGCATACCGACAACTCTTGAAATAATCTCAGAAAGACAAAACATTTCTCTTTCATATTTAGAGCAGTTATTCTCAAAACTAAGAAGGGCTTCTCTCGTTAAAAGTGTTCGTGGCCCTGGTGGCGGTTATTTGTTAGATGCAACTGCAGAAAACATCAATCTAACTCAAATAATTGAAGCGGTAGATGAAAATATTGACCTTAGGCGATGCAAGGGCATGACTGATTGCCATAAAGGCAAAGAGTGCATGTCTCATAGACTATGGTGCGAGGTAAGTGATCAAATAAGGACGTTCTTGGAGAACAAAACCCTTCAACAAGTAATTGACGAATATAACTTCAATAAAGGACTATAAACAGCATGACAACACCAACTTACATGGACTACTCTGCAACTACTCCAGTTGACAAGAGGGTGGCATCAGACATGATGAAGTACCTAACTATGGATGGAGATTTTGGTAACCCAGCATCCAGATCCCACTACTACGGTTGGCAAGCTGATGACGCGGTCAAAAAGGCAAGGTCTCAGGTGGCAAGTCTTGTTGGTGCTGATTCTAGAGAGATAGTTTGGACCTCTGGCGCTACAGAGTCAGACAATCTCGCTATAAAAGGTATTGCCCACTTTTACAAAAAGAAGGGTAACCACATAATCACCCTTAAAACTGAACACAAGGCAGTACTAGATACTTGCCGACAGTTAGAGAGAGAGGGTTGCGAGGTTACCTACCTCGACCCTTTGCCGAACGGATTGTTGGACATCAATGTCCTAAGTCAATCTATACGTGAAGAAACGATTCTGGTATCAATAATGCATGTGAATAACGAGATTGGTGTAATCCAAGATATTGAGTCCATTGGAAACCTTTGTCGTGAAAAGAAGGTATTTTTTCATGTTGATGCGGCACAGTCAGCAGGCAAGGTCGATATAGACTTGTCTAAGCTTCCAGTTGACTTAATGAGTTTTTCAGCACATAAAATTTATGGCCCCAAGGGTATAGGTGCTTTATATGTTCGTCGTAAGCCTAGAGTTCGTATAGAGTCTCAGATGCACGGAGGCGGACATGAGAGAGGTATGCGCTCTGGTACACTTGCTACACATCAGATAGTAGGGATGGGTAAGGCTTTTGCGATAGCAGAAGAGGAGATGGGACAAGAAAATATAACCATTAAAACCCTAAGAGATAGGCTCTTGGCGGGTTTTGCTGATATGGAAGAGGTTGTCGTTAATGGTGACTTGGAAAAGCGTATTCCTGGGAACTTAAATATTAGCTTTAACTATGTCGAGGGTGAGTCATTGATGATGGCTATAAGCGATATCGCGGTATCCTCAGGCTCTGCCTGCACATCAGCAAGCCTTGAGCCTTCATATGTGCTAAGAGCGCTTGGTTTATCTGACGAACTGGCACATAGCTCAATAAGGTTTAGTATTGGTAGATTTACTACCGAAGAAGATATAGATAAGGCAGTTGAATTAGTCCGTGCCAAGGTTGAAAAATTGCGCGAACTTTCGCCTTTATGGGACATGTTTAAAGAGGGAATAGATTTAAGTACTGTTGAATGGACAGCGCATTAATTAATGCGCTAAAAAAGGTGGACTATATAGGCTCTAAAGTGATAGAATTGAGTTAATTATTTAGGAGAAAAAAATGGCATACGGTGAAAAAGTTCTTGATCATTATGAAAACCCTCGCAACGTTGGTGTCCTTGACAAGGATGCCAAAAATGTAGGAACAGGGATGGTTGGTGCACCCGCTTGTGGAGACGTAATGAGACTGCAAATCCAGGTAGACGATAATGGAGTGATTGAGGATGCAAAATTTAAAACGTACGGCTGTGGCTCAGCGATTGCTTCGAGCTCATTGCTTACTGAGTGGGTCAAGGGCAAGACTTTGGATGAGGCCTCGGAAATAAAAAATTCTGACATAGCAGAGGAATTGTCACTACCACCTGTAAAGATTCACTGCTCTGTGCTTGCCGAGGACGCAATCAAGGCAGCTATTAATGACATCAAGAGTAAGTCATAACAAAAAAATGGCAATAACCCTAACAGATACCGCCTCTCAACGCGTTAACGACTACATTGCCAATCGCGGTACTGGGGTCGGGATACGTTTATCTGTTCAAACTACTGGCTGCTCTGGGTTGGGATACAACATTGAATTTGTTGATGTTGTTAATGAGGACGATTCAGTTTTTGAAGACAATGGAGTAAAAGTTATAGTTGACGCTAAGAGTCTAGTTTATTTAAACGGTACTGAGGTTGATTTTGTCAAAGAAGGGCTCAATGAAGGGTTCGAATTTAACAACCCAAACGCTAAAGCCGAGTGCGGTTGTGGCGAGTCTTTCACTGTATAACTGTTATTTTTTCAATTTTAGTGTATGGAAAATTACTTTGAGTTATTCTCTCTAGATGTTGGGTTTGATATCGATTTAAATGCCCTAAACAGCTCTTACAAGCAACAAGTTGCCAAATTTCATCCCGACAAGTTTGTAACAAAAAGCGTGTCAGAACAGTCAAACGCACTACAAAACACCTCACTTATCAATGACGCCCTTGATACATTGAAATCACCCCTAAAGAGAGCAACTTACCTATTAGAATTGCAAGGCATTAATGCATTTGATGAGAAAGACACATCTATGGATACTGATTTCTTGATGAGTCAAATTAAATTAAGAGAAAAACTAGAGTTAATAGAGTCAGAAAGGGACGAACTAGGTCTTGATAGTTTTATTGGAAATATTGATAGTAAAATTAATGAAAACGTCGAACAGTTAGAGAGACTATTTATTAAAGATGATTTTGACGGAATTAAAAATTTAGTAAGGGAGTTGAAGTTTTATATTCAACTAAATTATCACTCAAGCAGATTGATGGACGAATGGCTTTAGTGTGATTATGTTTTTCGATAACAGTAACTTTAAATAATGGCACTATTACAAATATCAGAACCCGGGCAATCTAGTGCCCCACACCTACACAGGCTTGCAATAGGTATAGACTTAGGAACTACGAACTCGCTGGTTGCTTCTGTCAAGAGTGGACTCAGCACTATCCTAACTGACGAAAACGATGAAGCCATATTGCCATCAGTGGTTCATTGCGGTAAGGACAACAAACTAACAGTTGGTTGTGACGCCTGCCCGTACGCAAACACTGACCCAACAAACACCATAGTTTCGGTTAAAAGATTTATGGGGTTGGGATATAAGGACGTAATTAACTTTAAAAATTGCCCTTATAAGTTAGTAGAGAATGGTAATAACGTGCTATTTCGTACGGCAATGGGTGACCTATCCGCTGTACAGATTTCTTCAGGAATATTGACATCCCTTAAGTGCCGTGCCGAGGAGTCACTTGGAGGTGAAATAATAGATGCAGTTATCACGGTGCCTGCATATTTTAATGACGCACAAAGACAAGCAACTAAGGATGCAGCAACTCTAGCAGGGCTTAACACTTTACGCCTATTAAATGAACCAACTGCCGCAGCTGTGGCTTATGGCCTGGAGTCTGGAAGCGAAGGAATACACGCTGTTTTTGATCTTGGCGGGGGAACTTTTGACATATCTATACTAGAGTTTTCGAAAGGGGTCTTCAAGGTTTTATCTACTGGCGGTGACTCATCTCTTGGGGGTGACGATTTTGACCAATTAATTATTGAAGACTGCATAAACGAGCTAGGTATGAAGGAGCTAACTCCTTCGCAGCAGCAAAAGATCAAACAGTTCTCGCGTGTAGCTAAAGAAACGCTAACAGAAAACGATTTTGCCGAGTTTGACTGTGTTGACGGTAGCTATAGAATTACAAAAGAAAAATTTAATTCACTAGCAAATTCATTAGTAAAGAGAGCAATATTGCTAACAAAAAGGGCAATCCGAGATGCACAGATTGATGTGAGCGAGGTTATAGATATAATTATGGTTGGTGGGTCTACAAGAATGCCAATTGTAAGAGAAATGGTTAGTGATATGTTTAATAAACCAGTGCTTTGTAGTATTAATCCTGATGAAGTTGTGGCCAAGGGTGCTGCTATACAGGCCAATTTACTGGTCGGCAACATGTCGAAAGACGAAATGCTGCTTCTCGACGTTCTGCCTCTATCGCTTGGCCTAGAAACTATGGGTGAATTGGTTGAGAAGGTTGTACTTAGAAACACAACAATACCGATCACTAGGGCACAGGAATTTACCACCTTCAAGGATGGACAGACGGCTATGGAAATACATGTACTCCAAGGGGAAAGGGAATTGGTAAAGGATTGCCGGTCTTTAGGTCGCTTTGAACTAAAAGGTATACCCCCAATGGTAGCAGGGAGTGCTAGAGTTAGGGTTGAGTTTCAGGTAGATGCAGACGGACTATTATCGGTATCTGCTAACGAGGAGACGTCGGGAGTTAAGTCAAAAGTTGTAATCAAGCCCTCATATGGGTTAACAGAACAAGACATGGAAAAAATGCTTAAGGATTCAATCTTGTTTGCTGATAGTGATATTCAAGTAAGGCTATTGCATGAGGCCCAAATAGACGCAGTTAGAACTATTGAGGCTATTGACACAGCGCTAGACAAGGACAAGAACTTATTGGATGGTGATATGCTTTCTAAGATACTTAATGCTAGGGATGAGTTGAAAGACCTTAAAGAAAGTGAAGATAAAGAGTTAATACATGAAGGAATTGATAGATTAGAAAGTGCAAGCTCAAAATTTGTAGAAATGCGTATGAATAAGTCAATAATGAAAGCTATGCATGGCCACAATGTAGATGAATTCTGATACACAATATGGAGCAACGTATTAAAGGAATGATATGCCTCAAATAATTGTTTTACCCAACGAAGAGCTGTGTCCAGAGGGTACAGTGATAGAGGTTAAGAGTGGAGTAAGTGTGTGCAATGCGTTACTTGAAAATGATGTGGAGATAGAGCATGCATGCGAAATGTCAAATGCCTGTACGACATGTCACGTGTATGTGCGTGAAGGTTTTTATGATATAGAAGAGTCTGACGAGATAGAGGACGATTTGTTAGACAAGGCGTGGGGTTTGGATCCTGACTCAAGGCTATCTTGTCAGGCCATAGTAGGAGACAAAGACTTAGTTATTGAGATTCCAAAATACACCATAAATCAGGTGTCTGAAAATCACTGACAAAATAAAATTGTTAGATTATAAATCTTAAAACTTTAAATATTTAGTAAAAAACCCTGACTCCACGTTTGCATACCCAAGCTCTTCCACAACGTCTGTTGGCTGGGTCTTAGAAAGTAGCCATCTAGGTAATGGCGGCTTTTCACTACTGCCACAAGCCTTCCCAAGGTGTTTTGGATGAAAAATCTTTACAAAACTAGGATTATCAATGTCATCAGTATAGACGATTCCGCAGTACCTCTCTTGATGCTCTTTAGTGATGATTCCCTTGATTTCATTTATTTGTTGAATAAATTCATCAGCATCTACGGTAGAAATTGGGACATCGCTCGAGGTGTTGTATACGTACCACTGATTGGGATTATCAGTAAGAGCGTGCAGCAATGAGTCACAGTCCTCCCACTGCATTATTCCAATGAACCTGCCTTTAAATTGCTCTGTGTAGCTCATATTTAGCCAAAACAACTATAAAAAGAATATAGTTTAATGATTTTTAACCAGCATTGTTATTAAAATCTACTCGATCGTTATGCTAGGGAATGCGCTTATTGCCTTGTCTTGTTGGGTTAATTTAGCTGCAACTTTTCTTGCAATTTCTTTGTATATTTCAGCTGTCCTTCCATCAGGGCTCTTAGCTACTGTAGGTATGCCATCGTCGACATCGGTACGAATATCAATTTCTAGAGGTAGGGACCCCAAGAAGTTAACGTCAGCCTCTTTGGCCATAGATTTACCACCACCCTTTCCAAAGATGGCCTCTTCGTGGTTACAGTTTGAGCAAATATGAGTAGACATGTTCTCAATAATGCCTAGTATTGGAATGTTAACTTTTTCAAACATTTTGAGACCTTTTTTGGCATCAATAAGAGCGATATCTTGTGGTGTAGTTACTATAACTGAACCACTTACAGGTATCTTTTGACTTAAAGTTAACTGTGTATCTCCAGTTCCTGGTGGTAGATCAATTACCATATAGTCAACGCCACGCCATAGTGTATCTCTCAGCATCTGTTCTAAGGCCTGGGTCACCATCGGACCGCGCCAAATCATTGGTGACCCTTCGTCTACCAAAAAACCAATCGACATACTCTGAATACCGTGACCAAGGATTGGTAACAATTTTCCTTCTCCAGTTGTTTCCGGCTTTGACTTTGTGAGACCCAGCATTCTTGGCTGTGAAGGGCCGTAAATATCAGCATCCAGTAGAGCTACTTTTGCACCTTCAGATTGAAGGGCTAGTGCAAGGTTGACCGCGGTAGTAGATTTACCAACACCACCCTTGCCAGAGGCGACTGCTATGATGTTTTTAACCTCAGGCAACGTATCAACACCCTTTTGAGTAGAGTAAGATGCAATTTTAGTGCTAATGTTTATTTTGGCATCGATAATTTTGGCTGACTCAAGTGCATCATTAATATCGGTTGCTAGTTTTGAATGGTAGCTATCAGCAGGGTATCCAAGGACAACATCAATTGTAACTTGATCACCATCGATAGTGATGCTATCTACTGAGTTCGACGAAACAATGTCTTCTTCGGTGTATATATCAATAACATTTGATAGTATGCTCTCGATTTGATCTTTAGTTAAATCTGCCATATATTGTAGTCCAGTCGGTAAAATGATGCTATTTTAACGTAACTTGATATCATTAAACCCTAATATTACTATGTCCAAAAGGAAAATTCTAGTATCTTCTGCTCTGCCATATGCAAACGGTGAAATACACCTTGGTCATTTGTTGGAGTACATTCAGACCGATATTTGGGTTAGATATCAAAGAATGATGGGTAATGAGTGTCACTACGTGTGTGCCGATGATGCGCACGGCACCCCTATAATGCTTAAGGCCCAAGAGCTTGGCATTACGCCTGAGGAGCTGATTGCAGGTGTAAGTGAACGGCACCAGGCAGATTTTAAAGACTTTGCTATTGAATTTAGCCAATATCACTCCACACATTCTGATGAAAACAGAGAGGTATCAGAGGGGATTTACAAAAAACTAAACGATGCCGGCTATATAAAAAAGAGAACCATCTCTCAGGCATTCGACCCTGAAAAGAAAATGTTCTTACCAGACAGGTTCATTAAGGGTGACTGCCCTAAGTGTGGTGCTGTTGAGCAGTACGGAGATAACTGCGAATCTTGTGGTGCGACGTACTCAACCACAGAACTTAAGAATGCAAAGTCAGCAGTATCTGGTGCAACCCCAATCACTAAGGAATCTGAGCACTACTTCTTTGACCTGCCACAGTTCGAAGAAAAGCTAAAAAAGTGGACCGATGCTGGACACTTACAGCCAGAGATTAGGAACAAGCTGTCTGAATGGTTCGATCAGGGTCTGCAGCAGTGGGATATTTCTCGTGATGCCCCATATTTTGGGTTTCAGATACCCGGAGTCAAAGATAAATTCTTTTATGTTTGGCTTGATGCTCCGATTGGTTATATGGGTAGCTTTAAGAAGCTTTGCGACGAAACTGGGCTGGATTTTGATGAGTATTTTAATAAAGACTCAAAAACCGAGATGTATCATTTCATAGGTAAGGATATAGTATATTTCCATGCACTCTTCTGGCCAGCAACACTTATGGGGTCAAATTACCGTACACCTAATGCTATTTTTGCTCACGGTTTTTTGACAGTTAACGGCCAAAAGATGAGTAAGTCGCGTGGCACATTTATACAAGCCAGGACATATCTAAATCATCTAAATCCAGAGTGCCTGAGGTACTATTATTCATATAAGTTAACACCCAAGATTGATGACATAGATTTAAATCTTGAGGATTTCAAGCAAAGAGTTAATTCTGATCTAGTCGGTAAAGTGGTTAATATTGCCTCAAGGTCGGCAGGATTCATTGTTAAAAAATATAACAGAACTCTATCTGCATACGCCATAGAGTCTGACCTATATAATCAATTTCTAGCTAAAGGGGATGAAATTGCCAGTATGTATGAGTCACGCAATTACAATCAGGCCATGCGTGAGATTATGAAGCTGGCAGACAAAGCTAACCAGTACATTGATGAGAACAAGCCATGGCAGTTAGTGAAAGAAGATGGCAAAGAGGCTATGGTACATGACGTTACATCGCTTGCAATAAACTTATTCAGAGTACTTATGACATACCTAAAGCCGGTACTACCAGTTATGGCTAAAGATGCAGAAAAATTCTTGAATATTGATGAGTTAACTTGGGGTGCAATAAAACACCCACTGACGAAACATAAAATCAACAAATTTAAGCCTATGATGATGCGAATAGAGGATGAACAGATCGCTAATTTAATTGAGGCATCAAAAGAAAATATACAACAAATAAGTAACGATAACGAAACCCAGGACGATAATATGATTCAGATAGATGATTTTTCCAAGATTGATTTAAGGATAGCAAAAATAGTAAAAGCTCAAGAAGTTGAAGGGGCTGATAAGCTTGTTCAATTAACACTAGATATTGGAGAGGAAGGAACTAGGAATGTATTCGCAGGAATCAAGGAATATTACACTCCTGAAGATCTAGAAGGGCGTCTAACAGTGATGGTGGCAAACTTGGCACCAAGAAAGATGCGTTTTGGAGTCTCAGAAGGTATGATACTTGCCGCAAGTGATGGAAAATCAGTCCATCTTCTGTCTTCAGATTCAGATGCAAAGCCTGGGATGAAAATTAGATAGTAAAACAAGTTCCGGAGGGATGTCAGAGTGGTTTAATTTGCTCGCTTGGAAAGCGGGTGTACGGCAACGTACCGAGGGT
>DQME01000060.1 GCA_015659815.1 Gammaproteobacteria bacterium | reverse complement strand
TTTTTAAACTAAGCTGTATTTATTAGTACGAAGGTCCAGCGTTTGCTTGATCAGCAGCCTGCTTCTGTCCTAATCTGCCTTGCTCTGCAGCTTTAGTAAGTAGCTTTTGAGCTGTAGCCCAGTCGCCCGCAGCTTGAGCCTTTGCAGCGTCCTTCATGAACTTGCCAATATCGCGCCACTCAAATTCAAGTGCCTTCGCTTTTGACTGTTCTGACTTCGCATCAGCTAGTAGTGCATCATAAACAGGTACACTAAGCGCTAATAGATGAGCTGTAACTGCATCATTAGTTGAACCAATATTCCAATTATGTGAACTTGACATAGGGTCTCCAGCGTGAACTGATAATGTGAATACAGCTACAAGTGGTAATAGTAATTTTTTCATATTATTTCTCCTTATTCTCTGTACTCAGTACCAGAAATCTCCATCCCATTGCTCATCGCAGTGTGATAGAACTCTAGGTTATCATATTGACTCTTATGTCTCTTGAATGGCTTAGCACGAACCTGCTTGTTACAACCACCGTAACGTCGCTGCATAGTGCCAAAACCATCGCCCTTAGACTTAGCCCATTTACCACGCCATACAGGGAAGTGAGTAGATTGACCTAGAGCTGGTGACAATGTGTTACCACGAACCCTTTTACCTGCACCACCTACATGGCAATTAGCACATGAAAGGTTTAGTTGTCCACGCTTAGCCCAGTAGAAACGTTTACCGTCATTGTAAGCTGCAAGTGCAGCAGCATCGCCCTCAGGGACAACCACGTTAATAACTTGTCCTTCAGCAAGAGTAGTTAAGTGTGAAGCGACCCAGGCATGTTTACCTTTGCCTGTTCCCCACTTCTTCTCGCCATTAGAAACTAGGCAATCAATAAGTCCTTGCTCTAAAGTTTCAACCTTACCCTTGGCAGCATTCCATCTCGGATATAAAGTTCTTATCTCTGCATCTGAAACCTTCCAGCAACTTGAAAATGTGTGTCCATTTGCGAATGGCTTGTTCCACAAGTCCCCACCCTTTTCAAGCAAATCTTCAAATGGAGGCATCTCCATTATCGCTTCAAACTGCATCATCTTGTCATCACTCATAGCGTAAGGACCTTTAGAAAAGTCTTGTAAGCTTAAGTTTGGAAAAGTCTTCAAGAAATAACCTTGAAATGCATCAATGTCAGCTTGCACTGCAGCAGACTGCTGCGCAAGCGCCGAAGTCGAGCTAAAAAGAGCGGCTGTTGCCATTGTAATAATTAATTTTTTCATTAATCTCTCTCCTTGTTAGTAGTAGTTACTTAGACGTAGCAGTCGCAGAACCTGAACCACCGTTATTGTCTTTGTAAGCTAAGGTTATCTCATCACCCTTAGCACCCGCAACTTGGAACTGGAAATATGGGTCTTTTGAAACCGCTGCTCCGATATCTGCATCTACAACTTTAGTACCGTTGTGTGTAATTGTAAGATGATCGATATGGTTAGCAGGAATCAGGTTACCTTTTTTGTCTTTCCTTAGTCCAGTTTCCATTGGGTGTTTAACTATAGCTTTAACTTTAATAACACCCTTCTTTGCTTTTGGTTTTAGTTTAATTGTTGCCATTTAGTTTCTCCTTAGTATGTTATTAAATTAACCGCCACAGCCGCCAACTGTAACCTTGATTTCACTTGTCTTAGCTGAAACGCCAGAGCTTGATGTAACTAAAGCGGTGACTGGGGATGTTTTACCCATCTTGATTCTAGTTGAAACAAATCCAACAGCTCCACCAGTAAAGTTAAATGAAGCTGTAAGTGGTGTTGTGTTTGACTGAACTAATATAGATATGTTAGTTACTCCATCAAGTTTCTTAGCGTCAACAGATAGTGGAACTACAGCTCCGTTTTCTGCGATCTTTGGCGCCTTAAACTTAAACGTACCTTCAGCTGCTCCAGCCGCAGAACTGTTCGCAGCATCTGACAAGGCTTTAAATTTTGCTGAAGAAGCAAAAACCATACTTGGTGTAAGTAATCCTGCACCTACAGCAGTTGCTACTGCTGATGTGGCCATTGCGCTCTTTAGAAATAATCTTCTTTTCATGATTTCTCCTGTGTGTTAAAGTGAATGAATGTATGCAGTAACCTTATCAACTTGGTCTGCACTTAATATGCCATGAGCTCCGAACGGAGGCATCATTGTATTTGGGTTTGCAACAGTAGCATCATGTATCTGTGCTCTTAGTGTAGCTATGTCTGGAAATCTAGCCTTCATGGCGATAAGTGGTGGCCCCATGTTACCTGGCTGAGAACCTCCAACAATCATATGGCAAGCTAGGCAGTTACCCAGTTTACGATCAAAAGCAAGGTCTTTACCGCTCATCTCTTTAGCACCTACTTCTAATGGCATTGCAAACAATGTAGCCAAAGTAATAACTGCTGAGATAGAAGAAATCGTTTTTTTCATATTTCTCTCCTTTTTAGAAAAAACAAATTTTAAATCAATAGTAAATGTCTCCCGATAGTAGGTTAATTAAAAACCTACACAAGTTAGATTTTAAATGATAATGTATTATTATTACATACCCCATTGGGGATATACAATTACCTATTCCTAGCTATACTTGTTGCGCAGCCTTTATTAAGGCCCTGGCTTTGTGCATAGTCTCGTCCCATTCTGACTGCGGGACTGAATCGTGCACTATACCGGCACCTGCCTGTACATACAATACATTATCCTTAATTACAGCGGTACGAATGGCTATAGCCATATCCATACAGCCATGCCAAGAAAGGTAACCAATAGCGCCAGAATAGACGTTACGTTTTAGTGGCTCTACCTCATTTATTATCTCCATTGCCCTAACCTTTGGAGCTCCGCTAAGGGTTCCTGCTGGAAATGTTGCTTTTAGTACATCAATTGCACTCATACCTTCCTTCAATGTGCACTCAACATTAGACACTATATGCATAACGTGTGAATAGTACTCGACAAACATTTTGTCTGTTAGTGTTACTGTACCGGTCTTTGCAATCCTGCCTAAATCATTACGACCCAGGTCTATCAACATTAAATGTTCGGCTATCTCTTTCTCATCCGACAGTAGGTCTTTCTTTAACTCTAAATCCTCATCATGGTTTTTTCCTCTTGAACGTGTACCTGCAATCGGCCTAACCGTTGCACGTCTTGAAGAGTCAACTCTGGTCAATATTTCTGGTGAAGATCCGACAATAGTAAAATCATCAAGATTTAGATAGTACATGTATGGTGATGGGTTCATGCGCCTTAACTGGCGATACAACTCAATAGGTGGAGCATTAAACTCACAGCTCAACCTCTGAGAAGGCACTACCTGCATAACGTCACCTGCTATGATGTATTGCTGTATTTTTTCAACTGCTTGTTTGTATTCTTTTTCCCCAAAACTGGAGACAAAGTCGTCCTCGTTTATTCTACCTTCTGTATGTGTACTAGTAGTTAAAGGTTCGTCAATTAGTGATTTAATTTTTGCAATCCTTTCAAGAGCGTCTTTATATTCACTATCATTTGGATCTATATGAGTGATAATAAAAGCCTTATTAAGTAAATTATCAAACACAACTAGGTCATCTGACACCATCAGTAAAATATCAGGCACCTCTAGCTCATCTGGCTTGTTTATATTAGACAGCTTGGGCTCAATATATCTAATAATTTCATAACCAAAATAACCCACAAGACCTCCATTAAAGTCAGGCAGATTCGATAGATTTGGTACTTTATACTTATTTTGAAAATCTTCAACCCACGCCAAAGGGTCGTCTACTGTAAACGAATCAATTAATTTGCTGTTCTTTTCTATGCGCACTTCATAATCAAAAACCTTCACTATTACTTGTGCTGGAAGACCAATCATTGAATATCTGCCCCACTTTTCGCCTCCCTGGACAGACTCAAATAGATATGAATATGGATTGTTGCCTAGCTTGAGATACAAACCTAGTGCAGTGTCTGTATCAACTACAATCTCTTTGAATACAGGAATATGATTGAATCCATCAGCAACAAGTTGATCAAAAGTTGGTTTATTCATGGCTACATTTTATACCTAATATATATTAATTTAGATACTCTATAAACAAAAAATGCACTGAATTTTCCAGTGCATTTTTTACATAATCAAAGATACAGATAGATCACATTACCCCTCTATCTTTACCTCCTCCTCGACTTGATCTTCGGCCTCACTGAGTTGTGCAGATAATGCCTCCTCTGCATCAGCTGTAAGCATAACACTCTCTGCACGACGCTTCCTAAGCTTCTCATGGGTTTTGTAACCGGTACCAGCTGGAATTAAGCGCCCAACAATGACGTTCTCTTTAAGTCCGTGTAACTCATCTACACGTCCTGTTGTTGAAGCCTCGGTAAGTACTCTAGTTGTTTCCTGGAAGGATGCAGCAGATATGAATGACTCAGTAGCCAATGACGCCTTAGTAATACCCATCAGTAGCCTCTGATAAACCACCAAATCCTTGCCCTGTGCCTTAAGCTGCTTATTAACTTCAATCACCCTAGCATATTCAGCCGTTTCTCCGTTCACGAATACTGAATCTCCGGAGTCAAGCACTTCGCACTTACGTAGCATCTGCTTAACAATGACTTCGATATGTTTATCAGAAATTTTAACTCCCTGTAAACGATATACATTCTGTACCTCTTTTACAACATAATTTGCTAACGCCTCAACGCCCAACAAACGAAGTATATCGTGCGGGTTTGATGGCCCATCAGAGATTACATCTCCCACCTCAACAGTTTCACCATCGAACACGTTTATTTGGCGCCATTTATGTATCATCATTTCAGTGGCCTCGCCATCCTCATTGGTAATAATTAAACGGTCCTTACTCTTTGTCTGGCTTCCAAAACTTATAACCCCAGCAGCCTCAGCAAGGATTGAATGGTCTTTGGCCTTTCTTGCTTCAAATAGGTCGGCAACACGCGGTAGACCGCCTGTGATGTCACTTGTCTTTGAAAGATCCTTCGGTATCTTTGCCAAGATCTCGCCAGATGAAATGGATTGTTTATCTTCTAAATTAATTTTCACGTTTGAAGGAAGATAATGAGTAGCCAGTACCAAATCCTTATCCTTAGAATCTACCAGCTTGATTAAGGGTTTTAGCCCTTTAGCAGCAGTAGACCTTCCAGACTCATCAATAATTTCATAGAAATTTAAACCAGTTAATGGGTCAGACTTTTTCATTACTGTTGCCCCTTCAACAAAGTCTATAAACACAACTTTACCTGAATGCTCAGCAATGATAGGGTGTGTGTGTGGATCCCAATCAGCAATCTTATCTTTGGCCTTAACTGCACCACCATCTTTAACGTGAACTATTGCTCCGTATGGTATCTTGTAACGCTCCTTCTCTTGTCCTTTTTCGTTATGTACTGAGACCTCTGAAGAGCGAGAAATAATCACTAAGTCGCCATTTGAGTTGGTTATGGATTTTATATTTTCAAAATGAGCAATACCGTCAGTATTAATATTTACACTGTTAATCGCAGTAGAGGAGCTTGCTGCTCCGCCAATATGGAATGTACGCATTGTTAACTGGGTACCTGGCTCACCGATAGACTGAGCTGCTATAACTCCTACAGCCTCGCCCACTCCAATTTTATGCCCACGAGCCATATCGTTTCCATAACACGAAGAGCAAACTCCGTATCTAGTTTCACAAGTTATGGCTGATCTAACCTTGATTGATTCTACCCCTATATTATTAATATGGTCGGAATCATCAAGAGTAATTAGATGGCCTCTCTCTAGGAACACTTTATTTGAGTCTGGATACAATACATCTTCAGTTGTTACCCTTCCTAGTGTAGCCTCACCCAAGGTTTGAACAATGTTGCCGCCATCGATTACTGCTTTCATGAGTAATCCATTATTAGTACCACAATCGTTCTGAGTTATCACTAAGTCCTGACCCACATCAACTAGTCTTCTTGTTAGGTACCCTGAGTTTGCAGTTTTAAGTGCCGTATCTGCTAGTCCTTTACGTGCACCATGAGTAGATATAAAGTACTGCATATTATTCAAACCTTCACGGAAATTGCTTGTGATAGGCGTTTCAATAATAGAACCATCTGGCTTTGCCATTAGTCCCCTCATGCCTGCTAATTGGCGTATCTGTGCTGGAGAACCCCTAGCACCAGAATCTGCCATCATATATATTGAATTGAATGAAGGTCTTTTCGATTTCTTACCATTAGCGTCTGTCACCTCTTCAAAACCGACCTCCTCCATCATTGCACTTGCAACCTTCTCTGAGGTACGTGACCAAATATCAATCACTTTATTATAGCGCTCTCCATTAGTAACAACACCCTGCGAGAATTGACGCTGAACATCCTTTACCAGAACCTC
>DQME01000069.1 GCA_015659815.1 Gammaproteobacteria bacterium | reverse complement strand
GATGACAAGTTTGAAAATTTAGTCAGACAGGCAATACAACGCTACGTAAGTTATGGCATCACCACCATACAAGACGGCGCCGCTAATATGTTAGATATTGAGAAATTGCGAGTGGCCGCAAAAAATAAACCTTATATTGCTGATGTTGTGGTGTTTCCTTGGTCAAACTATTTTGATGACAATCAGTTGGCATCTATTGAAACAGAATCATCATATACGGATGGTTTACGATTGGGGGGTGTGAAATTTGGCTTGGATGGCTCACCCCAAGGACGTACAGCTTTTCTTTCAGAGCCTTACAATGAGGGTCCACCTGGAGCCACTTCTGACTATCGAGCTTATCCGATTTATCCAGCAGAACAATTTAACCCCAAAATTGCTCAATTACTTGAACGAGGAACCCCTACACTGGTGCATGCAAACGGTGACGGTGCCATTGATATGTTAATTGATGGCGTAGCTGCAGCCCTTAAAAATAAAGAGATATCAGATCATCGTACGGTAATTATTCATGCACAACTCATGCGCAGAGATCAACTTGAAAAAACTAAAAGGCTAGGACTGATCCCTTCTTATTTTTCAGCACACCCTTTCTTTTGGGGGGATTGGCATCGACGGAGTTTTGGTGAAGAACGAGCAGCATTTATAAGTCCTGCAGCAGAAACTGCACGTATGCAAATACCATTTACCATTCACAATGATGCACCGATAGTTCCACCGGATATGATGCGTTTAATGTGGGTAGCGGTTAATAGAAAAACACGCAGTGACTTTGTTTTAGGACCTGATCAGCGCCTAACACCAATGCAAGCCTTGCATGCCATTACACTCGGTGCTGCATATCAATACTTCGAAGAAGATAAAAAAGGATCGATCACCCCAGGTAAACAAGCCGATTTAGTGATCTTGGAGCGTAACCCATTGTTGTCAAATCCCGATACAATAAAAGATATTTCAATTATGGAAACATTTGCTCGGGGACAATCTGTTTTTAAAAGATAATAATGAATTCTTGAGACTACTTTTATGGCAACCATTGATGAAACAATTAACGAAGCATTTAAACCGATAGCATCAGCGTTTAATGATTTGGTTTTTTATTCGATTCCAATCGGTGAGTCACAACTTCCTTTGATTGTGGTTTGGCTTATTGCAGGCGCTTTGTATTTTACGTTTTATTTACGACTTATTAACATCCGCGGTTTTACACACGCGATTCGAATTGTTCTCGGAAAAGAAGATAAGACAAATACGGCACTTGGGGAGGTCTCTCATTTTCAAGCACTAACAACTGCTGTGTCCGGCACTGTAGGTGTTGGCAACATCACACATGTTGCCGTTGCCATATCCATTGGTGGCCCGGGAGCTACTTTTTGGCTCATTGTGGCTGGTTTTCTGGGCATGGCATCTAAATTTGTTGAGTGTACTTTGGGGGTTAAGTATCGCCAAGTCAATGCAGACGGGTCTGTCTCAGGTGGGCCTATGTATTATATGGACAAAGGTCTTGCTGAGAAAAATATGCCACGTTTGGGCAAGATAATGGCCTGGTATTATGCCATTTGTATTGTTGTTGGTTGTCTTGGAGTGGGGTGCATGTTCCAAGCCAACCAAGCGTATGTTCAATTTGTAAATGTTACTGGAGGTACCGAGGGTTTTTTCGCCAGTCGCGGATGGTTGTTTGGTTCAATCTTGGCTTTGCTAACTGGGCTTGTCATCATTGGAGGGATTAAAAGTATTGCTAGAGTTACATCAAAACTTGTCCCTTTTATGGCACTCCTGTACGTCGGTACTGCACTAGTAGTAATTGGGGCTAATTTTTCTGCCATTCCTGCCGCTATCTATTCAATCATCACCAACGCTTTCAGTCCTGAGGGGGTCACTGGTGGCATGATCGCTGTCCTTATTTTGGGGTTTCGTCGTGCGGCCTTCTCCAATGAAGCGGGGATAGGGTCTTCATCAATCGCTCATGCAACGGTTAAAACCGATGAGCCCTTGACTCAAGGATTTGTGGCAATGTTGGAACCATTTATCGACACTGTTTGTATTTGCACAATTACTGCACTAGTTATTATTCTCACTGTCTACGATCCTGCGATGCTGAATGAGGGAACGATCCGTGGTGTTGAACTGACATCAAGCGCATTTGCCAGTGTTATCCCTTGGTTTCCAAGTGTTCTTGCTGTTGTGGTGATGTTGTTTGCATACTCGACTATGATCTCTTGGTCTTATTATGGATTGGAGGGCTTTGTTTATATGTTTGGAAAAAAACGCCGAACAAAAATAATTTTCAATACAGTATTTTGTTTGTTTGTGGTTTTAGGTTGTACTGTGCAGCTTGATGCTGTTCTGGATTTTTCAGATGCTATGATCTTTGCGATGGCGCTTGCCAACATGTTGGCGTTGTATTTGCTCGGACCAAATGTTAAACGGGAATTGGATGCTTACTGGGCCAAGTTAAAAACAAGATCGTCTGGTTAATTGATAGAATAAAGCTAAACAATAAATAATTTATAATCATATAATCTTTGTTTTTTATGCATAAGCAAGTTACATCTCAATTATTGATGGTTAGGCCAGCTAATTTCTCAAGCAATATAGAAACTTTAGAGACCAATAAATTTCAAACTGGCCTAAATGTAAACGATTCTCAAGAATCGATCCAATCTCTTGCTATTGAGGAATTTGATAATATGGTCAACCTTTTGAGAGATCACCAAATCACTATTTTTGATGTAGATGACATTAAAGAACTAAATAATACTGACGCTTTATTCCCTAATAACTGGGTAACCTTTCATCAGGACAATTCTGTTGTTATTTACCCAATGATGGCTAAGTCAAGAAGAAAAGAAAAAAGAAATGACATTCTAAAATACATAGAAGAATTTGAATCTTTTAGGATAGAGAAGGTTATTGACCTTAGTTATCTTGAAAAAGATGGTTTTTTTCTTGAAGGCACTGGCAGTATGGTACTGGATCGAATTAACAAAATTGTTTTTGCTTGCAAATCTTCCAGAACATCAATCAATGCCTTAGAAGTATTTTGTAAAAAATTAAATTACTCTTCAGTAGTTTTTGAAGCATTAAATGATGATCTTCCAATTTATCATACTAATGTCATGATGAGCTT
>DQME01000038.1 GCA_015659815.1 Gammaproteobacteria bacterium | reverse complement strand
CTCTGGTTGAAAAAAAAGGTGCGATGCCAGTTGATTGCCCTGTGTCAGGAGGATGCCACAGAGCTGACACAGGAAACATATCAATTTTTGCAGGTTGTAGTAGAGAGACTTTTGAATTAGTTCTTCCAATACTGAGCTCAATGGGTAGACGTATATTACATACTGGCGATCTTGGTACTGCATCATCTCTTAAGGTTCTTACCAACTACCTAGCTACTGTTAATTTAGTTTCTCTCTCAGAAGCATTAACTACAGCCAAAGCATCAGGTTTAGATATGAACGTGACATATGAGGCAATAAAAGCATCCTCCGGAAACTCCTTCGTTCATGAAACTGAATCACAAGTGATACTTAATGGTAGCAGAGATATAAGCTTCACTATGGATTTAGTGTCAAAGGATGTTGGAATTTTCAATGACATTGCAAACCGCAACGGGTTAAATTTAGAGATCGCACCTTTGGTGGTCGATATTTTTAAAGACGGAGAAAAGCGTTACGGGCCAAGAGAGCTCTCACCAAACATTATTAAAAGGCACGAGGAGGCTGCAAAAGTACAGGTCTTAGGGATTGGTTTTCCTTCTGAGATGGTGGATGATGAGCCTGAAGAGCCAGGGCATGAAGTAATTATAAGTGGTAGGCAAGACTACAAGCCTATGTGACTAGGATTATGAATATAAAAAATATAGTTGACTTAATAAAATATCCGATTGATAAACCAGATAGTGCAGAGTATATAAAAATTATCAATCGAGTTAAGGCAGGTTTGAAAGATGGAGGTTGCGCTGTTTTACCTAACTTTTTGAATAGCAGTGGTCTCGATGCTTTAGTTACTGAAGCAGAAAGTAGAAAGCCTTATGCATATTACTCACCTTCAAAACTGTGCAATATTTATCTAGCGAAAGGTAATCCTGATAAGCCTTCAGATCATCCACAAAACGTATTTATGGAGCGCACTAACGGTTTTCTTACGGCTGATTTGTTTGGAAAAGATACATATGCATATACATTGTATCATTGGGAGCCACTAAGGAAATTTCTTGCTGTCTGCCTCGGTAAAGATGAGTTGTATATATACGCTGACCCTGTGTCCAACATGATAATTAATTTGTGCAAGCCTGGACAGACCTTTAATTGGCACTTTGACACTAACGATTTCACTATTACTTTCTTATTAAAGGGCGCTAAATCTGGTGGTCATTTTGAATATGTTCCGGGATTAAGAACTAAATACAATGAGCGCTTTGAAGAAGTTAAGAAGGTTCTTAATGGGGACCGTACAAGAGTCAAAAGACTTAAGCTCACCTCTGGTGATTTACAATTCTTTTTGGGTCGTTTTTCATTGCATCAGGTAACACACAACACCGGAACAACAGACAGAATGCTATTGATTCAATCATTCACTGAGGTGCCTGGAGTTGTTGGTAGTCCAGAAAGAGTAAAAAACCTATACGGAAGAACTAATATTGATTATCCAGACATGGGTAATGAAAAGACTAGAAGTGATATACTCCTAGATTAAGGTGAGTGTCAATCGTGTTGGTAAGTATTTTTCAATTTATATATGAGCAATTATTAGGAGATTAAATGGAACATTTACAGTTCTACATTAACGGTGCTTGGTCATTGCCCAAGAATAAACATGACTCAATTAAGGTCATTGATCCGTCTACTGAAAGGTCTGTTGCCGAGGTCTATATGGCGAGCAGTGTTGATGTTGATTTGGCTGTACAAGCTGCATCGAAATCACTATATGGCTGGAGTCAAACAACATTAGAAGACCGTGTTAGTTTAATGGAGAGGTTTTTAGATGAATACAAGAAACGTTACGACGATGTTGCACAAGCGATAAGTACTGAGATGGGAGCTCCAATAGACATGTCACATGAAATACAAACAGAAACAGTCATAGGACATACAGAGGTTACAATTGAAGAAATTAAATCAATGTCTATGGAAGAGGATAGCGGTCCTCACGCAAAATTAATACGTGAACCGATCGGTGTGTGTGTTTTAATTACTCCTTGGAACTGGCCCGTTAATCAGGTCGTATGTAAGGTTGTTCCCGCTCTTCTTGCGGGCTGTACTGTGGTCTTAAAGCCAAGTGAATTGACACCATTGTCGGCTCAAATATATGCAGAGTGCATGGATTCAGCACGATTTCCAGATGGTGTATTCAACATGATTCATGGTGAAGGCCCAGCTATAGGGCCAGATTTAACATCACACCCGCTAGTAGACATGGTTTCTTTTACTGGATCAGCTCGTGCAGGTATAGAGGTCGTAAAATCAGCGGCAGATACAATTAAGAGGGTTACACAAGAGCTAGGAGGTAAATCTGCCAACATTATTTTTGCTGACTCAGATCTGCAGAAAATGGTTGAGCAGGGTGTTGAAGAGTGTATGTTTAATTCTGGACAGTCGTGCGATGCACCCACAAGAATGTTGGTAGAGGAGGCTGCCTATGATGATGCGGTGAAGTATGCCAAAGAGGCTGTTAACAATATAAATCTTGGTAGTGCACACGAAAAGGGCAACCATTTGGGTCCTGTTATTTCGGAACTTCAATGGCAAAAAATACAAACTCTTATTCAGGTTGGTATAGATGAGGGGGCTACTCTAGCAGCTGGAGGTACTGGAAAACCATCAAACCGTCAGGAGGGTTATTTCGTTAAACCAACATTGTTTATTGATGTAAACAATCAAATGAGGATTGCACAAGAAGAAATATTTGGCCCAGTATTAGTGATGATTCCATTTAATAGTGAGGATGAAGCCGTCGACATAGCCAACGATACGCCGTACGGTCTTGGTGCATATGTCGCAACAAGGGATATTGAAAAAGCTCGTCGAGTGAGTCGAGCTCTAAAGTCAGGTACTGTTCATATAAACGGCGCAGCGCAAGAGTATTGCACCCCTTTTGGGGGCTACAAACAGTCAGGTAATGGTAGGGAGTATGGAGTGTATGGGATTCATGAGTTCCAAGAAATTAAAGCTATCAATGGGTATTTTGCTAATTAGTTAGTAGTTCTTCATTTTTTGAATAGTAAAATAAGCTATTTTATTAATATCTATATTATATTTAGCAGACCAGATAATGCCCAATAACATAACCCCAAACTTTTCACCCAAAGATATAGTTAATACTATTGATGAAATAACCAAATCAGGTATTAATCAAGTCGAAATTTGTGTCAATGGCGATGACTGGGATAGTGTTGTTAAGCCTCTGGATATAGTTGAACATGAATTGGGCCGCTGTATGAGTGTGAATTCACATATAAATTCTGTAATGTATACAGACAAATTTAACACAGAATATGAAAAAACCTTACCGATAATATCAAAGTACTATAGCGAAATAGCTTCCAATAAGTCACTTTACAAGGCCTACAAAAGGGTTAGTAAGACTAATCTGGACAGTAGACAAAGACACATCATTAAGGATGCTATTAAAGGGTTCGAGCTTTCTGGAGTCGCTCTTGAAGGTGATAAACTTAAAAGACTAAAAAAGATAAAGGAAGAGTTAACTTTACTTAGCAGTAAATTTTCAAATAACTCACTGAAAGCGACCAATGAATGGAAAAAAATAGTCACCAGACAAGGCCTTGATGGTTATGGCGAAGAGCAATTATCAAAAATCAAGAAGGGTGACGACTATGAATTGAACTTACAGGTTCCTGTTTATATTGACTTGATGACCTACGCATCTGACGATGCATTAAGGGAAGAGGTATATAAGGCATATATTTCAAGGGCATCAGAGGTAGGTATAACTTCTGATAAATTTAACAACTTTGAAGTAATGAAAGAGATCTTGTCTTTGCGTCATGAAATGTCAGAACTCCTTGGGTTTAAAAACTATGCAGAACTTTCAATTGAATCAAAAATGGTGAGGTCTCCAGAACAGGTGATTGATTTCTTATATGACCTGGTTTCTAGATCAAAGTCGCAGGCTATCGAGGAGCTTGAAGAGTTGCATTCTTTCTCAGGTAAAAAGTTGAAGCCGTGGGATTTAATGTACTACAGCGAAAAACTAAAAGAGAAAAATTTTGGTTTTCATAAATCAGAATTAACTCCATATTTTGCTGAAAACAATGTTCTTAATGGACTATTTGTTACTATAGAGAGGCTCTATAGGGTAACAATTACCGAAATTAATGAAGAGAGTTATCATCAAGACGTAAGAGCTCTAGAAGTTACCAGTAATAAAGGTCTGGTTGGGCGCATTTATTTAGACCTGTACGCCAGAGATAAAAAGAGGGGAGGTGCCTGGATGTCTGATTACCAAGGCCTAATGAGTGATAGCGCTCCTGTGGCTTTTGTAGTTTGCAATCTGAACTCACCTGGCAAGAATAAGCCAGCTCTGTTTGAGTTCGATGAAATAGTAACAATTTTCCATGAATTCGGTCATGCACTACATCACATTTTAACTAAAGTCCCTTACCCAAGCGCTGCAGGCATAATTGGAGTGCCTTGGGATGGGGTTGAGTTGCCTAGTCAGTATATGGAATTTTTTTGTTACGAAAAAGATGTTGTTGATTTAATGTCTTGTCATTGGCAAACCGGAAAAAAATTACCAGAAGATTTATACGATAAGTTAGTTATGTCAAAGAATTTCCAATCAGCTATGCAGATGCTTAGGCAGTGCGAATTTTCATTGTGGGACATTAAAACGCACATGTCAAATGAGGACACATACAACATTCTTTATTCAGTCCAAAAAGAAACTTCGTTAATGAATAGGGTTGATGAAAATAGATTCTTGAATACTTTTGGGCATATATTTGGTGGAGGCTATGCTGCTGGGTATTTTAGCTATAAATGGGCCGAGGTATTGGCGGCAGATGCTTACTATTTTGTAGACTCTGATGGCGGTATTGGGTCTGAAGCATCTAAATCATTTTTGACTAATATTTTGCAGATTGGTGGTAGCTTAGATTTCATGGATCAATATTTAAAATTCAAAGGCAGCGAGCCATCTGTTGAGTCTCTATTAATTTCAAATGGAATTGATAGCCAAATATAAATAGGTAAAATCCCCACCTATTAATATAAATAATACAAAAAATGATTAAACTAATAATAGGAGTGATTGTTGTACTTGCATTGATTGGTGGAGCAATTCAATTTAAATCAGACGAGCAAAACTGGTCTTTTATTATAAACAAAGCGGCATTAATAAGTAGCGTTCAAAGTGGAGTAGTTAAGATTTACGACTTTTCTAGAGACCTAATTACTGAAGAAAACCAATCAGATGGCATAAATATCATTGGCGGTAGCGAATAGAATATACTTATACTTTAGACAATACTATTGTTCCATTAGTACCGCCAAAACCAAAGGAGTTGGAAATTGCATAACCAATTTTCATTTCTCTAGCCTCGTTTGCAGCATAGTCCAAATCACAAAGAGGGTCCTGATTGATAATGTTTATTGTGGGTGGTGCCACCTGATCTCTTATAGATAGGGCGGTGAATATAGCTTCAATTCCTCCTGCCGCACCCAACAAATGACCTGTCATAGATTTAGTAGAGCTCATTACAATATCGTATGCATGATTCCCAAGTGATAATTTGGCTGCGTCTGTTTCAGCTTGGTCTCCTGCAGGGGTTGATGTGCCGTGAGCATTGATGTAATCTATCTGGTCAGGATTAACGTTTGCATTTCTCATAGCATTATTCATACACCTTGAGGCTCCTTCACCACCTTTTGATGGGAGGGTCATATGGTAAGCATCGCCACTCATTCCGTACCCTAAAACTTCAGCATATATGTTAGCACCTCTAGATTTAGCGTGCTCATACTCTTCAAGTACAATTACTCCAGCACCATCCCCGAGTACGAATCCATCTCTGTCTTTGTCCCATGGCCTTGAAGCGCTAGTTGGGTCGTCATTCCTAGTAGATAAAGCTCTTGCAGCAGCAAAACCACCAAGACCGCAATTTGTGGTTGACATTTCAGACCCACCAGCTACCATAATATCGGCATCGCCGTATTCTATTAATCTAGATGCGTCACCTATATTGTGTGTTCCTGTGGTGCAAGCAGTTACAATTGCGAAATTTGGCCCCTTTAAGCCGTATTTGATGGACAGGTTGCCAGAAATCATATTAATTATTGAGGACGGGACAAAAAATGGTGAAATACGCTTTGCACCTTTGTCGCGGAAAAGGTCTGCAGTGCTTTCTATATTACTTAAGCCTCCAATTCCTGCTCCAATAGCAACACCTATCCTTTCCGCATTCTTTTCGGTTACCTCGAATCCGCTATCCTCTATGGCTTGGGTTCCTGCGGCCATACCATAATGGATAAAGATGTCCATTTTTTTTGCATCTTTCGGCTTAAGGTACTTGGAAACATCGAAACCTTTTACAGACCCTCCAAACTTTACATTTTGGCCTTCCGTGTCTAAGTTAGTTAGGGTGGCTATCCCGGACCTGCCATTAAGTATATTGTCCCAAGACTCTTTAACGTTTAACCCTACAGGAGAGACTGTCCCTAAGCCTGTAATTACAACTCTTCTTTTATTCATAATATAATTAAAAAAAGTTAAAAAAAAGGCGCTTAATCTAAAAAGAGAAGCGCCTATGTGTTACAAAAAATAAATGGAAACTACAAATTATTAGTAACGTAGTCGATTGCCTCTTGAACAGTTGTAATGTTTTCTGCATGGTCATCAGAAATTTCACAATCGAACTCTTCTTCTAGTGACATTACTAATTCGACAGTGTCTAAAGAATCAGCACCTAAATCATCAATAAATGAAGCGTTATTATCAATATCACCGCTAACATCTAGCTGTTCAGCCACAACACTCTTTACTCTTTCTTCGATACTCATTCGTTATTTCCTCAATTGATTATAAAAATTACTATTTTATATTCAAATTTCCAATATGCAAGGGCAAATGAAAAATATATATATTATGTATTTGCAATATTTTTTCTATATATTTGCTAGGTTTCCTTTTTCCTCCAACCAGGACTTTCTATCTTGTGCCCGCTTTTTAGATAATAGCATATCCATAGTCTGTGTGGCTTGTAGTGGATTATCAAATGTCAATCTAACAAGCCTCCTAGTGTCAGGGTGCATTGTTGTCTCTCTTAGCTGTGAGGGGTTCATTTCTCCTAACCCTTTAAAGCGTTGCACTTGTACCTTTAATCTTTTATTATCACTCTCAATTTTATTGATTATTGAGTTTCTTTCAGAGTCATCTAGAGCATAGTGCACCTGTTTGCCTGCGTCTATCCTGTAAAGTGGCGGCATTGCTACGAATACGTGGCCACTCTTAACGAGTCTAGGAAAATGTTTTACGAACAATGCACAAATTAGCGTTGCTATATGTGCACCGTCCGAGTCGGCATCTGCAAGTATGCATACTTTCCCGTAACGTAGTCCGGACATGTCATCACTGTTAGGTTCAAGACCTATCGCTACACTTATATCATGAATTTCATTACTTTCAAGTACAACTGAAGAGTCAACCTCCCAGGTATTAAGTATTTTACCTCTGAGTGGTAATATTGCTTGGAAATCTTTGTCCCTTGCTTGTTTAGCTGAGCCACCTGCAGAGTCACCCTCAACTAAAAACACTTCGGTCTGGTTAAGGTCGGTACTCGTACAGTCAGACAATTTTCCAGGAAGTGCGGGGCCAGTAATAATCTTCTTTCTGACAACCTTTTTATTACTTTTGAGTCTAGATTGTGCATTAAGGATTGCCAATTCAGCAATCTTTTCAGCGATGGATGTGTGTTGATTTAGCCACAAACTGAAAGCATCCTTAACAACCCCTGAAACGAAACTTGCGCACTCTCTTGAGGACAATCTTTCCTTGGTTTGCCCTGAAAACTGCGGGTCTAATATTTTTATTGAAAGTACATAAGCTATCCTTTGCCATACATCGTCAGGAGTTAACTTAATGTTTTTTGGTATCAAACTTCTAAATTCACAGAACTCTTTTAATGCTTCAGTTAATCCGGACCTTAAGCCATTAACATGAGTGCCACCGCCAATAGTAGGTATAAGGTTTACATAGCTCTCAGCGATAATGTTTGTATTGAACTCTGTCCATGACAATGAACAGTTTAACTGCTGGTCATTGGATTTATAATCGATAACGAATGGAGATGATGGAATACTGTCAAGCCCATCTAGCGACATCGATAAGTAGTCCTTGAGCCCTTCCTTGTAGACCCAATTATCAGTTGTTGAGTCAACCTGGTTTTCAAATTGAACCTCTAGGCCTGGGCACAGTACTGCTTTTGATCTAAGTATGTGTCGTAACTGTGTAACCGAGAACTTTGATGAATCAAAGAATTGCCCGTCTGGCATGAATTTTACTGTAGTTCCGGTGTTACGTTTTCCTACTGTTGATATCTCTTCTAGTTCACTTTTAACGGCGCCACTTGCAAAAGAAATATAGAACTCCTTGCCTCCTCTCTTTATCCATACTTCGACAGAGGTGGATAGGGCGTTTACGACAGAAATGCCAACACCATGTAGGCCGCCTGAAAATTGGTAAGAGTCGTTTGAAAATTTTGCACCAGCATGTAGCTTGGTAAGTATAACTTCTACTGCAGATTTGCCTTCTTTTTTGTGGGTGTCAACTGGCATTCCTCGGCCATCGTCCTCAACAGATATAGAGTTGTCATTATGAAGGGTTACGTTAACTTTTGTTGCGTAACCGGCAATCGCTTCATCAACACTGTTGTCGATAACTTCCTGAGCTAAGTGGTTTGGTTTTTCAGTGTCTGTGTACATTCCAGGACGTTTTCGAACCGGTTCAAGTCCTGTTAGAACCTCAATTGAAGAGGCGTCGTAATTATTCATAAATGTTCACAGTTGAGTTGAGAAAGTCAATTAATGGATTGCAAAAATTTTATCATAGTTATGAGTTTACTCTCAATAAAAAAGCCCCAATATGTGGGGCTTTTTTTGGTTTTAATGTGTATAAAGCTTACATCATTCCAGGCATACCACCGCCCATACCGCTCATATCAGGAGCAGCTGGCGTGTCTTGAGGTATATCTGTAATCATTGCCTCAGTAGTTATCATTAAACCAGAGATGCTTGCAGCATGTTGTAGTGCAGCACGTACAACTTTTGTTGGATCAAGTATTCCCATTTTTAGCATATCTCCGTACTCTTCTGTTGCAGCGTTGAAGCCATAATTATTCTTGCCATTTGCAACATTATTGAGCACTACTGACGCCTCGCTTCCACCGTTGGATGCAATTTGTCTTAGTGGTGATTCAAGAGCTCTTCTAGTTAAAGCAATTCCGACATCTTGGTCGCTGTTGTCACCTTTTAATGTCTCTAGTGATTTAATCGCACGGACAAGTGCAACACCGCCACCCGGCACAACTCCTTCTTCTACGGCTGCCCTTGTAGCATGTAGAGCATCATCAACTCTATCTTTCTTCTCTTTCATTTCGGTCTCTGTAGCAGCGCCGACTTTAATTACAGCAACTCCACCAGCCAACTTGGCTAATCTCTCAAGTAGCTTTTCTTTGTCGTAATCTGAAGTGGTGCTTTCAACTTGAGCATTGATTTGTGATATGCGTCCTTTGATGCTAGCTTTTTCACCTGCGCCGTCAACTATAACAGTGTTCTCTTTGCCAACTTCGATTCTCTTAGCAGATCCGAGGTGTTCTTCAGTTACACCTTCAAGAGACAGTCCTACTTCCTCAGAAATAACCACGCCACCTGTAAGTACGGCTATATCTTCTAAGATAGCTTTGCGTCTATCACCGAAACCTGGAGCCTTCACTGCTGCAACCTTAACGATACCTCTCATATTGTTTACAACAAGAGTTGCAAGGGCTTCGCCTTCAATATCTTCAGCAACGATCAATAAAGGTTTGCCAGACTTCTGTACAGCTTCTAGTGCCGGAAGAAGGTCACGAATATTGGATATTTTTGAGTCATGCAAAAGTACATAAGGAGACTCCAAATCAGCGGTCATAGAGTCTTGATTATTGATAAAGTATGGTGAAAGATATCCACGGTCGAACTGCATGCCTTCAACTATATCAAGCTCATTTTCCAGAGTAGATCCTTCTTCAACAGTTATTACTCCTGTCTGTCCAACCTTTTCCATTGCTTCTGCAATGATATCTCCAACACTGGTGTCGGAATTAGCAGATATAGATCCAACCTGAGCAATCGCTTTGTAATCTTTGCATGGCTGAGAAAGCTTATGTAACTCTTTTACTACAGACTCAGTGGCCTTATCAATTCCTCTCTTTAGATCCATTGGGTTCATTCCTGCAGCAACAGACTTGACACCTTCAGCAACTAGTGCTTGAGCAAGAACTGTAGCGGTTGTTGTTCCGTCACCAGCTATGTCATTGGTTTTTGATGCAACTTCTTTAACCATCTGAGCGCCCATGTTTTCAAATCTACCTTCTAGAGTAATCTCTTGAGCAACAGATACACCATCTTTAGTGATAGTTGGAGCTCCAAATGATTTGTCTAGTACAACATTTCTACCTTTAGGTCCTAATGTTATTTTTACTGCGTTTGCTAGGGTATTTACACCGTCTAGCATTAAATTTCTGGCTTCTGAGCCAAATACAACTTGTTTTCCTGACATATTAATCTCCTTTATTCAATAACTGCAACAACGTCATCTTCACGCATAACTAATAACGTCTCGCCATCAACTTTGATCTCGGTACCTGCATATTGCCCAAACAATACTTGGTCGCCAACTTTAACATCCAAAGCAATCAACTTGCCATTATCACCAGGTCGACCATTTCCAGCAGCAATGATTTCACCTTTTGAAGGCTTTTCAGTTGCTGAGTCAGGAATAATCAAACCGCTTGCAGTTGTTTTTTCTTCTTCTACTCTACGGACAATCACGCGATCGTGTAGTGGACGAATGTTCATTTTTTTTCTCCTATATAAAAAGTAACAAAACTAATAAATATCTCAAAACAAGTATGAGCAATATTTAGTAGCTATTTAATAACCTTAAAGTGTTTGTTCTTCTAGGCTTTCTTTAAGCTTTTTCATAGCTTTATTTTCAAGTTGACGTACCCTTTCTGCGGAAACATCATACTTGTCTGCTAAAGTATGTAAGGTCGTTTTTTCTTCTTTCAAGTATCTAGACTGTAAAATATCTAAACTTCTTGCATCTAAAGAAGAAAGTGCCTTGTAAAGCCTTTGTTGTTGATTTTTATTGCTGTCATCGATTAGAAGCAATTGCTCAGGAGTTTGAGTGTTAGAGTCGGTAAGATAGTGCTCTGGCGCTCTAGATTCATCTTCATCGTTTGTAATATCAAAAGTAACATCATTAAACTGTAGTCTAGACTCCATATCAAGAACATCTTTTCGTCTAACGCCTAAATCGTTTGCAATCTTGTCAGCCTGGTCATTTGTGAGTGATTGATAAATTTGAGATTTTGCTTGCTTAAGCTTGAAAAAAAGCTTTCTTTGCGCTTTGGTAGTTGCTACCTTAACAATCTTCCAATTTTTGAAGATAAATTCATGAATTTCAGCGCGAATCCAGTAGACTGCAAACGAAGCAAGCCTAACATTCTTGTGTGGGTTGAATCTCTTAACTGCCTTCATTAGGCCTATCGTGCCTTCCTGTACTAGGTCAGCCTGTTCAAGCCCATAGCCCTTATATCCGTGCGCAATAAAGGCAACAAAGCGCATATGCGAAAGGACCAGTTTGCGTGCCGCAGAAAGGTCATGATCTTCATATAACTGTATAGCTAACTCATATTCCTCTTCAGCACTCAGTATTGGTGGATACTTCTGTACACCTATAGCTGAAGAGTTTTTTGTAACAGGAAAGTTGTAATCGCTAGTCATATTCTTAATTTAATCAAAATTTAATATTTAGAGACAATATTATACTTAAATTAACTGTTTTATCAAATCTTCGTAATGTAGCGTTTGTTGTTCTAGCAGTAAGCGTTGTGAGTGTATTATCTTTGTTAGGTCGTTTAATGCAACATCAAAATCATCATTAATGACTAGATAATCAAACTCATTGAAGTGCTCCATCTCACTTATGGCTTCATTCATTCTTGCTTCGACTATAGATTTAGAGTCTTGCTTACGATTATTTAGGCGATCCCTTAGAGCTCTAATTGATGGCGGAAGAATGAATATTGATACGGCTTTTTTAAATGCCTTCCTTACCTGTCTAGCGCCTTGCCAATCAATCTCCAATATTACGTCTTGGTTTTTTTCTAGAAGGTCATTAATGGTGCTTTTAGCGCTACCGTAAAGGTTTTCGTATACATTTGCATATTCAACAAAACCGTCATCATTTATTATTTGATGAAATCTATCTTCAGAAACAAAAAAATAGTTCACACCGTCAACCTCTCCAGGTCGTGGGTCTCTTGTTGTGTGAGACACAGCAACACTTACATCCTCAATTTGTTCAATCAGTCTTTTTACTAGAGAGGTCTTGCCGCATCCAGATGGAGCGGATATTATGAAAAGGTTAGGCATAGTTATTCAGGTGTGTATCCTTTGACAGCATCTATATCGTCATCAGAAAAGAAGTATTTATCCATCTGGTCTTTAAGGTAGGATTGAGCATTATCGTCAAGCATATTGAGGTTATTTTCATTTATTAGCATTGTTTGGTGGTCTAGCCACGACTGCCAACCCTGTTTAGAGACGTTTTCAAGTATCTTTTTTCCTAACTCTCCAGGGTAAGGGGCTCTGTCCAAAGCCTCAAGTACCTTGTTATATTTGACACAATTTACAGTATTCATAGTTTTTTAACCTTAACCCCTAGTAACCACAAGATTATAAAATATATTGCAGCAGAGATTGTAATAGTTGATGAAATTGACATAACCCTCTGCCAAACGTTGGAGATGATATAAAACTCAGTATCACCAGAATAAAACACAATAAATGAACCCATAATGACGCTAGATAAGGATACCTTAACAAACAGTTTCATTAGCTCTGTAGACATTCTAAAGATCTTGCTTTTTAGTAGGTAATAGTACAATAATGAACAATTTATAAGTGCGGAAATTGAGGTCGCCGCTGCAAGCCCTACGTGTTCAAAATAGTGAGCTAGGATTAGGTTTAAAATGACATTAGAAGACATAGCTACAATTCCAGCCCTGACAGGAGTTCTAGTGTCTCCACGCGATAAGAATATAGAGGCTAATATTTTAACTAAAATAAAAGCAACAAGCCCAGACCCATATGCGACAAGGCTCTGTGAAGATTTAGCAGCTGAATAGATATCGAACTGGTCATACTGAAACAAAGTTATGATTAGTGGCTCAGACAACAATACCAAGCCAACACTTGATGGTATTCCAAACAATATTCCAATCTTAAAGGCGTACTCTACAGTTTGAGTGAATTTTTGAGTGTCGTTATTGGCAAAATGATTGCTGAGTTTTACTAAGGCAACCGTTGCTAGGGTTATACCTATAAGCGCTAAAGGTAGTTCTAGTAGTCGATCTGAATAATACAACCATGACACACTACCACTAACAAGGGTAGTAGCGATCATGGTATCTATGAGTAAATTAATCTGTGAAACCGAAACCCCAAAGAGGGCAGGTAACATACGCATTTTTAGCTTTTTTACTGACTCATGGCTCCCTCTAGTTAGTTTTGGTAATTTATTGATTTTAATTAGGAATGGTATCTGGAATATCAATTGAGCTATACCACCTATAAATACACCCCAGGCTAGAGCCATTATTGGCGTTTCTAGGTGTTGAGATAGGTAAATTGCACAAACAATCATTGAAACATTTAGCAGTACAGGTGTAAATGCAGGCACTGCGAACTTGTCGTAGGTGTTAAGTATGGCTCCAGAAAAAGCTGTCAACGATATAAGGAGTAGATACGGGAATGTAATCCTTAACATGTCTGTTGCTAGGTAGAACTTTGAACTCTCTTCAGAAAAATAAAAGCCCCATGCAAATAAAAATATAATTAATGGAGCTATGACTACAGCAATAACAGTAATTATTACAAGAAAAATTAGAAATTTTGTAGCTATATGGTTAATTACATTTTGTACTTCGGCTTCAGAATTGTTTGCCTTGGCTTCAGCAAGGATTGGCACGAAGGCCTGAGAGAATGCTCCCTCTCCAAAAAGTCGCCTTAAAAAATTAGGAACCCTAAAGGCCACTAAGAATGCGTCAGTTAGTCCATTTGCACCGAAATATTTAGCAATTATGAAGTCACGAATTAGACCTAGAATGCGGGACAATAATGTCATCACAGTAACAGTAACACTGGATTTCAGAAATGACCTATCCATAAATTTTATTTGGTAATCCTATTCGTCAATAGGTCCGCGCATAATTCCAGCCTTAGATTGACGAATACATTTGATAAATTGCAATACCTCAGGGCTGTCAGCTTCAGACTTCTTAAGTGCGGCAAGGGTTATATCTAAGAGTTGCCCTTGAGATTCTCGATAAACAACTCTGAATGCTCTCTTAATTGAAGCTATAGCGCTTGATGAAAACCCTCTACGGCGCATCCCTTCTGCGTTTATTCCCCTAACCCTGGCTTGTACTCCAGATGCAATCATGTAAGCAGGAACGTCTTTGTTTATTTGGCAACCCATACCAATGTAGGTGTGCATCCCAACCAAGCAGAACTGTTTAACGAGCGTAAAACCGCCTAAATATGCCCAATCATGAAGCCTTACGTGTCCCGCTAATGAAGCGTTATTGGCCATAATTACGTGGTTTCCAACTTGGCAATCATGGGCAATGTGTACGTATGCCATCAGCATATTGTTAGACCCTACTCTAGTTATAGAGTTCTCTTTTTCTGTGCCACGATTTATAGTACAGAACTCCCTGATTAGGTTGTCATCACCAATTGATAAGCAACTCTCTTGGCCACTTTCATATGTAATGTCTTGAGGGTCACCGCCAATAGAGGCGAAAGAGTAAATATGATTATTACTACCTATCTTTGTTGGTCCTTGGATGACAGCGTGAGAGTCTACAATTGTGCCAGACCCGATCTCGACATTAGGCCCGATCACGGCATAGGCAGATATTTCAGCTTGGTTACTGATTTTAGCGCTGGGGTCAACTATTGCTCTTGGATCGATTGACATATTGTGTCCTTATTCAGAGGCTTTCTGTGTACACATAAGCTCAGCTCTGGTAACTGTTTTTCCTTCAACTGAAGCTTTACAGCTAAATTTCCAGATACCGCGTTTAACGACCATAACTTCAACTTCTAGGAGTAATTGGTCACCAGGCTCAACCATACGCTTAAATCTAACCTTGTCTATACCAACCAGCATATATATTTGACCGTCAATAGGTCTCCCTACTTCAGATTTAAAAGCCAAAATTCCTGTGGCCTGTGCCAAGGCTTCTACAATCATAACTCCTGGCATAATCGGCTGAGAAGGGAAGTGCCCAGTGAACTGAGGCTCATTAAAGGTGACATTTTTAATCGCTACTATGGACTTACCAACCTCAATATTAAGAACTCTATCTATGAGTAGAAATGGATATCTGTGCGGCAGGTAATTCTTTACATCCTGAATATTCATTTCCATATTTACTTTTCCTTTAGATTCTTTAATTTAATATTAAGATAATTGGCAATTTTATCAAGCTTGATTAACCATAAGCCGACATTCTGCCACTGTTTATGAACCATGATTGGCATGATACCAGTATATGTTTTTGGAGAAGTTATACTTTTGTACACAGTTGTAGTAGCGTTTATTATTGCATCGTCGCAAATTTCCAAGTGCCCAAGGATTCCAACACCACCACCAATCAAACACCTCTTTCCAAGCGTTGTGCTCCCGGCAATTCCAGTGCACCCAGCAATGGCGCAGTCTTGTCCGATGATTACATTATGTGCTATGTGCACAAGATTATCAATGCGTACTCCAGAGTGTATTTCGGTATTTTCTATAGTTCCTCTATCTATGGTAGTGTTAGCACCAATAGAAACGTTGTCTCCAATAACTACCGCACCTAAGTGTGTAATTGTATGCCATTTGTTGTTGTCATCTCTGGCATTACCAAATCCTTCAGATCCAATCACTGAACCTGATGAAATTTCAACATTATCACCGATGATACATCTATGAAATATACAAACATTTGGGCCAATATGAACATTGTTTCCTATTACAACATTATTACCAATAAATGAATTTGGGCCAATATTACAGTCATTACCAATGGTAACGTTTTTTTCTATATTGCATCCAGCAGCGATTGTTGAGTTGTTTGTAACAGCAGAGTGGTGTATGCCAGAGGAGTACGAAGTTTTGTTTGAAAATTTGTTAGTGGCAGCTGCAAAAGCTAAATAAACATCGTCTACAATTAGAGCGTTAGTTTTACATTTCGTGGCTACATCTTTAGAGATTATAACTGCACCAGCATTAGTATTTGCCAAGTCATCTAAATATCTGTTGTTGTTGATGTAGCTTAATTGATTGTGTTTAGCGCTTGAAAGAGGAGCAATACCAATAATTTCAATGTTAGCGTTACCAGCTAATTCTGCATCAATGATATTAGCAATTTCACCTAAGGTATACATATTTCAAAAAAACCTCT
>DQME01000059.1 GCA_015659815.1 Gammaproteobacteria bacterium | reverse complement strand
TTTTGGTAACTTAATACTTATGTCAGTTATATCTTTTCCCCCATCAAGATTTAGCCCGTCTGAAGCCCACCAAATAGCAAAAACTTTATACGGTTTTGAAGTCTCAGTTAAAGTCTTGGATAGTGAGCGAGATCAGAATTTTTATTTGAAACGTGAAGATGGCAAGGAATTTGTATTAAAGATTTCAAATCCGGCGGAGGATGTTGAGCTCATTAAGTTACAGGTCGCTAGTTTGAAGCATATTGCCAACTTTGATTCCTCCATACAAGTACCAAGCACGATTCAGACTGTAGGTGGTAAATTTATTAGTCGGCATAATGGCTGTTTTATTCGCCTACAATCTTTTTTAGCAGGACACTTTATAAAGGACATTGAGAATCCTGAGTCTTTCTTATTGGAAGAATTTGGCGCATTTCTGGGTAAGTTGGACGTTGCTTTTCGAGAGTTTGGTTATCCGGATTTAAAGCGTAAATGGATATGGGATGTTAGAAATATTGACTTTTTGAAAAGTCATTTAGACTATATTGAGAGTGAGTCTGATAAAGCTGTAGTGCGTCATTTTATTGCAAATTATCAGTTAAACATTGTGCCGAATGAAAAATATTTACGCACCCAGTATATTCATAATGATGGCAATGATTACAATGTACTTCTAAATGACAATGGCCACATATCTGGCGTTATTGATTTTGGTGATATGGCGCATACTTTTTTAGCAAGCGAATTAGCGGTTGCCATCACTTATCTTATTCTAGAAGAAGCAGAGCCTGAGACGAAGATCAAGTCGGTTGTGCAGGGATTTCAATCAGTTTATCCATTAAGAGACGAAGAAATTGAGTCACTCATTCATCTTGTTTGTGTACGCGCGTGTTTTAGCGTGGTAACAGCGAACTACCGAAAAAAACTATTTCCTGAAAACAAGTATATTTCTGTTACTGAGCCATACGCATGGACATTTCTGAAAAATTTTGCTGACAAAGAATTAAGTAATTTTAAAATATATTAAAAAGTGAAATCCAAAAAAAATACATTGAAGTTGAGAAAAAAACACCTGGGTCCGTCACTCTCTCTGGCTTATTCAGAGCCACTAAAAATACTCAGGGGGAAGGGGCAATATTTGTATGATGAAAAAGGCAAGGAGTATTTAGATTGTGTTAATAATATCAGTCATGTTGGGCATTGCCATCCTGCTGTTATCCAGGCGGCTCACGAGCAGAATCAACTATTAAATACTAACACTCGCTACCTGCATGATAATATTGTTGAGTTGGCTGAGAAGCTTTGCAGAAAATTACCCAAACCCTTGTCCATTTGTCATTTTGTAAATTCGGGTAGTGAGGCGAACGAGCTGGCTTTAAGAATGGCCAGAGCATATACGGGCAATGATAGCACAATTGTCCTAGATCACGCCTACCACGGAAACACCGACTCTCTAATCAATATCAGTCCTTATAAATTTAATAGTAAGGGTGGGCAGGGAAAGTCAAAACATGTTGAAGTTGTTCCGATGCCAGACTTATTCAGGGGTGAATTTAATAACCCAAAAACGGCGGGGAAACAATATGCCCAAGCGGTTCAGGAGGCAATTAATAAGCACGGTGGGGGTTCAACCTTTATGGCTGAATCGATGTTAGGTTGTGGTGGGCAAATCCCGTTACCAAATGATTTTTTAGCGGAGTCGTATAAATGGATAAGGGCGTCCTCTGGAGTTTGTATCAGTGATGAGGTTCAGGTGGGTTTGGGCAGAGTGGGCTCTGCCTATTGGGGGTTTGAGACACAAGAAGTCATCCCGGACATCGTCACAATTGGCAAACCGCTGGGTAACGGCCACCCTATAGCAGCTGTTGTGACCACAGCTGAAATAGCAAGCTTCTTTAATAATGGCATGGAGTATTTCAATTCTTTTGGTGGCAACCCAGTTTCTTGTGCAATTGGACTCTCTGTTCTCAATGTAATCGAACAGGAGGGGTTGCAGCAGAATGCCCTAAATGTAGGAAATTATTTGTTCTCAGAGTTGTGTTTATTAAAAGATAAATTTTCATTGATTGGCGATGTTCGAGGCGCTGGATTATTTATTGGAATCGAATTGGTTGAAGACAGAAAAACCCTGAAACCGGCAACAGAAAAGGCAAAGTTGATTACTGATAAAATGAAAGAACTTGGCATACTTCTCAGTACTGATGGGCCACATAATAATGTTATTAAAATTAAACCTCCTTTGGTCTTTACCCAGGACAATGCAAAGTTGTTGGTGGATTCATTGTCAAAGTTATTAGC
>DQME01000074.1 GCA_015659815.1 Gammaproteobacteria bacterium | reverse complement strand
TTTTCTGCAACATTCTCTATATTTCCTAGGCGACGTGCAACAGACACAACATCAATCGAGGTGTCTCCTCCGCCTATACATATAACTTTTCCATTGATATGCTTAAGTCGACCTTGGTTATAAGCCTCAAGGAAAGAAACGCCTGAAACACAGTTAGATGATTCACCGCCAGGTATAGGCAATGAGCGACCTCCCATAGCTCCTATAGCGAACAAGACTGCATCGAACTCTTTGTTAATCTCATCTAGAGTCACATCAACACCAACCTTGGTGTTCATTTTAGTTTCAACTCCAGTTTCAATAATTCTATCTATCTCATAATTTAACACATCACGAGGCACACGATAGTCAGGAATACCGTACATCATCATGCCACCTAACTGGTCATATTTTTCATACACAGTAACTGAGTGGCCCTGCTTGCGAAGCTGCAGTGCTGCTGCCAAACCGCCACAACCTCCACCTATGATTGCAACTTTTTTTCCGCTATCTTTAGCATTTATTTCAAATTTATAGCCTTGCTCTTTTGCGTTATCTCCAATAAATTGCTCTACTGCATTAATGCCTACAGTGTCCTCAACTTCATTCCTATTGCAACCATCTTCACAGGGTGCAGGACAAACACGACCCATTATTGATGGAAACGGGTTTGCATCAGTTGAGCGACGAAATGCATACTCCTGCCATGACATATCTCCGGGCGGCTTCTCCATACCACGAACAATATCTAACCATCCACGAATGTTGTGTCCTGAAGGGCATGAACCTTGACAAGGCGGGGTTTGAGTAACATAAGTTGGACACTTATGTGTAGTATCGTTCTGGAAAATTTTTTGACTCCATGGTACTGAACCTAAATCGTCACCCTCATCCTTAAACATTCTAAATGTGTGGTTATCTCCTTTATAGGTTTGTCCGTATGGATTTTTTTGCATTTCAAATCTCCTTGTCTATTTTGTTAGTTTACTTCTTCAGAAACTTCTTCAGAATCTGACTCAATTGTTTGTGGTTTGTCCATAATAATAGCTTCACTTACTAACTGGTGAACGCTCACAATCATGTACGGATCGAAATCAAATTTAGGTAAAACCTTACTAAATTGTGACTTACAGATTGCACATATCGCAGCTAAAGTGTCAACGCCGTTAGTTTTTTCTACTTCTTTAAGTGCTTGCATTCTAGGCATTGCACCTTTAATTCTAATCTCCATGAGGTCATCAGTCAGAAGACCTCCTCCTCCTCCGCAACAGAATGTAGATTCCATTATCGTGCCTCTTTCCATGTCAACAAAATTATTGCAAACTGCTTTGATTACTTCACGTGGCAAAATGAATTGTCCGTTGACTATTCCACCCATATTAGTTGCACGGGCTACATTGCATGAGTCATGAAAAGTTACCGTCCGGTCATCATTCTCAGACTTGTCAAATTCTAGTTGGCCGCGCTTGATTAAATCATGAGTATATTCGATTATATGTTGCGGCTGAGGGTACCTCGAGTCTAATTGATTCTGTAGTTTTATGCTGTATTCGTCACTACCTCCAGCCCCTACTCCAGACAATGTATTCCAGAAACTATATGCTACACGCCATGCATGTCCGCACTCTCCAACCATCACTCTTGAAACCTCTAGATCAAGGGCAGCTTTTCTTATACGGAGGGCAGCTTTACGCATAACATCATAGCTACCTATAAACATACCGAAATTAGCACCCTCAGAAGCATATGAGCTCATAGTCCAGTTAACTCCGTCTTGATGAAAAACTTTTCCATACCCTATTAATCCATCTATATGTGGTTCAGCAAAGAAGTCGGCGGATGGAGTAATAAGTAAAATCTCGGCACCCTTTACATCTAACGGATATTTAACTGGGACACCTGTCTCTTCTTCAATTTCTTCTTCAAGGTCCAACAACGTGTCCCTAAGGGCGGGCTCAGGTAATCCTAGGTTATTGCCAATCGTGATTGCTTTTCCTAAAATTTGATTACAGTACTTTTGACCAACACCAACAGCGTCCATTACTTCGCGGGCAGCCATAGATATTTCAGCGGTATCTATTCCGTATGGGCAAAATACTGCGCAACGCCTACATTGTGAGCATTGATGGAAATAGTTATACCAATCATCCAGCATATCATCGTCTAGGTCTTTGGCGCCTACCAGTTTAGGAAAGTATTTGCCGGCGAAAGTAAAGTTTCGCCTATATACACTTCTAAACAAGTCTTGTCTTGCAACAGGCATATTTTTAGGGTCAGACGATCCTAAAAAGTAGTGGCACTTATCTGTACATGCGCCACATTTAACACAGGCATCCAAAAAAACTTGAACAGAACGGTATTTATCTTTTATCTCCCCCATTTTGGCAATCGCAACCTCTTGCCAATTGTCTATCTTTTCACCAGGAAAACCAAGAGGGGTTTGAAATTCTGCAACCGATTTGAATGGCCCTTCACCTTCCATAGCTCCTTCATTTATATTAGGAATTTCTATATAAGTGGGTAATGCTGGGATTTCAAATTCTTTTGCCATGATTAAATTCCTATTAGGCTACAGGTCCTTACCTATTGTTTGATCTAATCTAACTTCATTTTCTTTTTCTTGTTCTAGAGCCCATGGCGATATATGGCGTTTATTTCGTGCATCATCAACCTGATTTCTTGTTGGACTAAAAAACACACCAGGAACGTGTAAAAGTTTTGAAATTGGGAAAATAGCAACAAGAACAAATACTAA
>DQME01000126.1 GCA_015659815.1 Gammaproteobacteria bacterium | reverse complement strand
TCGAGCATTGACTTTCCTGGAGCCGAAATAAATACCATAGATGGTGTTAGAGTAGACTATAACAATTATTGGGGCCTAGTTCGCCCTTCCAACACAACGCCGTGCTTAGTTCTTAGGTTTGAAGCGGACGATGAGAAAAATTTAATTATCATTCAACAAGAGTTCAAAATTTGGCTAGAAAGAAACAATATTAACGCTAGCAACCTTCTAATTTAATTATAAACATTGAAGGTACTAACTACAACATACCTTCGCTAATAATAAAATCAATAATTTCACTAACGCCAACAGACTTCTTCAGGTTTGTGAATACATAAGGCTTTTCAACTCTCATTCTTTTAGTATCGCTTTCCATAACCTTTAATGAAGCCCCTACATATGGCGCTAAGTCAATTTTATTAATCACTAGTAAGTCTGAACGAGTAATTCCAGGGCCACCTTTTCTTGGTATTTTTTCACCCTCAGCAACGTCAATAACATAAATAGTAATATCCGCAAGTTCAGGGCTAAAAGTCGCAGATAAATTATCGCCCCCACTTTCTACAAAAACAATATCTAGGTCTTTAAATTTTTCACTCAAATCTTCTATGGCGGCAAGATTCATGGAGGCATCTTCTCTGATAGCCGTGTGAGGGCATCCACCAGTTTCTACGCCGATAATTCGATCCGCATCTAAAGCATGACTTGCTGTTAAAAACATTGCATCCTCTTTGGTGTAGATGTCGTTAGTTACGACAGCTATTTGATAATTGTTACGCATAGATTTACATAATAAGTCCAATAGAGCTGTCTTGCCTGATCCTACTGGCCCACCTATACCTATACGTAGTGGTTGATTTTCATTCACTTTTTCCTCCTATGATCTAAAAATTCTAGTGTATTGTGTTTCATGTAGGCTACTTGCGATTGCCAATGCTGGTTGAGATCTACCAATATCTGAGTCGTTTATTTCCATCGATTGTTTTATAGCATTAGGTACTAATTCCAACAATTTATGGAGTAACTGTTGGCCTTGTGTTTGACCTAGAGGAATAATCTTAACAACTGCAGATACTTGATTTTCAAGCCATGACCAGCTATATCCTAATAGTAATTCTGTGACTGGTATATTCCAGTGAGAACCAATCAATGCAAAACCAGACAAGTGATTTTTATTGATTACATTCTTCCAGTCGCTGATTATTGAATTATTCAAGCCTTCCAAGACTTTTGTAAGTGCCCGACCACGATTCATCTCTTCTTGTCTTAGTTCACTTGTTTCTCTACAAGATAACAATAGATGACCCAACCTAACAACTTCTTCAACATTATTGCAATTACATGCATAATAAAGTTTTTTCAAAATAGGAAGGTCGGTATAAGTTAACCCACAATAAAGTTGTGAGCTAATCCACTTATATGCATCATCCTTATCAATAATCCAACCCTCTTCGACAGCTGTCTCTATACCCTGAGAATAAGTAAAACTTCCTATTGGAAGTGTTGGACTCATCAAGCTCATGAGCCTAAGAGTTACAAGGGAATCTGTATTAATGGTGGTGTCCATTGTTAGAATGATGGGAGCTGTAAGCTCCTTTTTCTGGGTGGAAAGGCATTAACTCAGAGATCACTTTTAATCCAACACTATTTATCATTTCATCAAGAACGTGATCATGCCTATAATGTACGCTTTTTTTAGTAATTTGTAATTCAACATGCCGATTACCTAAATGATAACAAGCACGTGCTAACAATAATGAATCATCGGAATAAATTGAAGATAGTAGTTCTGCTGCTGCAACAACTTTAACAACAAACCCATCATTAGTTGCAATATAATCGCCATCCTCAAGAATATTGCCTCTTTGCATAAATATGCCAACCTCTTCACCAGAATCTAGCTGAGTTTTAAGTCGACTTTTTATTCTATGCTCAAGAGCTAAAGTAACAATTCCATCAATCTTTTCAGTTGTGGTAATTTTATTAATAAATTCTCTCATAGTTAAAATAAAAAGTATCTCTGGGCTAATGAAAGTTCTTTTGCTGGCTCACAAACTAGGAGTACACCGTCAGCCTTTACCTCATAGGTCTGAGAGTCGACCTCAATATTAGGCTGATAATCATTGTGAACCATTGACGACTTAGAAATAGATCTGCAATCTTTTACCGCTCCTATCAATGACTTTAATCCGAGTTGCCCGACAATACCTTTGTCAATACTTGCTTGAGATAAAAAAGTCATCCTAGTGTTAAGACGGGCAGACCCTAGCGATCCAAACATTTTTCTATAGTGTACTGGCTGTGGAGTAGGTATAGATGCATTAGGATCACCCATAGGGGCTGCAACAATCATGCCTCCTTTAATAATTAGACTAGGCTTAGCACCAAAAAATTTTGGCTTCCATAGTACAATGTCTGCTAATTTTCCAACTTCAATAGAGCCTACTTCATGCGCTATACCGTGTGTAATAGCTGGGTTAATTGTATACTTAGCAACATACCTCCTAGCTCTAAAATTATCATTTTCAAAATCCTGATCTACGTTCAAATATCCTCGTTGTATTTTCATTTTATCTGCTGTTTGCCAAGTCCTTGTAATCACTTCACCAACACGTCCCATTGCTTGAGAATCAGAAGAAATCATAGAAAATGCACCTAAATCATGCAATATATCCTCTGCGGCAATAGTTTCCCTTCGTATTCTTGATTCAGCAAAGGCTACATCTTCTGCTATTGAGGCATCTAAGTGATGACACACCATTAACATGTCAAGGTGCTCATCTATTGTATTGGTTGTGTATGGTCGTGTTGGGTTTGTTGAAGATGGTAAAACATTGCTATATCCACATGCCTTAATAATATCTGGGGCATGTCCACCACCTGCACCTTCTGTGTGATAAGTATGTATAGCACGGCCCTTAAAAGCGGCAATGGTGTCCTCAACAAAGCCTGACTCATTTAGTGTATCTGTATGGATAGCAACCTGAATATCAAAATTTTCCGCTACAGATAAGCAATTATCTATAGCTGCAGGTGTTGTACCCCAATCCTCATGCAATTTTAATCCCATTGCACCTGCCAATACTTGCTCTTCTAGCGGCCTTGGTAAGCTTGCATTGCCTTTACCCATAAATCCTAAATTCATGGATAAATCTTCTGACGCCTCTAACATTCTATGAATATTCCAAGGACCTGGTGTGCATGTTGTGGCATTAGTACCTGCCGATGGTCCAGTACCTCCTCCCAACATTGTTGTAATACCTGACATCAGCGCATCTTCTACTTGTTGTGGGCATATAAAGTGTATATGTGCATCAACACCGCCTGCAGTTACAATTTGACCTTCTGAAGCGATAACTTCTGTACCGGCACCAATTGCAATATCGACATTAGGCTGTACATCTGGATTACCTGATTTTCCTATACCTGATATGCGACCATCTTTTATGCCTATGTCTGCCTTTATAATGCCCCAATGATCAAGAATAAGTGCATTAGTAATAACAACATCTACAACATCCTTACTGCATAATTGGCTTTGCCCCATGCCATCACGAATTACTTTACCACCACCAAACTTAACCTCTTCTCCATAAGTTGTTAAATCCTTTTCTACCTCAATAAATAGTTCAGTATCCCCAAGCCTTACTTTGTCCCCTGTTGTAGGCCCATACATCTCTGCATAAGCTTTTCTAGAAATAGTAGTCATAGCTCTCCCATCACTTTAGCGTTAAAACCATACACAGTTTTTTTGCCGTCATACTCAACCAGCTCTACCTCCCGCTCTTGCCCAGGCTCAAACCTAACAGCTGTACCTGACGAAATATTTAATCGAAATCCTTTAGTTATATCTCTATCGAATAATAGAGCTGAATTTGTTTCAAAAAAATGATAATGAGATCCTACTTGTATAGGCCTATCGCCATGATTTGAAACTAACACTCTGATACGTTTTCTGTTCAAATTTAGCTCTATCTCGTCAGAAATATTTATCAATATCTCTCCCGGAATTAAGACATCATCAGATTGCACGTTAACATCAGCAGAATCTATTAATGGTTTAATGGGATCGTGAACAGTAACAAGTTTTGTACCATCAGGAAATGTCGCCTCTACCTGAATATCTGGAATCATTGATGCAATACCTGTCATTACGTCATCTTCAGACAATAGTTGTCTACCGTACTCCATCAATTCTGCAACACTTTTGCCATCTCGTGCCCCCTCTACAACAGCTGAAGATATATAAGCAATAGATTCTGGGTAATTTAATTTCACACCCCTATCTTTTCGTTGCTTTGCTAATAAAGCTGCAGTAAACATTATCAATTTATCTTTTTCACGTGGTGTTAAATCCATATATACCCTTAAAGTTAAGTTGCCCAGACCCTGGGTGGTGATGCTTTCATGTTGAAAACTAAAGGCCGTGCCTGCTCCCAGATGCCTTTAAAAAAGTTTTGAATCAAGTGAGTTTTTTTAGCAAGGCACCGAATAATAGTTATACCCTCTATCTGTGTCACACCACATATGCAATCATCGCTATTGATAATTTTGTCGCGCACTAAATTTATCACTTTGTCAGAGGTATCACTAATAACAAATGTACCGAAAACTTGGTACCCACTAAGGCCAGCAATATTGTCAAGTTCAGACTCATCAATAACTAGTTTATCCAGCAATATTGGGTTACCATTTCTCCATATTTCAAAATTAAACTTTAGCTGGCCGTCATTGAATGATTCATTATTAACAGGTAATCCTAAACATTGCACTTCCCAAGCTGCTAATTTTGCGTCACCATATAAAGAAAACTTGGTGGAAAATTCTGACTCAGCACCTGGGAAAATAATAGTTTCCATTGGTAACCATTCAAAAGTACTATTGTTTGCTAGATTAAAATTCTGACTCACAGAAGAACTTTTATCTGACATTGTGCGATATATTTTTGTTGCTCCTGGAGTAGTAATTAATGCGCTAGTTCCAGGGTCATTGCCTATTTCTATAGAGAGATTATCTCCCCCCACTACTCCACCTGGTGGGTGCAGTAAGTACACATGACATACTCTGCCTTCAGGATAAAATGGCCTCTGTATGGTTAGAGGTCCTATGTGCTTTCTTTGTGACAGGAATGTTTTAGTTATGCTTTTAGAAAAATGTAATTCTAGCTTAGCTATCCATTCAGTTTCAATTAGGTCAAGGTTGTTCATTGTTAATAAATATATTTATATCAGTCAGCGTTTAAATTTTTTGACAACGAGATAAGTTAATAATGGAAATAACAAGAATAGTAATAATAAAAAATATTTCTTTTAGACTCCAGGTATTAGTCGTCTCTAGTCCATTTAATAGTGCATGTTCTAGTGACACATGAGCTGATACTGGAACCATAATTACCAATAAAAGTATAGCTATAAAGTATTTGTTGATCGCCATAAACACAGTGTTTTCTCCTTTATACAGTTAAATATTTTTTGATTAGTTTATCATCTAATTCATCCATTAAGCCAGAATAAACATTGGCACCCCTATCTAGAATAATAAACTTATCTGCAACTCGCCTGGCTATTGGCAGCTTTTGCTCTACTAGAACAACAGTCATACCCATGGAGGTATTTAGTTGCCTAATAATATCACAAATTTCAATAATAATATTTGGCTGAATGCCTTCAGTTGGCTCATCTAATATCAATAGCTTTGGATTTATAACCAATGCTCTTCCTATAGCTAATTGTTGTTGCTGTCCGCCTGACAAATCTCCACCTCTGCGACCTAGCATATCCTTTAATATTGGAAAAAGTTCATATATATATTCTGGAACTGTTGTATATTTTTTTTTAACTACAGGTAACCCAATTTTTAAATTTTCTTCGACTGTTAGTTGAGGGAATATTCTCCTACCTTGTGGAACATAACCAATACCCATAGTGGCTCTAGTCTCTGGAGGTAGTTTAGATATATCACAACCATTGAAATTGATAGAGCCACTTTCAATATCAAGAAATCCCATAATACTCTCAACTAGTGTAGTTTTCCCTACACCATTACGACCCATTACAGAAATACAATCGCCTTCTGAAACGTTCAAATTTAAGCCCCATAATGTGTGGCTTTCTCCGTAATATTGATTCAAACCTTTTATTTCTATCATATCATTCACCTAGATATACCTCTACCACTTTCGGGTTGTTCTGAATTTTATCCATACTACCTTCAGCCAATACACGTCCTTGATGTAAAACGGTTACAGGGCTATCTAGAGACCTTACAAAGTCCATATCATGTTCAACAACTATAACAGTATGTTCTTTCCTTAGGAGTTGTAACAACTCAGCAGTTTTATCTATTTCTTGATGAGTCATACCTGCTGCTGGTTCATCAATTAATAATAGCTGAGAATTTTGCATTAACAGCATGCCAATCTCTAGCCATTGTTTTTGACCATGAGACAAAGATCCAGCAAACTTATTTCTGAATTGGATCAGATTTATTTTATCTAAGACAATTTCTATAGAATAATTATCATCAGAGCTTAATTTAGCAAAAAGTGTTGGAAAAACCCTCTTATCACTGTCCATTGCTAATTCTAAATTATCAAACACCGTCAAATTTTCAAAAACTGTTGGTTTTTGAAACTTTCTACCTACACCAGCTCTAGCAATTTCATCCTCTGAATGAATCAATAGGTTGAAATTTTGACCGAACCAAGCGGTACCGTAATCTGGCCGAGTTTTTCCAGTGACAATGTCCATTAAGGTTGTTTTTCCAGCTCCGTTAGGGCCAATAATACAACGTAATTCATTTTTTTTAATATACAGATTTAATGAATCAATAGCTTTAAATCCGTCAAAACTTACACTTACATCCTCTAAATATAGCACCATATCTTTGTGCAAATCAATATCCCTTGTGGGTGCTGGTTTTTCAAAAAATGATCGCACTTTAGTTCCTTTATATTCAAGAGCTTTCCCATACTCTTCCCTGGACTTGTATATACTTATCATGATTCTGTACTCCTGTACTTTCTCAACAACCCTGCAATACCTTTTGGCAATAAAATAGTTACCATAATGAACAATCCACCTAATACGAATAGCCACATTTCTGGCATTGAACTGGTGAGAAAAGTTTTTGAATAATTAACAATTAAAGCCCCAATTACAGCTCCGTACAAAGTATATCTTCCTCCAACTGCTACCCATATAACCATCTCAATTGAGTTTATAGGTGAGAATTCACCAGGATTGATAATACCAACCTGTGGCACATACAATGCACCAGCAATACCTGCCATGATAGCTGAGAACGTGAATATAAATAATTTGACATATTCAACACGATATCCAATAAACCTCACTCTTTCTTCAGCATCTCTAATTGCAACTGCAACTCTGCCAAGTCTTGAATTCGTTATTGCAATACTCGCCAAATACCCTGCACACAATGCAATTGAAGATGCGATAAATAATCCAATTCTAGTACTATCAAGCTGCAAACTAAAACCTAAAATGTCTTTGAAATCTGTTAGTCCGTTATTACCACCGAAACCAAGCTCATTTCTAAAAAATAGGAGCATAAGTGCGTAAACCAAAGCCTGAGTCATGATTGACAAATAAACCCCGGTTACTCTAGATCGAAAAGCTAGCCATCCAAAAATAAATGCAAGTACTCCAGGAACCATCACAATTAATATAATTGCAAACCAAAACTGATCCACTCCATACCAAAACCATGGCAACTCTTTCCAGTCAAGAAAAACCATAAAGTCTGGCAATACTGGGTCTCCATATACCCCTCTATCCCCTATTTGTGTCATTAAATACATTCCCATTGCGTAACCACCAAGGGCAAAAAATGCCCCATGGCCGAGACTAAGAATGCCCAAATAACCCCATACAAGATCAACGGAAATTGCAAGCAATGCATAAGTTAAATACTTTCCAAGTATCGTCACAGTGTAGGTAGATATATGCATTAAGCTGCCCTCAGGGACCATTAAATTACATACCGGAACTAAGATAGTAACTACAAGAAGCAACGATAGAAAAATACTGCTCTCTTTGTCTTTTCGTAAAATTTTATGAAGCAGCATGCATTAACCTCCAGCAGAACGACCTTTTTGAGGGAATAAGCCTCTTGGTCTCTTTTGTATGAACAGAATAATAAACACTAGAATTAACACTTTAGCTAACACTGCACCAGCCCACGGCTCCAAAAATTTATTAATTATTCCTAAGCTAAAACCGCTTATTAAAGTTCCCCATATATTGCCAACACCCCCAAACACTACAACCATGAACGAATCAATGATATAAGATTGGCCTAAATTTGGCCCCACATTTGTAAGTTGTGATAGTGCTACTCCAGCTATACCTGCAACACCTGAGCCCAGTCCAAATGTCATAGCGTCAACCCAGTTTGATCGAACACCCATCGCTCTAGCCATATTTCTATCCTGTGAAACTGCTCTTACTTGGAGCCCCAAAGAAGTTTTCTTTAAAACTAAAACTAGAGCAGCGAAAACAATCAGGCAAAACATAATGATGTACAGGCGGTTCCAAGTCAGGGACAATATTCCATTTATCTCTAATGCGCCAGACATCCAATCTGGTGTCTGTACGGCACGATTTAATGGTGTAAAGACTGTACGAACAGCCTGTTGCAAAACTAGACTAACTCCAAATGTCGCTAACAGAGTTTCTAATGGTCTGCCATGTAGATGGCGAATTACCCCACGTTGAATTAATATACCTACCGAACCAGACACAATGAATGCCATTGGGATCGCGACTAAAACTGAAAGTTCGATATACGAAGGCATAACAAGTTGAACTACATAAGTAGTATAAGCACCCAGCATAATCAATTCACCGTGTGCCATGTTAATTACTCCCATTACACCAAATGTTATAGCTAAACCTATCGCAGCTAATATGAGCACAGAACCGAAGCTGACACCGAAAAATACTACTTCTAATTTGTTGAATATTTCGGTTCGTGATTTTATTGATAATAAAGCTTGCTCTGCTGCAATGCGTACATTTTTATCTATATCAGTATCTTTTAATTTCGTTAACAGGATCTTTACCTTCGTGTCAAGGCTGCCTTCTAAATTTTCGATAGCCTTAATGCGGTTAATGGAACTACTGTCTTCTAATAAATAGATGTTAATTGCGATATGCATAGCATCTATAATGTCTTCACTTTTCTCTGTTTTAATTAATAATTCTATTTCATCAATGATGCTTTTATTGATTGAATTGTATGTATCTTTTACTGCCTTTAATCTAACAGATTCATCCGTATGACGTAAATATAATACTGCAAGAGCTTGTTTTATTTTTTTTCTAATCTTATTATTAATGCTTACTTTTTTTAATTGACGCTTGGTGAAAATACCCAAAGGTTCATCATTTAGTAAGCTTTTTGTAATGTATTTGTTATTTTCTTTGTTCGCAAAAAGAACGCTGTTTTTGCCTTTAATATAAAAAACTCTACCATCTAATATTGAGCTAAGAATAAACTCTGTACGAGGATTCTTACTCTTAATTATTTGTTCAATAATTTTTAGTTTAATTGGTAATTTTTTTGCAGATAACTGATTAAGCGTGTCCTCAAATGTTTCCAGATTTGCAGATGCTTGCAACGGAAAATGAAGACCAGATATTATTATCAGCATGTAAATTATATATTTCATATTTATGTCTTTTTAATAAGGTGCTGCGTCACCACAGCACCTTATAAAGATCAAAGCTTAAATTAATAATTTTGACCTGAACATTTAGCGGTCTTAACATTGTAGTTACCGCAATTTAATGGGTATCTCCAGTCAGATATTAAGTCCTTAGAGCCAGGTAAGAAATCTGACCACGCATCTCCGGCAACTAGGCCTGATGTTGACCATACAATATCGAATTGACCGTCAGATTGAATTTCACCAATTAACACCGGCTTGGTGATGTGATGGTTAGGCATCATTGCAGAAACTCCACCAGACAAGTTAGGAGTTGTTACACCGATAATAGCGTCTTGAATAGCAGCTGAATCAGTAGTTCCTGCTTTCTCAGCTGCCTTGACCCACATATTAAATCCAATATAGTGTGCCTCCATTGGATCGTTTGTTACCCTATCCTCATCACCGATGAATGAAGTCCATTTGTTAATAAATTCATCGTTTTCTTCTGCATCAACACTCATAAAGTAGTTCCATGCAGCAAGGTGGCCAACAAGTGGTCCTGTATCTAAACCAGATAGTTCTTCTTCACCAACAGAAAATGCTATTACAGGTATGTCAGATGCAGAAACACCTTGGTTACCTAGTTCCTTATAAAAAGGAATATTTGCATCACCGTTAATTGTTGACACTACAGCTGTGCTTTTTCCTTCAGAACCAAATGTCTTTATATCAGATACAATAGTCTGCCAATCGGAATGACCAAAAGGTGTATAGTTGATCATGATGTCAGAATCTGCAACCCCCTTTGATTTCAAATAGGCCTTAAGTATTTTATTTGTAGTACGTGGGTAAACATAATCCGTGCCGGCAAGAACCCAGCGCTCTACTCCAATATCATTCATTAGATAATCTACTGCTGGAATTGCCTGTTGGTTCGGAGCAGCGCCAGTATAGAATACGTTTTTAGATGACTCTTCCCCTTCATATTGAACAGGATAGAAAAATACACTGTCTAACTCTTCAATAACTGGAAGAACGGACTTTCTAGAAACAGATGTCCATGACCCAAAAATTACGTCAACCTTATCTTTTTCAATTAAGCCTCGTGCTTTTTCGGCAAATAAAGGCCAATTTGACGCTGGATCTACTACAACAGCCTCAAGCTGTTTACCTAGCACACCGCCCTTTGCATTCTGATCTTCAACTAACATCAAAATTGTATCTTTTAGTGTTGTCTCACTAATCGCCATAGTTCCTGACAATGAATGTAATACACCTACCTTGATTGTTTCGGCTGCAAATGCAGATGAACTTAAACCAGCAACTAAGCTAGCAGCCAACCCAATCTTACTCATACTTTTATATAGTTTCATATATTTATATTCCTATTTATTTATTTAATTAAACAACTTAATATTTATTCAGTTGTCGATTCTTTAGCCAAAAAAAAAGTTCGCAACTTTTCTAAAAACTATAGAAAAATATACGAACATCTTTATTCAAATTCCACAATCCTCATCAATTGCGAAATGGCTATGACTTTTTAAATGTCAAAAAAAAGCTCGCAACTTTTCTAAAAACTCTAGAAAAATATACGAACATCTTTATTCTTGTTCTTCATCCAACTGCAGATGAAGATGAAAATAATGATACACAGTTTATTTAAAAAAGCAACTACTTAAAATATAAATAATTAGTAAAAACTATTACTATGATTTAAAGTATGGGTCAACTTTTGACTCTAATCTTCATTTTTTTGCTGATTGCGACAGTGCTTATAATTAGTATTGCGAATACAATGGTCATCGCATCTAATGATTCATTCAACAGTATTGTAGAGGCAATTATTGTAATAAACGGCTGTACAAGTTGAGTTTGGCTGACCCTTACAACTCCGCCCAGTGATAAACCTTTGTTCCATAAAAAAAACCCGAACAGTTGACTCACTAGAGCTAGGTATAAGAAACCTAGCCAGATATTTATTGGAATGTTCGTAATGTTTTCTGGCCACATTGATAGTGCAGGCAATAATATAAATGGCAAGGAAATGACAAGTGTCCAGCATATAACCTGCCAACCACCCATCTGTTTTGATAGCTCCCCGCCAACAGAATAACCTATAGCTGCGCATACAACAGCGCCAAAAAGAGCTATATCGCCCAAATGAATAGAGTTTGCACCCATCAAAAATGAGTAAGTTATCACTATAGAGCTTCCTACAATTGCAGACATCCAAAAACCTATAGAGGGTCTTTCTTTAGAGATTATTGTTCCTACAATTGCAGTGGCCAGAGGTAAGACCCCTAAAACTACACCTCCATGCGAGGCAGGCACAGTCTGCATAGCCCAGGATGTTAGAACAGGGAACCCAACAACAACTCCCAAGGCTACCACTGCTAGCTTCTTTAATTGCTCTTTACTAGGCAGAGTCTGCCGACTGAATAACAGCAACAAAGACGCTACAACTGCAGCAACTACAGCTCTACCTAGGCCAATAAATATCGGATCAAAGAAATCAATTATGTATCTTATTGCTGGCAAAGTTAAGCCAAAAGATGCTACCCCTAGTAACCCAAAAAACATGCCCTTTGATTCGTTATTCATGTCTATTAATTTACAGCACTATGGTTTTAGTGGAAATATTACTTAATACTTTAGATGGCCAATGATGCTAGACCTAGGAAGGCTACAAAACCTATAACATCAGTAATTGTTGTGAGAATAACTCCACCAGCCAGTGCCGGGTCAATCTTCATTCTAACCAAAATTAATGGCAACAATGCACCAGAGAATGCTGCAATCAAAAGGTTAGCAATTATTGCAAGAGATATAACCAAACTTAGAGTTACGTCCTCAAACCAAACGTATGTAACTAGTGCAACAACGGCTGCCCAAAAAAATCCATTCAAAAAGCCAACTGCGACCTCTTTTGTCAGAAGTAACTTTAGATTTGAAATCGTTATTCTTCCTGTCGCAATGCCTCTGGTAACCAGTATCAATGTTTGTGTACCGGCAACACCGCCCATACTTGCTACTACAGGCATCAAAATAGCTAGGGCAACTTTTTGCTCAATGGTGGCCTTGAATATACCAATAAAAAATACCGCTATAAAGGCCGTTACTAGGTTAACCCCTAACCATATACTCCGCCTCTTAGTTATCTCCATTACCGGAGCGAAGACGTCATCCTCTTCATCCAAACCTGCCATAGACATAACAGAGTGTTCTGCTTCGTCACGAATCACGTCAACGACATCATCAATGGTAATGCGTCCAATTAGTTGGTTATTTTCATCTATTACTGGGGCAGAAATTAAGTTCCTCTGCTCAAACAAGTTTGCAACCTTCTTTTCTGGTGTAGTTGCTAAGATTGGTTTCGCGCTATCTAGATTAATTAATGGAAGTATGTTTTGGTCAGCCTCATTGGTAAGTAGTGTAGAGATATGAACAGAACCGACATAATTGAAAGAACGATCAACTACAAAAACTTGGTCTGTATCAACCGGCATCTCTTTTAGTAAGCGCAGATACCTGATAACAGTACTAACCGAGACATCGGATCTGACAGTTATGATGTCCGTATTCATGAGACCACCAGCAGAGTCCTCATCATACGACAATACCTGTTTGAGGTGGTCACGGTGCTTATGGTCCAGAGTAAGCAATAGATTGTGTAGAGCAGATTCCGGTAAATTAGGCACTATATCAGCTAAATCATCCATATCCATGCCTTCTGTAGCCTTAACTATAGACTCTACGTCCATTTCTAACAAAAGCTGGACCTGAACATCGTCACTGAATTCAATCAGGATGTCCCCCTGAGTAGATGAATCTATCCTGTTCCATAGCTCTGTTCTGTTTTTAGGTGGAACGGCTTCTAATAGGCGAGCGACCTCACCGGGATGTAGACCCGAGATTTGTAATACGGCATCTTCATAAGAAGATGCCTCCAGAGATTTAATTAGTCCCTGGAGGCAATCTTCAAAAGAAGTTGTTTCAACTTTTGACATTAAATATTGTTCCTAAATCATGAGCAGTAATATCTAATTACTACTGAACTAACGCATAGATTAATTTTTTCTATGGTCGTTTAGTTTCTCTTTGTGTTTTCTAATTTGTGCATCTAGCTTGTCGATCAATATGTCTATAGATGCATACATATCCTGGCTCTGGGCTTTTGCAAATAATTCTGCACCACTGACATGTATCGTTGCTTCCGCTATTTGAAGATTTTTTTCAATTCCTAAAGTCATGTTAATGTTAATTAACTGATCAAAATGATGTTTGATTTTGTGTAATTTTTCTGTGGAATATTGTCTGATAGCTTCAGTAATGTCGAGGTGATGACCAGAAATATTTATTTGCATGCTAGCTCCTCCTATTGGGTTGTTAAGTTGTAAATGTATTGTGTCATATTTCTGTCTAAATTGCAAAGTATTTGTGGCTGTTACTTGCAAATAAAAGACGTAAAATAATCAAATATTAGTGTATACTAATAGGTTTATATACTCTATATTTAGGAGAAAGTATGGATGCAGTGAGTAAAGAATCTAACGAATTAAGTGCTAAAAGAATCGCACTTCAAATAAGTTTTAAAGAATATAATGAAACTAATGGATTTTCATACCAAGACTGGGTTAATCCACCGGCTGGTCACTTTTATGAAGCTTACAAAAATGAATTAGAAGAGATAAACAACAAGATGGCGCCTCCTTTACAATACCAGTAATAGATACACTGGTTACTAAAGAGAGCCCCTTTTGGGGCTTTTTTGATTTATACGGCGCTTTTAAACTTCAACTATTATGGACACATAAATGTCACACTTAATGCCAAACTATTCACCTCTAGATGTCGCCTTCGTTAAGGGTGATGGTTGTTACCTTACAGATACGAATGGTGAACAGTATCTGGATGCTCTTTCAGGTGTTGGTGTGGTTAGTCTAGGGCATTGCCACAAAGACATAACTAAAGCAATACAGAGTCAGGCGGCAGAATTAGTGCATACAAGTAATTGGTACCACATAAAGAACCAGGAAGAGTTAGCAAAGAAGATATGCACACTTTCCGGTATGGACAATGCATTCTTCGGAAATTCTGGTGCTGAAGCAAACGAGGCTGCAATCAAAATAGCTAGGCTGTATGGTGAATCCAATAATATTACTGAACCAACGATAATAACTGCAAAAAATAGCTTTCATGGACGAACCATGGCGACCCTATCTGCAACAGGTAACCCTAAAGTACAGTCAGGCTTTGCGCCCCTTGTTAGTAAGTTCATACATGTTGACTTTAATAACATCGATGAGATAAATAATCATAGCAAAAATACTGATATAGTTGCAGTTATGCTTGAACCTATACAGGGAGAAAGTGGAGTAATAATTCCACAAGTTGATTACCTTAATGAAGTAAGAAAGATTTGCGATAAAAATAATTGGCTACTCATTCTTGATGAGGTACAGACAGGTATTGGAAGAACTGGGAAGTTGTTTGCGCACCAACACAACAATATAACACCTGACATACTGACATTAGCAAAGGGTTTAGGTAACGGTGTGCCAATTGGTGCCTGTCTGGCTAAAGGAAAAGCGTCCAGATTGCTAGTACCAGGGACACACGGGTCTACTTTCGGTGGCAACCCGCTTGTATGTAAAACAGCGCTTACCGTTCTAGAGGTTATAGAAAGAGACGGGATTCTAGATAATGTTTCTGAGATGGGAAACTTCCTTTCGTCTCAATTTAAAGAAAAACTTAGGAACTCAAAAAAGGTGCACGAGATAAGGTCAAAAGGTCTCATGATTGCTATAGAACTGAAACAAGACTGCGCTGTACTTCTACAGCGGGCTCTTGAAAATAAACTACTAATAAATATAACCGGAAAAACTATACGCCTACTTCCGCCCCTTGTTATTAATAAAGATGAGGCTGGAATTCTTGTATCAAAGGTGTGCAGTCTAGTTGAAGAATTGTAAGTAAGGAGTACTTATGACTAAGCATTTTATCAATATCGAAGACCTTTCTATTAGTGACCTTGACCAGGTCATTGACAAAGCAATAGAGCTCAAACATCAGCACATTTCAGGGAAATTAAATAAATCCTTAGAAAACAAAACTCTTGCTATGATCTTTGACAAACCTTCAACACGAACTCGTGTCTCGTTCGAGGCTGGCATGACTCAGCTGGGTGGGCACTCGTTGTTCTTGTCAGAAAATGACATTCAGATAGGTAGGGGTGAGCCGTTAGCCGATAGTGCGATAGTAATAAGCTCTATGGTTGATGCTGTTATGTTAAGGGTGTCTTCCCACGAAGACATCAATGTTTTTGCTAATAACTCAAATGTGCCAGTTATAAATGCACTGTCTGACGAGTCTCATCCTTGCCAACTATTAGCAGACATGATGACCTACAAAGAGATCTATGGCTCAATTAAGGGGAAAAATGTAGCATGGATTGGTGACGGTAACAACATGTGCCAGACATACATGCAGTCAGCAAAGGTTTTCGGTTTTATGCTTAATATAGCGTCGCCACAGGGTTACCTTCCTAGTGAAGCGTTCATTGAAAAATATCGCAAACATATTAACATCTGTGGTACTGTTGAAGAGGCCTGTAGTGGTGCAGACCTTGTGGTTACAGATGTTTGGTCTGGTATGGGTCAGGAAGACGAAAAACACAAGCGTGAGTTAGATTTTGAAGGCTTCCAGGTCAACAATAAATTAATGTCGTTAGCCAATAAAGATGCTCCCTTTATGCACTGCCTGCCAGCACACAGGGGTGAAGAGGTTAGTGCTGAGGTTATTGACGGAGAACGAAGCTTAGTATGGCAAGAGGCTGAAAATAGGCTCCACGTCCAGAAATCTTTGTTGCTATTTTTGTTGAATAAATAAATCTACTTAAGGCTGTCCATTGCCGCTTTATAGAACTTGACACCCCTTCTAATCTTGTCTCTACCCTTGCTGGTTCTCCATCTATTTGTATCTCTCAATGAATAAACGCAACCACAATATTCTTGCTGATAGAACTCTTCCTTCTTGGAAATCTCCAGCATCCTAGAGGATCCCCCCTTCTTTCTCCAATTAACGTCCCAATAATCTAAACCTGGGTAACTCTCTACAGCCTTGGCACCGCAACCATTGATTTGGTTCATGTCTTTCCAGCGAGATATCCCTAGAGTAGACGATATTAGGTCAAAACCTTTGTCGTAGGCGTAATTGGCTGTAACTTCAAAACGCATATCAAAACATGTGGTGCATCGCTCTCCTCTCTCTGGCTCGTTCTCCTGCCCCTCGGTGCGCTCAAACCATGCATCTCTATCATAATCGCCGTCTACGAATGGCATCCCTAGCTTATTAGCAAATCGTATGTTTTCCTCTTTACGCAAAGCATACTCCTCAGTTGGGTGTATGTTGGGATTATAAAAAAACAAAGTGGTATCAATTGTTGAAGCTACCAGTGCCTCCATTATCTCTCCTGCGCATGGCGCACAACACGAATGCAGCAAAAGCCTGGTCTCACCATTAGGTGTTTCCAGCTTTGGTCTATTGTAGTTATCCAAACTGTATTCTATTTTAGGCATTGTTTGACACGCTTTAATATCTCCCACGATTCACGCTTTAGGTCATCCCTTCCAACAATTGAACTGGGATGGTGAACTACAAACTGGTTATCTTTATATGTAGTAATCTCATCACTCATTATCAATACAGCATCGCAATCATGCTTATTAACTTCTTCCTTCAAATCATTTTTATCTATATTGATACACATAATGTCATTAATTGTAAGGCCAATCGCAGACATCATTTTTAGTAGTAATATTCTTGATTCACCTTCTTCACAGAACGACTTGTATTTGGTTGACTCAACTACTAAACACTTAACGATGCTAGATTCAGACGCCTCTTTTATGGTATTTTTTTGTGTATACAAAAAATCAGGTATACCTAACTCTTCCAGATATTTAGATCTCAAAGACTGTTCCATAATCAACTAAACCTGTGGGTGAGCTTTGTTGGTTGCAGCCATAACCTTGTTTAGAGCATGCACATAAGCCTTTGCGCTTGCTGTAATAATGTCCGTGTCTGAACCTTGCCCATTAACTATCTTTCCGTCATGCTCAAGCCTAACATTAACCTCTCCTAGTGAGTCAGTCCCTTGGGTAACATTAGAAACTGAATATAACTGAAGATTTAACTCCAAATCAACCAGCGAGTTTATTGCACTAAATGTTGCATCTACCGCACCAGGTGTTTGTGCCGTTGATGACCTCTCTTCACCGTTAATAGATAACATGATGGTAGCTGTGTTTTGTTCACCAGTCTCGGTGCACACCTTTAATGAAACCAGTTTTATCGATTCAAGTGCCTCAGTCTGAGACTCAGAGACCAAAGCCTGAAGGTCCTCATCAAAGATATCGTGCTTCTTATCTGCAAGGTCTTTAAACCTTCTGAATGCATCATTAAGACTCTCTTCAGAGTCAAGCTCAACGCCTAGGTCAAATAGTCTTGCTTTGAATGCGTTCCTTCCTGAGTGCTTGCCTAGAACCAACTTATTGGCATTCCAACCCACATCCTCGGCCCTCATAATTTCATAAGTCTCTCTATATTTTAATACACCGTCCTGATGTATTCCTGCCTCATGAGCAAAAGCATTAGCCCCAACTATGGCTTTGTTTGGTTGCACTATGAATCCTGTTACAGATGAAACTAATCTAGAAGCAGAAAGTATGTGCGTTGCGTCTATATTGGTGTCACAATCAAAGACATCTTGCCTTGTACGTACAGCCATTACTAGTTCCTCCAAAGATGTATTGCCGGCACGCTCGCCTAAGCCATTAATGGTGCACTCGACCTGCCTTGCCCCATTCAATACGGCAGACAATGAGTTTGACACAGCAAGACCTAAGTCGTTATGACAGTGGGCTGAAAAAATAGCTTTGTCCGAGTTTGGAACCCTCTCAATCAGAGACTTCATTGTTTGTCCAAACTGGTCTGGAATATTGTAACCTACTGTGTCTGGTATGTTTATAGTGGTTGCTCCTGCATCAATAGTTGCCTCAATGATTCTACACAAAAAGTCTTCATCAGACCTGCCGGCATCTTCCGGTGAAAATTCAATATTATCTGTATATCTGCTAGCCCTTTTTACAGCACGAACCGCCTGCTCAATAACCTCTTCCGGAGTCATCTGTAGTTTCATTTTCATGTGTATATCGGATGTAGCTATGAACGTGTGAATCCTTGGAGAGTTAGTGTTTGTTAATGCCTCTCCAGCTCTATCAATGTCTTTGTCAATTGCTCTTGCTAGAGAACATATAGTTGAGTCTTTAACTGCATTGGCGACAGCCTGTACAGCTTCAAAGTCACCCTGTGAAGCGATAGCAAAGCCCGCCTCTATTACGTCAACCCTCATCTTTTCTAATACCTTAGCTATCCTAACTTTCTCGTCCTTAGTCATAGATGCGCCTGGAGATTGTTCACCATCACGTAGCGTTGTGTCAAAAATAATTAACTTGTCAGACATTTAAGTCTCCTTTGTGTATTTGATTGTTATGTTTATATTTTGGTTACAAGACCTTTCAGTCGCGCGATATAGTGGATTATGCCCTAAGGCAATAATCGTAACAGAGCCAAGAGATTGCCCTGTGTGAATAGAATATTTGCTTCTACATAATTCATTGTTTGCATTATAAATCAAATCTTAAGATCGTTTAACACCTTTTTTTAATTTACGCTTTTTTCTAACCTCTATTGTAGTTATGATTAAGCCTGAAAGAGCATAAGCAAGGAAGAAAACAAACAACACAGCGCTAGGCTTAAATATGATTATTATGAAAACTAGTATAGCAATAAGCAGAAACTTAAAGGACGCCCTGCCCTTTAAGTTTATCTCTTTAAAGCTATAGTATCTTATATTGCTCACCATGAGAACCCCGGCGCCAACCAAAATAATCCACCCAAAATAAATTAAATATGTGTCGTAACTACTTGCACCTATCAACTCTTTGGTGGACACCATTCCAGCAAGTAGAGCTGCGGCTGCAGGAGATGGAAGACCCTGGAAATACCTCTTGTCTGCAATCCCTATCTGTGTATTGAATCTAGCCAACCTCAGTGCAGCACAAGCAATATAAACGAAGGCCGCAATCCAGCCCATTCTGCCTACATCTGAAAGTATCCAGTAATAAACTAATAATGCTGGCGCAACTCCAAAAGACACCATATCTGCAAGAGAATCGTACTGGGCACCGAAAGCGCTCTGGGTATTGGTTAACCTAGCTACACGGCCATCTAGACCGTCCCATAACATCGCAACAAAAATTGAGATGGCAGATTCAGCGAATTGACCTTTGGTAGCAAGGATGATTGCAAAGAATCCTGCGAACAGACCGAACGTAGTCAACACATTTGGTAAAAGGTATATGCCTCTCTTTGTTTTCATCTTAATGTTTCATCGCCGTATACAATTAAAACTACCAATATTTGTTACTTTGGCAGTAGAAAATATTAATTTTTTGACTGGTCTACGATTTTATTTTTATTAATCCAAGGCATCATAGATCGAAGAGACTCACCAACAATTTCAATATTATGTTGGCGCTGTATTTCGCGTCGCGCTGGCAGATCTCCAACATTATCTACAAACTCCTTCGCGAATGACCCGTTCTGAATTTCACTTAAAATTTTCTTCATTTCAGATTTAGTTTCGCTATTAATTATACGTGGACCTCGGGTTACATCTCCATACTCAGCAGTGTTGGAAATAGAGTAGCGCATATTAGCTATACCACCTTCGTACATCAAATCTACAATTAATTTTAACTCGTGTAGGCACTCGAAATAAGCCATCTCTGGCTCGTATCCTGCCTCCACTAATGTTTCAAATGCGGCCTGCACCAATGAAGTGGTCCCGCCACATAAAACTACCTGCTCACCGAACAGGTCTGTCTCAGTTTCTTCTTTGAAGGTTGTTTCTAATACTCCAGTACGTCCACCACCGATTGCAGATGCGTATGATAATGCTATTTCTTTAGAGTTTCCTGATGAGTCTTGGTAAATAGCTATTAGGTCAGGTATTCCACCACCATTAACAAATTCTGAACGAACCGTGTGCCCAGGAGCTTTTGGTGCAACCATAATGACATTTAAATCAGATCTAGGATTAATTAGCTCAAAATGTATATTGAATCCATGCGCAAAAGCTAGAGTGGCTCCTTTCTTTAAGTGGGGCTCAATATTGTCAGTATAAATTTTCGCTTGGAATTCATCAGGAGCAAGAACCATCACCAGATCGGCCCATTCTGACGCATCTTCAACTGATTTAACATTCAAGCCCGCCTCAACTGCCTTAATCGCTGAGGCTGACCCATCTCTAAGAGCAACAGCAACCTCAACCCCCGAGTCTTTTAAATTGTTTGCATGTGCATGCCCTTGTGACCCATAACCTATAATAGCCACTTTCATGCCTTGAATAATGCTTAAATCAGCGTCTTTGTCGTAATATCTGTTCATTTTTTTTCCTATATATTTAAGTTGAAATCATACCTATTGGTTTTTATTTATTGCCTTTTATAACTCCGGTAACACCTGTCCTTGAGATTTCTATTATTAAAGATTGGTCTATTTTTTCCATAAATGCATCTAAGTTTTTACTTTGGCCAGCTAATTCTACTGTATACGTATCATCTGAAGCGTCTACAATTTTGCCTGAAAACGTCTCAATTTGTTTCATAATGTGTGTAAGGTTTGCTTTACTAACGTTTAACTTAATCAGCATTAACTCACGCTCAATATGTTCAAAAGATGTCAAATCAGTTACCTCGACCACATCAATTATTTTATTGAGTTGCTTTACTATTTGCTCAATAATATTGTCATCTCCTACACTTACAACCGTCAAGCGTGATAACGTTTCATCATTTGTAGGGGCAACAGTTAAAGATTCAATATTAAAGCCCCTCGCAGAAAACATCCCAGCCACTCTGGAAAGTGCCCCCGACTCATTCTCTAACATTACTGAAATTATGTGTCGCATATCTAAACTAAATTTAATCCTTCGTCATCAGTTGAAACCATATCATCCTCGCCAGCCAACAACATCTCATGGTGTCCAGCTCCGGATGGAATCATTGGGAATACATTTTCTTTTTGGTCAGTAATGATGTCCAAAAATACTGTCCTATCTTTAAGCTTAAATGCCTCCTCAAGTGCTGGCTTAAGTTCTGACTCTTTCTCCACTAATATACCTACATGGCCGTAGCTTTCTGCCAACTTTACAAAATCAGGTAGTGCGTGCATATATGACATAGAGTAGCGCTTGTCATAGAAGAACTCCTGCCACTGCCTAACCATTCCGAGGTATCGATTATTTAAATTTACTATTTTAACTGCTGTGTTATATTGCAGCATAGTAGACAGCTCTTGAGTCATCATTTGTATACTGCCCTCCCCAGTAACACACGCCACATCCCTATCAGGAACTGCTAACTTGGCTCCCATTGCAGCGGGCAATCCGAATCCCATAGTTCCAAGTCCACCTGAATTGATCCACCTCCTAGGCTCATCAAATAGATAGTACTGCGCAGCCCACATTTGGTGCTGTCCAACGTCCGATGTCACTATAGCCTCTCCACCAGTAACTTCATAGAGCGTCTCAATTACAGTTTGAGGTTTAATGATTCCTTTTTCGCGCTTATAGTGCAGTGAATTTTTACTACGCCACTCATTTATCTGCTTCCACCATGAAGATATTTCGCTAACTTTCTTGTCACCTAGCGTTGCTATAATGCCTTTTAATACCTGTGCGACATCTCCAACAAGTGGAACATCAACGGCAACATTTTTACCGATAGATGTGGGGTCAATATCTATATGAACTATCTTTGCTGTAGGACAAAACTTATCAATATTTGCTGTCACCCTGTCATCAAACCTAGCACCGACAGCTATTACGCAGTCAGACCCATGCATAGCCATGTTGGCTTCGTATGTTCCATGCATACCTAACATACCTAATGATAGCTTGTCATTTGCAGGATAGGCACCCAAACCCATCAATGTTTGTGTGATAGGGTATCCCAGAATGCGCGTAAATTCTCTAAGTTCTTTTGAAGCGTTACCAATAACGCTACCGCCGCCAGAATAAATGATTGGCTTTTTTGATCTTGCAATCAGGTCAGCTGCTTTCTTTATCTGTACCTGGTCTATTGGGTTGTTTGGTTTGTATGAACGCAAATCAATTTTGCTAGGGTATACCTGTTCCTCAGATTTAGCGATAGTAATGTCCTTAGGAATATCTATCAGTACAGGGCCAGGGCGACCAGTTGTTGCTATATGGAAAGCCTTTTTTAAAGTCACTGCTATTTTTGAAATGTCTTTAATAAGGAAGTTATGCTTAACACATGAACGAGTAATGCCTACAGCGTCAACCTCCTGAAATGCGTCATTTCCAATTAGCATGGATGGTACCTGTCCAGAAATAATAACCATAGGTATAGAGTCCATATATGCTGTTGCAATTCCAGTGACGGCGTTTGTAATTCCTGGCCCAGAAGTGACTAGCACAACTCCAGGCTTACCGCTAGCCCTTGCGTATCCATCTGCAGCATGTGCAGCCCCTTGTTCGTGACGTACTAGAATGTGGGATATAGAGTCTTGGTCATTAAGTGCATCATATATGTGCAATACTGCGCCACCGGGATATCCGAAAATATACTCTACACCCTCTTCGATAAGGCTATTCGTAAGTATCTGGGCACCATTTAATTCCATGCGCATTGTTAGAAATAAAAACTCTAGATTATACCTAAAGGAACATTTCAGGTAATGCAATGGTTATAAGGTTTTTTGCCAATCCTCGGAGTAAAAATGAATTGGGGAATCCTCTTTCTCGAAAGTTTTAATTTCCCAAGTTTCTGGCTTCTCAAGGATAGCAGAAAGTAATTGATCATTAAGTAGATGACCTGTCTTATATCCTTCGTAGTGCCCAATCATGTTGCTTCCCAAAAGGAATAGATCTCCAACAATGTCAAGTATTTTGTGTTTTACAAATTCATTATGATAGCGCATACCGTCCTCATTCAATACATCATCGTCACTGAGTGCAATTGCATTACTCATACTAGCGCCTAAAGACAGATTCTGCCTCTGCATCATTTCAACATCCTTCATGTACCCAAAAGTTCTAGCTCTAGATATCTCTTTCAGGTATGACTGCTGAGAAAAATCTATACTAAGCTCTTGCCCGCTATCTTTAATTTTTTTATGTTCAAAATCAATCTCCAGTGAGACTTTAAAGCCATCGTAAGGCGACACCTGTGCCCAAGAGTCGTTATTCTCTACACGAACCTCTTCTTTGATAACAAAAAAATTCTTATACTCGCTCTGTTCAGATATGCCTGCAGATTGAACCAGAAAAATGAAGGGTGCCGATGAACCGTCCATAATTGGAACTTCGAAAGAGTCTAATTCAACAATTACGTTGTCGATCCCTAGTGCCGAAAGTGCGCTCATTAAATGTTCAACTGTTGAAACCTTTACTCCTTGATTTTCAAGTCCGGTTGATAGCACCACCTCATTCACGAATGCATTATGCGCTCTGACAAGTTTACCGCCAACGTCCATCCTTCTGAATACAACACCATGATTAGCCTCAGCTGGAATTAGGGACATGTTTACTATTCTTCCGCTATGTATACCTATACCCCTTGCTTTGACAGTTTTTTTTATGGTTCTTTGTTTAATCATAAGTTAAAAGTTTAAAAGTTTCTCTTTGAATTTGTCAATAATATTTGATTCTCGCTCCGCCAACGTTTCATCTAAGTAGGACTTGTCGTCAGAATACAAAACCAGCCCCAAGGCTGAGGAATATATAGGGTTTAGTAT
>DQME01000160.1 GCA_015659815.1 Gammaproteobacteria bacterium | reverse complement strand
TGAAGGGGCAACAATTAATGTTGTACGTGGCGACTCAATGTGTATTGATGCTGACGCTGCAACTGCAGAGGCAGAGAGACTAATTAACTCTGAAAATGTTATTGGTATTATGGGTCCGAACTGTTCTGGTGTAACAACTGCTGTGGTAAATAATGTAACAGCGCCACTTGGTGTTGTAAATATTTCACCATCAGCTACATCGCCAGCACTATCAACTATTGAAGATAACGGATTCTTCTTTAGAACTGCACCTTCAGATGCAAGACAGGGTGAGGTATTGGCTACGATTGCAATGTCAAAAGGTATTTCTCAGGTTGCCGTTACACATGGTAATGATGACTATGGTAAGGGATTAGCAGACGCATTTATTGCTTCATACACTGCTCTTGGCGGTGAAGTAACTGCTTCTGCAGCTCATGAAGCTAATAAGGCAGATTACTCTGCAGATGTTGCAGCATTATCTGCTGCTGGATCTTCAACTCTTGCTGTATTTGGATATGTTGAGGGTGGCGGTACAAGTGTTGTAACAGCTGCACTTGATACTGGAGCTTTTGACAACTTTATCTTTGCTGATGGCATGATAGGAGATACATTGACAAATGCTGGCGGAGCTCTTCTTAACGGTTCATGGGGAACTATGCCTGGCGGCGGCGGCGCTGCTGCTGACAAGTGGACTGCTGTTGGTGAGGCTGGTGGTGTTGCAATGGGAGGACCTTTCTTGGGTGAATCTTATGACGCTATGGCTTTGATTATACTAGCTGCACAGGCTGCAGATTCAACTGACAGGGCAGCAATTCAAGCTCAAGTAATGAATGTAGCTAATGCACCAGGTGAGAAAATTTATGCTGGCGAGTTAGGTAAGGCTCTTTCTTTACTTGCAACTGGAACTGACATTGACTATGTTGGCGCGACTGGCGTTGAATTCAATGATGTTGGTGAAGTTAAGGGTTCATATGAAGAAAAAGAAATTATTGATGGTTCATTTACAACCGTTGCAACTCATCAGTAATACTTAGTACTGCTAAAGATAAAAAAGCCCATCCTAGTGATGGGCTTTTTTTTCACTGTAAAAAATTACAGTTGCTTTTTTGATAAAATTTCTATATAATGATTTACTAATATAGAGTAAATAATAATATAACTTCTATGTAAAATATTTTTCTTGTACTAAATTGGGGTAATAAAATGGGGTTACTATTTAGACCTTTATTCGAAAAGGAAAGTTCTACTTATACATATCTTCTGGCGGACGAAAAGACCAAAGAAGCGATAATCATTGATGCTGTAAGTGAGACAAAGCAAAGAGATGTAGGCTTAATTGAAGAGCTAGGGTTGGACCTCAAATATATCATCGAAACTCACGTACATGCAGACCACATAACAAGTTCTTGCCCACTAAAGGAAAGGTTTAGTAATGCCAAAATTGTGTTGGGCGAAAAAACCCCTATCGAGTGTGCTGATATTTTATTAAAAGATAACGAAGAATTACATTTTGGAGAATACACCATTAAGGGCATAAAAACTCCTGGCCATACTGATGGTTGTATGTCTTATATTGTTGACAAATTTGTGTTCACCGGAGACGCTCTACTTATTAGGAGTTCTGGTCGTTGCGATTTTCAGCAAGGATCAGCAGCAACACTATATGATTCAATTCAGCGCTTATTTGAACTACCAGATGAAACTCTGGTTTACCCGGGGCATGACTATGGAGGCAGAACAGTAAGCTCAATCTTTGAGGAAAAACAATACAACACGATGATCGGTGGAGACGTTGATAAGGATGAATTTATTCGTAGAGTAGATGCAATGGAATTACCTCTACCAAAAAAAATTCATGTTGCTGTACCCTCCAATCAGGTTTGCGGATCTAAAATTATTACCAGCTAATGGTAAATGGTTATTCGCTAGACCCACACCCTAAAGCTAACTTTGCTAAAGAGCAATTTGCAGTAGTCCATATACCACGCCTAAAACGTGACAGGGTTCCATCTTCAAGTGTTGAAATTGTGGACAATCTAGAGGGCGCTTTAAGTAAATCAGACCCTAGTAAAAAGCTATATGCAGCAAAAGTTGTGGGACCTGCAAGATCATCAGAAGGGGTATCCCTGTATTACATAGTGCAACTGTATAATAGCTGACATTAATTTAATTTGGAAAGTTCTATGAGGTGGTTTTGTTTCTTGGTTGTGTTGTTTTATTCTGTTTCTTATGCGGGCGAAGACTTAGAGATAGGTTTATCCTCTGGCAACACAATAAGTGTTGACTCCTATCCTTCTGATGGAGAGGCTCTGCTTGTGTATCTTCCATCTGAGAGAGGACACGGAAATGCATACGTCCCAACAGTTCAGCAACTAGCATTCCTGGGTACAGATGTTTGGGTTATAGATCTACATAGTAGCTATATGATTGCAAAAAGTCGCAGTAGCATAGATAAGTTTAATATTGATGACCTAGTAGAACTCGTATCAATAGCCGAAAGCAATAATTACGACAAGGTATATTTTTTGACTTCTGGGCGTGGAGCTAAGTTGGCCCTAAGGACTGCTTTCAACCATCAACAAAAATATCCCAAATCAAATATTATTGCTGGACATATATTCCATTCACCACACATAATTAGTGGATCTACATCACTAGGAGAGGATGCCCAGTATGATGATAGCGCAATGAAAAGTAATTTGCCTATTTACATGATAATGCCTCAAAACAGTACTAAATTTTTGAGAACAGAAGAGATTTCAAATACATTGAAAATAGGAGGTAGCTCAGTTTTTACCCATTTATTTAGAGGCGCTTCTGGCGGATTTGAGAGGCGACCTGAGAAAGATTTAAGTGAAGAAGACCTGAGATATAAGAGAGACCTATCTGAAACATACATGAGGGCAATCCAAATCATGTCTACAGTCAATGTGCCAGATATAAATAGAGAAACAAGGCTATCTACAAGTAAGCCAAAATATTTGTTGTACGACCCTAAATTGTTGCCTTACAAAGGCAATAAGACCCCACCAAAATTAGAGTTGGAGTCTATATTGGGCGAATCGATTGATCTGAAAGACTATAGAGGCAAAGTGGTTCTAATTAATTTTTGGGCTAGCTGGTGTAAGCCTTGCGTCAAAGAGATACCTTCCCTTGTAAGACTAAAAGATGAACGCATGAAGGGAGAGGACTTTGAGATCCTAACTGTAAACATAGGCGAAGACAAAGACACTATCAATGAGTTTGTAATAAAAGTAAAATTTGATTTACCAATTTTGTTAGACAAAGACGGGATAGCTGTTAATGATTGGAAGGTTTATGCTTACCCCTCTAACTTTATCCTGGACAGGTATGGGGAGATACGTTACGCATATAGGGGTGCATTGGAGTGGGATTCAGATAGCATAGTTAAGGCTATTGAAGATCTACTGTGAATAGTAGTGATGCAGTGGTGGCTGGTTTAAGCTATATTCTAAAATAAATATATCAAGTCTATATATAATAATTGCTGTTATGATAGCACTTTTTTTCTTTCTAAAAACTGATGAATAAGGGATTATTATTACTGTTATCAGGATATATCCTTTGGGGCGGATTTCCAGTCTTTTGGTCATACCTATCACATGTCACTGCTGGCGAAGTTCTAGCCCATAGAATATTTTTCTCAGTACCAGTACTGATTGCCATGGTTTTATTAAGAGACAAATGGAAACAAGGTTTTATATCAGCCATAAATTCAAGGAGAGAACTGCTAAACCTATTAATTAGTGGCACTATCATTGCCGTTAATTGGGGTGTATATATACTTGCCGTTAACTATGGCAGGATTATTGAGGCCAGTATGGGTTATTTTATAAGCCCTCTTATACAAATTATAGGAGGATACTTAATATTCAACGAAAGGTTATCTAAATACAAAAAAACAGCTGTTTTACTGGCTACAGCGAGTGTTTTTTACTATATATTAAATGGCGATGTTTTTCCATGGATTGGCCTAATTGTAGGGTTCAGTTTTGCATCATACGGTATTGCACGAAAAATTATAAAAACAACCGACGTCCCTGGGTTGCTGGTTGAGACAACCATATTGTTACCACTTGCATTAGCAATTTATGCCTGGCTAATAAGCACTAATCAGCTAGCATTTCTTTCTGTTGACATCAAGACTGACGTGCTAATTATATTTGCAGGACTTGTAACTGTAGTGCCATTGGCTCTATTTACTGCTGGCGCTAAGATATTACCAATGACCACAACCGGTATATTATTTTTCACTACCCCTTTATTGCAGTTTATGATTGGCTACACAATGTTTGATGAGACAATAAACCAACAACAACTGGTTGCTTTTATAGGTATATGGTTATCCTTAATTATTTATAGTGTCGCTTTGATAAAAAAAATATAGAATATGTTTAGTTATTATTTTAATTAGCAGTGAAAAATTTTTCTAACCAAGCTCTATCTTATCTTTTTGCTTGTGGGGCAATTTTTTTTTGGTCTACCGTAGCGACAGCATTTAAATTGTCACTTGAATACCTTGATCCAGTTCAGTTAGTATTCTTTGCATCAATTTTTTCTACAATAACACTCTTCATAATTGTTTTGGTGCAAAGAAAATTACCCCTCATTCGTGAATTAGATAGGGCAGATGTTTTTCGTTATTTTTTGTTGGCGTTACTCAATCCATTTTTGTATTACATTGTCCTGCTTAATGCATACGATCTGCTATCTGCACAGGAGGCGATGGCTATAAACTATAGTTGGGTGATAATGATGGCTATTTTGTCTTTTCCTATACTCAAACAGAGGGCAAATATTGGGACACTCATCGCCATATTAATAAGTTACTTCGGTGTTGTTATAATAGCAACGAAGGGGGATCCAATTGCTTTCGAGTTCACTAGCTCTATAGGCGTCATTTATGCGCTTATTACCACTGTGATATGGGCTCTGTTTTGGTTATTAAATACGAAACAAAGCAATGACAGTGTGGTTAGCTTGTTTGTAATATTCTGTTTCAGTATTATATTTGTATCTTTCGCTATGATTATTAGCCCATCATTAAGGCCTATTACATTATATGGATTAGCTGCTTCAGCGTACATTGGGCTTTTTGAGATGGGAGTAACATTTGTTATGTGGCAGTATGCCCTGAGTTTATCTAGCAACATAAATAAGATTACTTCGCTAGCTTTTATCACACCTTTCCTGTCATTATTGATTATCTATATGGTTATTGATGAACAAATATTAGCATCATCAATTGTAGGAATATCTCTGATAATTTTAGGATTGTTGGTGCAAAGGTATTTCTCAAAAAATCAGGAAAGTTAAATGATTTCGCATACCTCGTCGAAAGACAGTCTAGGCAATCTATCAAAAATTTTAGAGTGGTCCCCATAACCTATTCCACATAAAAAAATAGACCTTGTTAGCTTGTCAGGAAAAAATTCATCATCAAGTGTTTCATTATTAAAACCGCCCATAGGGCCACAATCTAGTCCAACAGATCTGGCAGCCATAATAAAGTAGGCTCCCTGCAGTGTGGCATTAATTTCGCCAACTGATTTGATTTTTTCTGGTTTACCTTTGTACCAACTTTTGGCATCTGTATGAGGGAACAGGTAAGGCAATTTTTCATAAAACTCCACATCATAACTTATGATTGCAACAGCTGGAGCGGTCATTGATTTCTCAACGTTACCCTCGCTTAGGTGAGACTTCAATCTGCTCTTTGCCTCTTCATTTTTTATAAAGGTCAGCCTAACCGGGCAACTGTTAGCAGCAGTTGGACCATACTTCATTATCTCGTAGATTGACTCTATTTGGGTATCAGAAATATCTTTATTTAGCCACCCGTTATGACTCCTAGCTTTAGTAAAAAGAGTCTCCAAACATTTATCTGTAAGCATTAAGTACCTTCTGTTGTGTATATAATTATTTACGTTAAATTATATATTTTTTTTGACAACTTAAGATATGTATATATTAGGAATATTGTGGCCATAGATATGGTATCTTTACCACTTTAAGTTTTGTAGATAAGTCATGAGTAATTGTATTTTTTGCGACATAATTGAAGGCAAAATACCGGCAGAGAAGATTTTTGAGGACGATGATGTTTTGGCTTTTAAGGATGTTAATTCCCAGGCTCCTTATCACTTTCTAGTTATACCTAAGTTACATATACCAACTCTCAACGACAGCGATAATGCAGAATTGATTGGAAAAATAAGCATAACAGCTAGCCTGATAGCTAAGCAAGAAGGGTTTTCTGAAGACGGTTATCGTTTAGTTATGAATACCAACAAAGATGGAGGACAGATAGTTTTTCATATACACTTGCATTGCCTAGCAGGTAGACAGCTAGGGTGGCCTCCTGGGTAAGTTACTGCCCTATTGATTAGTACAACCTCTAGCTAATTTGTTGCTTAGGAATACTAAGTTAAACTAAAATAATGCACAATAAAAACTTACTATATTTATAACTTATGGGTCAAATCAGTCTCGAACAGCAGAGCGTAGCAGAATTCAGTGAGCGCGCTTATCTTGATTACTCAATGTACGTCATTCTGGACAGGGCCCTACCTTTTGTTGGGGACGGGCTAAAGCCAGTACAGAGACGCATCATTTATGCCATGAGTGAGTTAGGCCTAAAGTCCAGTGCAAAATTCAAAAAATCTGCCCGTACAGTTGGAGATGTTCTTGGAAAATTTCATCCACACGGAGATAGCGCCTGTTATGAAGCAATGGTTCTTATGGCTCAGCCATTCTCTTACAGATACCCGTTCATAGATGGGCAAGGTAACTGGGGGGCTCCTGACGATCCGAAATCTTTCGCAGCTATGCGCTATACTGAGTCTAAATTGTCTCCATATGCAGACTTACTACTAGCAGAAATAAACCAAGGAACTGTTAGCTGGGCTGATAACTTTGATGGGTCTCTTCAAGAACCAGAACATTTGCCTGCTCAGGTACCTAATTTATTGCTTAATGGGGCTTCAGGTATTGCCGTAGGTATGGCGACTGACGTTCCATCCCATAACCTTACAGAGGTGCTTTCAGCATGTATTCAGTTACTTGAAAAGCCATCAACTGATTTAGAGTCATTGATGAAATTACTTCCTGCCCCTGATTACCCAACCTCTGCAAATATTGTTTCCAGCAAGTCTGACATAGTTCAAATATATGAAACCGGTCACGGCTCTATAAAAATGCGAGCTACATACAAGACAGAGGATGGAGATATTGTTATTGAGGCACTTCCTTTCCAGACATCTGGCTCAAAAGTTATTTCTCAAATCGCTTCGCAGATGAGGTCTAAAAAACTCCCTTTGGTAGAAGACATAAGGGATGAGTCTGACCATGAAAACCCTACACGCATAGTGTTATCTCCCAGATCTAACAGGGTAAATATTGATTCCCTGATGTTGCATCTATTTGCTACCACCGACTTGGAGAAGAACTATCGAGTAAACATGAATGTTATTGGTTTGAATGGCAAGCCACAAGTCAAGCCGCTAATACCTTTGCTAAGGGAGTGGCTTGAGTACAGAACTATTGTTGTCAAGAATCGTTTAAGCCACAGACTTGAGAAGATCTTGTCTCGTTTACATATTCTAGAAGGCCTACTAATCGCTTTCCTGAATATAGACGATGTGATTGCAATTATACGGTCCGAAGATAAACCTAAACCAGTACTGATAAAAAGATTTAATTTAAGTGACATTCAGGCAGAAGCTATTTTGGATCTTAAACTACGTCACCTTGCAAAGCTCGAGGAGATTAAGATTGAGGGAGAAAAGAAGGAATTACTAGATGAAAAACAGAAATTAGAATTACTTCTTTCAAGCGACACAAGACTAAAGACTTATATAAAAAAAGAGCTAAAAAGAATAGTGTCTGATTATGGAGATAAGCGTCAATGTGAAATCGTTAACAATGTAGATCCTGCACAAGCATTTAACGAAGACGACCTTATGCCAGCAGAGAATGTAACTGTTGTTCTCAGTGACAAGGGCTGGGTGCG
>DQME01000014.1 GCA_015659815.1 Gammaproteobacteria bacterium | reverse complement strand
GCTGCATCCGTTGCAGTAGAAAAAGTTAGCACTGTAAATACAGATGTTGTACAGATTTTTTTTAAGTTCATTATGTTTCCGTTTATATATAAAACGGGCAATAGAGAGGATCTTTCAGAAATTGCAAAGACATAACTCACTACCCGTCGTAGTTGTTAATGATGTTCAATTTCAAACTTGTGCCGGACTTATCTATAGCAAGAATCACCGTTGCGAGGGCAGTATTGGATTTTAACCAATTTCCAGGGGTCTGAAACTTACGCTGATTATAATGTTTTTTTATATACAACAAGAGCAATTTAATAGGAAATATAAATTTATATAAATCACTATGTGTGGTTGATAATTTTGACGTTGAATCGTCAAAACTAAAGTTTCTTTATGGGCTATTAAATTGGTATAGATATTCCTTGTTCATGTAAAATATTTTCCTAAAAGAAAGAATTATTCAAACCCATAAAATCATACAAAGCAATTAAAAAATGAATCAAGTTTATAACTTTAGTGCGGGCCCATCCATGCTACCAGAACAGGTTATGAGGAAGATGCAGTCTGAACTTCTGGATTATAGAAATATGAAAGTTTCTGTTATGGAAGTCTCTCATAGAGGCCAAGACTTTATGGAACTATCACAGAAAGCAGAGCAAGATTTACGAGACTTGATGGGCATACCTGACAACTATAAAGTGTTGTTTTTACAGGGAGGAGCTTCAGCTCAATTTTCTATGGTGCCTATTAACCTATTGAGAGGTGGGTCGGTAGCAAATTACGCTAACACTGGTCGCTGGTCTGTAAAAGCTATCGCTGAAGCAAAGAGATATTGTGATGTTCATATTTGCACAGATAGTAAAGAAAATAGCTATAAAGATATAGCCGAGTTTGATTCTTGGAATATTGACACTAATGGTGCATACCTGCATTACACCCCTAATGAGACAATAGATGGACTAGAGTTCGACTATGTCCCCGAAGTTGACATGCCGGTTGTTGCAGATATGTCTTCAACTATACTTTCAAGGCCATGCGATGTATCTAAGTTTGGCGTGATTTATGCGGGAGCGCAAAAAAATATGGGCCTCTCTGGTTTAACAGTTGTGATTGTGCGAGATGACCTTATTGGCGAACCAGTTGATAAACAACCGGTTCTTTTCAATTACTCTACGCAGGCAAATAACCAATCAATGTATAACACTCCTTCCACTTTCTCTTGGTACGCTGCAGGTCTAGTTTTTGACTGGATTAAAGGGTTAGGTGGCTTAGAGTCTATGGCAAATATAAACAAAGAGAAGTCTCAAAAATTGTACTCTGAGATTGATAACTCTGAACTCTATTCAAACCAAGTCAACCCAAAGTACAGGTCTTGGATGAATGTCCCATTTGTTCTGGCAGATGATAGACTTGATAAATTGTTCCTTGAAAAGTCTTATAATGCTAACTTATTAGCCCTGAAAGGGCACAAAGCGGTGGGCGGTATGAGGGCTAGTATTTACAATGCAATGCCCATGGAAGGTATAAACGCTTTAGTTGAATTTATGTCTGATTTTGAGAAACAGTATGGCTAAAAAAACGTTAAAAGAATTGAGAGATGAAATTGATGCTCTGGATAAGGTTATCCAGTCTAATATTGGAGACAGGGCCAGATTAGCTTCTGCTGTTGCAGAAGTAAAAAAGGAATCTAAAAAACAAAGTGCATTTTATCGCCCAGAGCGTGAAGCAAAAATATTGCGCCAAATTATTGAAAGGAACGATAGCCTTCTAAAGGACAAAGATGTAGCCCATATCTTTCGTGAAATCATGTCCTCATGCCTCGCCCTTGAGCAGCCATTAAATATAGCTTATCTAGGGCCAGAAGGTACTTTCACCCAGGAAGCAGCTTTGAAGCATTTTGGGCACGCAGTCTCAACCCTAGACTGTGGAAGTATAGATGAAATCTTTTCGCAAGTTGAAAAGGGCAACACTGACTACGGTGTAGTTCCTATTGAGAACTCATCAAACGGAGTAATTGGTGGCACTATAGATATGCTCTATTCACAGAGCTTGAAGATTTGCGGTGAGGTTGAAATTTCAATCAAACATCAACTAATGATGTCTGACCAGTCACAGGAAATAAAAACAATTTACGCTCACCAGCAAGCATTGGACCAGTGCCAAAGATGGCTATCTAATCACTACCCTAACGTCCTATTGAAGGCCGTAGCATCAAATGCACTTGCTGCGCGCATAGTTAAGGATGAAAAAAATTCTGCTGCAATTGCTTCTGAGGCAGCTCTGGGTCTATATGACCTCGAAAGGGTTGCTAAAAACATAGAAGATAAGGCCGGGAACGTTACTCGTTTTTTAATTTTGGCAAAAGAAGATTCTCCTGAGTCAGGCACAGATAAAACATCTATTCTGGTATTGACTAAGCATGAATCAGGGGCCTTGGTAGATGTTCTTGACCCATTTAAACAACACAATGTCAATATGCTACAGCTTGCACGACACCCCATACCTGGTGTTAAGTGGGAGTACTTATTCTTGATTGACATCGAAGGCCATAAAAACGAAGAAAAAGTTAAAGAGGCCTTGTCTCAAGTTAGAGAAAGGGTGCTAAAGGTTGAAATATTAGGTTCATATCCTGTAGCTGTACTATGAACATTTGCGAAGGAATACTGTCGCTTAAGCCGTACCAGGGCGGTAAGCCTATAAGCGAATTGCAGAGAGAACTAGGACTGGATAAGGTAGTTAAGCTAGCAAGTAACGAAAACCCGATTGGTCCAGGACCAAAATCAATGGAAGCTATTGCAGAAGCTATCGATGAGGTGGGTCGCTATCCTGACGGTAACGGCTTTGAGTTAAAGAGAGCTATATCTAAGCGCCTTGGAATTGATAACAAATTAATTAGCCTAGGAAATGGATCCAATGAACTACTAGAGCTCATCGCTAGACTGTACCTTTGTAATTCAGATGACGAGGTGATATTTTCTCAATACTCATTCATAGTTTATTCATTAGTTTCACAGTCTCTGGGAGCCAAATCAATCGTTACTCCTGCAATTGATTTTGGGCACGACTTAAAATCTATGCTTTCTTCAATAACCAAGAATACAAAGTTAATTTATATCGCCAACCCTAATAACCCAACTGGCACTTTACTTTCTGATGATGAGGTATATGACTTTCTGTCTAATGTCCCAAGCTCAGTGGCTGTGGTTCTGGATCAGGCATATTTTGAGTATCTTGATATCGATGACAATGCCCTGGAGTGGTTGGATGAATTTAGCAATCTTATTATTACCCGAACCTTCTCAAAAGCATATGGTTTGGCAGGACTGAGAGTTGGTTACTCTTTATCAAGCCTTGAAATAGCCGACTACATTAATCGCGTTAGACAGCCATTCAATGTAAGTCATATCGCACAAAGCGCTGCGGTAGCAGCATTAACCGACGAAGCATTCATGGCTAGGTCTATTATGGCTAACAATAATGGCCTATTACAGCTGTCTCATGGGTTTGACAGATTGGGGTTGGTATACATACCATCTTCAGCTAACTTTATAGCCCTTAAGGTGAGTAATGCTGTTTCAGTTTATGAGAGTCTTTTGGTTAGAGGTTTTATAGTTAGGCCTGTGGAAATGGATAACTATTTAAGGGTCTCTGTCGGAACGAAAAACGAGAATGACGATTTTTTGGAAGCGCTAGAGTCAGTTTTGGGTGAAGAGTAATGAATAAGATTTGTGTTATTGGGGTCGGTCTGATTGGTGGATCTTTTGTTAGAGGCCTTAAGAAAGCAAATGCGGTAGACTTTGTTTGTGGCTTTGGAAAAACCGAAGACAGCCTAAGAAGGGCTAAAGATTTAGGTGTAATAGATGCATACACTTTTGATATTAGCGAAGCTGTTGAGGGAGCTGATATGGTGATTATTGCAACCCCTGTAGACAGTATTAAAGAGGTATTGTCACTTATAAAACCCTATGTTTCAGAGAGCACAATAATTTCAGATGTTGGCAGTACTAAGTTAAGCGTGATAAACAGTGCAATTTCAGTTTTTGGTGAACTACCAGCTAGATTTATTCCTGCCCACCCAATAGCAGGCAAGGAGAGGAGCGGGGTCGAATCTAGTGATGCAAATCTATTCAATAATAAGCGCGTTATTTTGACCCCTCAAGAAAACTCTGACAGTGACGCTCTAGAAAGTGTAACTAATTTATGGCAATCGTTAGGTGCCAAAGTGGAAACGATGAGCGCAAAACAGCACGACGATTTGTTGGCTATGACTTCTCACCTGCCGCACATGTTGGCATTCGGATTGATGGATTATTTAATTAACAATAACCCAAATGCTATAGATTATGCAGCTGGAGGTTTCAAAGATTTTTCTAGGATAGCATCTGGAGACAGTGTTATGTGGCGCGATATTTGTTTGAATAATGCAGAAGAAATTACCAAACATATCGAAGACTACCAAAAAACACTTAACAAGCTTTCGACTCTGATTGGCGAGCACAAATCTGAAGAGATTGAGAGGCTGTTTAATGAAGCCAAATTGGCAAGAGATAGTTGGCTAAGTAAAAGACACTAATAATATGTATGAGTAAATTTATTGCTAAGCCAGCGCACGAATTGTCAGGCAATATAAAGGTGCCTGGCGATAAGTCAATTTCACACAGGTCTGTTATGTTGGGCTCTATTGCTAATGGGGTAACAGAGGTGGAAGGGTTGCTAGACGGTGAAGACGTAATTTCAACTCTCGAAGCGTTCCAGTCAATGGGCGTAGAGATTAACAAAGAAGGGCAAAACCTCAAGATCCATGGGGTAGGAGTTAACGGTCTCAAAAAACCAGATGGAGCTTTGTTTTTAGGCAACTCTGGTACCTCAATGAGACTAATGTCAGGGATACTGGCGGCACAAACTTTTGATTCAGAGCTTTGTGGGGATGAGTCATTGTCAGGCAGACCTATGGGTAGGGTGATTTCCCCGTTAACCAAAATGGGTGCCGTTATTGATAGCAGAGACGGCAAACCTCCGCTAAAAATCAGAGGCGGTCAGAAACTTAAGGGATTGAATTATGACTTGCCGATCGCTTCAGCACAAGTCAAGTCTTGTGTTTTGTTAGCTGGAATATATGCCGATGGTGAAACCTGTGTATCAGAACCTGAAACAACAAGAGATCATACTGAGAGCATGCTCAAGGGTTTTGGTTATGAAGTTAGGGTTGAAAATAATAGAGTTTGCCTTAATGGTGGGGGAGAGCTACAGGCAAAAAATATTCGAGTACCAAGTGATATTTCATCTGCAGCATTTTTTATGGTCGCTGCAAGCATAGCTCCAAAAGCAGACATACTTTTGCAAGGAGTTAACGTTAACCCTACACGAACAGGCGTTATTGATATATTAAAATTAATGGGTGCAAATATAGTGCTATCGAATCAAAGAGAGGCTGGAGGCGAACTACTTGCCGATATACGAGTAAGATCATCAAACCTTAGAGGGATATCAATACCACATGAATTAATACCACTAGCGATAGACGAGTTCCCAGTAATTTTTATAGCTGCTAGTTGTGCTGTCGGGGAAACCAGGCTTACTGGTGCTAAGGAGTTAAGGGTTAAAGAGTCAGACCGTATTCAGGTTATGGCGGATGGTTTATGTGCCCTAGGGATTGAATGTGAAGTTCTTGATGATGGTATAGTTATAAATGGTGGAGAGTATATTAAGCCAAATAGTAGTATAAAGTCACACCATGACCACAGGATTTCTATGTCATTTGCGGTGGCCTCAGTCAGGTCAAAATTTGACATTGAAATTGAGGGTGTAGAGAATGTTAAAACTTCATTTCCAAATTTTGTCGAGCTGGCAAATTTAGCAGGAATGAATTTGGTTGAATCTTAAGGGTATCACTGAAACAAAAAAAGGCACCCATATGTTGCCTTTGTGTTCATAAGTAAAGTCAAATCTCAATAACCACCCTTACGTTTGGTTTCTGGTAACCCAGCAATTTTGCCTGCCTGCTTTGCAGGGCCCTTTGGAAATAAAGCATAAAGGGTTTTTGTTGTGAGCTTTTCAGGCCATTCATCTTTCAGACCTTTAACCATGTTGCGCTCATTCGGTTGATTTGAATTGTTGTTTATGTATTCGTCACGTAGAAAATGAATCAGCTTAAAACTATCTTCGGTCAAAGCAACACCTTCCTCTTCAGCCATCTCTTTAGCGATATCCTCATCCCAAGTATTAAGGTCAGTCAAGTAACCATGATCGTCTCTATCTAAATCAGCTAATGCCATCGTTATTTCCTCCAAAGTGAAATATATATAAAAAGATTTTATTATATAATATTATTTTTTTATTAGACCTTTATTTACTATGACTATTGATAGGGCACAGCCATTTTTCGCAATGGATGTAGTGGCTTTTTTGGCGCTATTTATCATGCTAGCTTTTGTTATTGTTGCAATTGACAGGATATTCTTTTACGACTCAACCATTGAAAAACCAAAGATAAAAGAATATTCATTGGTACGAAAGATCATATATTTCATATGCTTTCTAAAGCTTCATAAGAGCGAGAAATACGCAGGAAGACCAAAAATAGTTCAGTGGTCTGCAGAGTTTTTCCCTGTCCTGCTTTTGGTTTTTGTTTTCAGAAGCTTTATTTTTGAGCCATTCAGAATACCATCAAATTCAATGATGCCTACACTCTTAACTGGCGACTTTGTTCTTGTTAATAAATTCAGTTACGGGATACATGTTCCAGTTTTTAATACAAAAATAATTGAACTAGGGGAGCCAGATATTGGAGACGTAATAGTGTTTAGGTATCCAAATTATGAGAATAATTCAGACTACAATGGTGCAGACTTTATTAAGAGGGTTGTAGGCCTACCTGGAGACACTATTTCGTATTCGAGAGACCACTTAGTGGTAAATGATAAAAAAATACTATACAAAGAGTTGGGTAATTATTTGGGCTTTGATTCTGGAATTGAGATGACAGGCTTCAAGCACCGAAAGGAACTACTAAAGGACAACCCACACGACATCCTGCTTGACCCTAATAGGTACTCTAGGGGCGTGATAGATATACAGGTCCCCGATGGTCATTACTTTGTAATGGGAGACAACAGGTCAAGAAGTAGTGATAGTCGTTTTTGGGGATTTGTTCCTGAAGGTTACTTGCTTGGCAAGGCTGTAGGTGTTTGGATGCATTGGGACAAGTCCCTTAAGCTAGACAGAATTGGGGGCATAGAATAGCAAATACATATAGTTTAATTTTTAATTACTTTATATGTTTCACTATGTCGTTTAGTTCATCCGAAGTGTTGAAGTGAATAATAATTTTACCTTTGTTGTTTTTTGATTTTATTTCAGTTTTGTAGTTAAGCTTATTGCTGAGGGAATTAATTATTTTTTCTATGTGTGGCTCTATAAGTGTAACCTTTTTGACTTTACTGTTGAGTGTTCTTTTAACTAACTCTTCTGTCTGACGAACAGATAGGGCCCTATCAATTACTTTATTTGCAGTGCTTAGTTGTAGGGTGTTTTCTAGTGAAAGTAAAGCTCTTGCATGTCCCATCTCTATCTCGCCACTTCCGAGTAACTTCTTTACAGGCTCACTGAGATGTAATAGCCGTATAAGGTTACTGACACTAGATCGAGATCTGCCTACAACATGTGAGACCTCTTCATGAGTCATCTTGAAGTCTTCAATTAATTGAGACAAGGCGTTAGCCTCTTCCAAGGATGTGAGCGACTCTCTTTGAATGTTTTCAATCAAGCTGATAGCAAGAGCAACTCTGTCATCTATATCTCGAACTATAACTGGGACTTCTTTTAGTCCAGCGATTTGTGCCGCCCTCCATCTCCTCTCACCAGCAATAATTTCAAACTTATCGTAGGAAACCTTTCTAACTACGAGTGGCTGTATTACTCCCTGAGAGGTTATGGACTGAGCTAGTTCGTTTAATGTTTCGGTGTCAATATCGTCCCTTGGCTGGAATTTTCCTCTCTGAAGGGATTTGACATCCATCATAGTCATACCGTTGCTTGCAGAAGATTTGTTGCTAGAGGAGTGAGTCTGCCCTAACAATATGTCTAACCCTCTACCAAGTTTTGAAATTTTTGCCATTTAAATTTTTATTGTGTTTTTCTTAGCACTTCGCTTGCTAAGGATATATAAGAAACCGAACCTTTGGAGGTCCTGGCGTAATTAATTCCGGCCTGACCAAAACTAGGCGCTTCAGCTAATTTTACATTCCTAGGGATAATGGTTTTAAAAACTTTGTGTGAAAAGTATTGTAACAACTGAATCGACACCTCGTTCGATAAGTTGTTGCGACCATCATACATAGTTCTTACTAGACCTGTGATTTCAAGTTTGGGGTTAGTTGTTTCTTGAATTCTTTCAATTGTCTGGATGAGCGCACTGAGACCTTCTAGTGCGTAGTACTCGCACTGCATAGGAATAATTATTCCATCAGACGCTGTGAATGCATTTATAGTAAGCATATTCAGTGATGGAGGGCAATCGATTATTATGTAGTCATAATCACCAACAACAGGACCTATTGACTCTTTCAATCTGAATTCCGACTTAGGTTTACCTATAAGCTTAACCTCAGCAGCAACTAAGTCTGTATTTGAAGGTAGCACATCAATGTTGACTTGTTCAGAATAAATAATTGATTCATTCACACTGCATTCTTGTAGTAACAGCTCGCAGATTGAGTTATCTAAGTTGTACTTATCTATTCCACAACCCATAGTTGCGTTTCCTTGGGGGTCAATATCTATCAGTAATACGCGCTTTTTGATTGCCCTAAGAGATGCGCTTAGGTTTACGGCTGTTGTGGTCTTTCCGACCCCTCCTTTCTGGTTTGCAATAGAAAGTATAGTGGCCATTATTTGTTTAATATTGTCAAAGCCTTGAGAAGGTTGGATGCCTCGTGCACGAAGTAATCTTTCTTTAATTTTTCTATTATTTCTTTGTCTTCTTTGTTCTTTATATTTTCTTGAGATTCTATTATCTCTTCGCTAGATAATTTGGATGGGTCTTTAACTTTTAGATGGCCATCAAGATCCTTTTCTTTAGTGTCAAGTATGTCCGTTTCATTTTCATTTTCAAGACTAATATCCTCAAGTGTTATGTCTGGCTCAATCCCTTTAGCTTGTATAGACCTGCCCAATGGTGTGTAGTATCTTGCTGTAGTAAGCTTTAAACCGTAACCGTCATCTAGAGGTATTACTGTCTGAACTGAACCCTTACCGAAGGATGTATTGCCCATTATTATTGCGCGTGAGTGGTCTTGCAGTGCACCTGCAACGATTTCAGATGCAGAAGCAGAGCCCTCATTTATAAGTACAACGATTGGCAAATTTAGCATTATGTCACCGTTTTCAGCGTGATATTCAGTGTCAGTTCCAGGTATGCGCCCTTCAGTGTACACGACCAACCCTTCGGAATCCAAGAACAGGTCAGAAACACCTACAGCGCCGCTCAATATGCCACCAGGATTGTTTCTAAGATCCAGAATTAGCGATTTTATTTGACCATTATTCTTTGAATTTATATTGTTTAAAGTTTTTCTTACAAGCTCAGAAGTAGGGTCTTGGAAGCTTGAAATTCTAATGTAGCCTAAGTCTTTCTCAAGCAGAAACCCCTTCACAGAAATTATGGTGATTATTTCGCGAGATATGTTGACCACGAATGGCCTATTATTGTCGCGAACTATGGTAAGTTTAATAGGGGTTTCAGGTAACCCTCTCATGAGTTTTACCCCATCCTCAAGGGTCATTTCACTCACAAGCTTATCACCAATTTTTACAATTAAGTCTCCAGCCTGAATCCCTGCACGGTATGCAGGTGTATCATCTATTGGAGATATTACCTGTATAGCTTGACCTTTCTTAGTGATAACAATACCGATACCACCAAACTTTCCAACCGCAGACTCCATTAAGTCTTTTTGCTCTTTTGGCTCGAGGTAATTGGAGTGCGGATCAAGACCATTTACCATACCTTTGATTGCGTTACTAAACATATCTTTCGTATCAACTTCATCGACATAGAATTGTTGTATATAGTTGTATATGGAAAAAAACTCCTTTAACTTAGCATCCTCATCGTCGGTTTGTGCGAATGCTGAACTGTAGGTAAAAAACAATAATCCCAAAAAAATGTAAGTAAAATGTCGATATATGTTGTAGAATGTCATAATATAATTACTTTATAATAAAATTAATCTATAATATTTGAAATATGCTCAAGAGATAAATGGATTTTACTTGTTTTTGTGTTTGATTTAAAGGAGAAAGAATGATAAGGTTAAATGGTTTTTTATTAGTGTTTTTTACTATATTTACAAATATAACGGCGCTTAACGCTGACGAGCCTGTATATAACAACAATACCTCAGGACAAGCACCAGGACAACAACAGCAAGCTGTAACAGCTCCAGATTCAAATCAAGGCAATACAAGCCAGAGTAGCCCTGTAGAGGCAATTCAGTCATCAATTATAAAACTAAACCAATTAACGAGTGCCAGTATTTATTCTCCACAAATGATGATGAGCCTTATTGACGAAGAGGTTGCCCCAATGTTTGACTTTCATTACATCGCGCATGAAGTATTGTTAGCAGTAAACGCAAGCTCAGATGAAGATGTTGTTGCCTTTGTATCAAACAAACTAAAGATAAATATAATCACTACTCTACTTTCTAGGCTCGCCCAAGTAAACTCTACTTCTGTTCAATTTATTTCGGCTAGACCTATTATGGGTGGAAAAATAGCCGTACAACTTAAGGTTACAGGCTATTCCAGATACGGACTGTATCTAGACTTAATGTTCCACCAGGATAGCTATGATAACTGGAAAATTTTTGATATTGTCCTTAATCAAGACAGTCTAATTAATTATTATCAAAAAATGGTATCCGTAAAGTACAGGAGATACGGTTTTTATGGGATGCTTAGTAGAATTTAATTTTGGGGAAGAAAAATGAGTTATGTAATAAATTTATCTGAAAAAGAGGAAGACATTGCTAGAGCTACCAATGCTTTGAAAGCTATGGCACACCCATTGCGTTTAAAGATCCTTTGTGCTCTAAAAGATGATGAGCTACCGGTCCTTGAGATTGTTGAGAAGGTCGGGTCTTCTCAATCTAACATATCACAACACATAGATATTCTAAGAACAAAAGATATTGTTGAGTCGCGGCGCGATGGCAACAAAATTCTATGCAAGGTCAAGGACAAAGAGATCTTAAATCTTGTAGCCAATATGCAAGATGTTTTCTGTAGGAAATAGTTAACTTACAAATTAATATTAGCTATTACCTTTTTTCTTCCAGGTAGGGTGCTGTTTCGTTCTACCAGTACCCTTGTAATAAATTACCTAAAAAACTTCAACCATACCTTGGTGTTATAGTTATGCGTCCGTAGCTCAGCTGGATAGAGTGTCGGCCTCCGAAGCCGAATGTCGGGTGTTCGAATCACCTCGGACGCACCAAATTTTATATAAGTAACTAGTTGGTTATCTGTTAAGTGAATTCCAACTACGTATAAATGCTTGTTCAGATAAGAACATCCACTCTCTTGGTTTTTTATGCTTTTCAAGGTATTGGCCTAATGAAAATATAAGACTTGGGTTTGATTCAATTAGAGCAACACCTTCTTCTGAATTTAATATATCAATGGCTTTATAAGTATTGATTTTAGTTAAAGCGAATGTAGGGCTAGGCAGACCCCATTTGATTGAGTATACATCTACCGACTCCTTGAACTTGCCTAAGGAATCATAGTTAAATCTATAACAATCTATCTCATCTGATCTACAAGAGATGGGCTTATTATCGATCCCAATATAGGCGCATGATATTAGATATATGCAAGCACATAGTAATATGGAATATTTATAGGACGTATTTTTCATTACAACTAAAAATTAAACGAGTATGTTACTTCTGCTTCAGTATTATTTAAGCTATCATCAACAGCAACAGCGGTTTGAATGTTTTTATATATTAAACCGGCAAAACTAGAATTCATGATTCCAGAGTCATTGTTGTGGTTTGTGTTGTTTGTTATGGTGTGTTTGATTGAAAAACTAAGGTCATCACTATAATTGTTTGTATAAGATAGACCTAAGTCAATTTGCCTGCCTGAGGGCTCAAGGCTTACTTTCTTGTTGGTATAGTTTATCTCTCCATCTCCTCTAGCTAGACTTGCTAATTTTATGTTCATCACTCCATCTGTTATTCTGTTTGGCTGATTTAGAAGGACAGATATTTTGTCATTACCAAATAGGCCTGTCTTGCTTGCAGCAAGACTAAAGCTGTTTGATTTTATGTTTTCTGCTGAACCTATAAAGCTGTTGCTTGGAGAGCTCATTGTACTATTTGCAATAGTGCTAACACCGGTCAATGTAACGTCGTTTTTCAGATGAGCCTGTGCCTTTATTGCTGTGAAAATGGTGTTTGAGTCAGATCCATCCAAAGAGAAAGCGTTTTGACCAGTAGAGCCAAGAAGCCTACCCTTGTCTTGTGTCACCCCTGTCATTAAAGTTAATGTGTTTTCGTCTGACTTACCTAGCTCAACGGATGCCGAGATTGTTTTTCTATCTTCTATATGAGAAGTGCTATCCAAAACCGTCGAAGTCATTCCTAGTAGCAGTCTAGAATCATCAAGATTATAGATAGCACCAATGCCTATACCATCTTCGGTCGTACCGAGGAACGATGTATAATTTTGTGATATGTCTATTGCAGAGTCTATATTTGAATCAAAGAAACTCTGCACAGGCAATGAGCTAGAGTTAATAGTGACAAAAGAGTTAATTTTGTCATTCTCAGTAAGAGTCGATATGACATTATCAAATTTTTTCTTCCATGTAATTTTATCCAAACCACTATCGTCAAATTCTAATGACGATAGCTCCGAAGATATATCAAACTTTTGCATATTATTTGAATCAGCGTCGACATGAAAAGACATATCATATTTAAAGCCACCGTCAAGGTCGTCATACGTATAGCCAGTCTCCCCCTTAAGGCCATTAACAAGAGAGTCTCCAAAAGATCTGGAAGTTGATAGTCGTGAATTCTCCAGTTGGTATGAAGAAGAGCTTTGAGTTGATCCGCCTGTAAACAGACGAGTGTATGCTGAAGACGTTATCGGGTTTAGTGCTGAGTAGATATCCATAATCCCGTGACCAAACTCAGTATTGAAGCCATGCTCAACCCCATTTCCAAATTTAACTGCGTTAGAATGACTAAAGAATGAGTTGTCTGCCGAGGCAAACAGTCTATCAGTTAATTGTGACGGATTGTGGTTTGGAAAAGCCTCAGCCAACAATGCAACAGCTCCAGATATTTGTGGAGCTACAAAGGATGTTCCTGATGCATTTGTCCAATAATAATTATTTCCATCGCTGCTATATGCGGCACCGTTCACCTGGTAACCGTCTGCACCTAAGCAGTATTCCCCTGTAGAACCGCAAGGTGCTGACTTTCTGGTGTAGGTTTCGTTGCCAGATGTTCCAGTAATTTCTACATTAACCGCAGAAATCCATGCCTCTTTTAGTTGTGAGAACAGTTCTGGCAGTGCTGCTTGAAAGTCAGCGTCTGTGTAGTCAGAGTCATTTGAGAGAGCATATACAACAACCCCGTGGTCTTGAAAATTATTGAGTGCTGTTATGTATGCGGTTGCAGAAGATTCGTTAGCTGTAAACCCGCTTGAATTCCATTTCTGAGCAATCCCATAATCGTTGGTCCAGCTATTGGAAGAAATATCAGACTTAAGTGTGTCAATTTGGTAATCCACCCCCCAGCTATTGTTTTGTGCAGTTGCAGTACTAGCATTGTCTGTTGCGTTTGCCCAATGTGTTGGGTAGTAGGTGTTACCACTTAAGTTAGTATAATCTGATATATGCAAGCTAGCGGAAGGTGCAACCCCCTGCATACCAGTACCGTCATCTTCCCCGGAGGCGACACTTGAAACGAATAATCCGTGGTCAGCACTTACAGACACACCTGTAGCAGTATCTAATGTACCGTATGTATTTATCGTTTTACTGTTTAACTCGTTATGGCTGTTATAGAACCCAGAATCCAGTATCGCTATAGTTTCTCCAGAACCGGTAAGGCCGTATCCGTAAGCTTTATGCGCATTAATTACTTCCAGAGGGTTTTGCGAGCTTGCAGCGCTCTCATAATTAATGTAGTCAAACTCAGATGTTGCAGCCAAGGTTGAAGCATTAGATGTACTATATGTAATAGAGGTTCCCGAGTTGAGTACAGTACCATTTGAGCGTTGAATTAGGCTAGAAGTAGAAGTACTACTTCCACCACCACAACCAGACACAAAAGATATGATAAAGCTTAGCAGAAGTAATCTAAATTTATTCTTCATAGTAATAATTTGAACTATTAGACTTCCTAATTAATTCATATGAGATAAAATTGATTTTGTCATGAAATATAATAGTCATTTTCCCAATATAGTAACCAATTTTAGAGTCATATAAAGCATGATATATCCATCCATTGACCCTGTAGCTCTTGATCTAGGTTTCGTTAAATTATACTGGTACGGTGTTATGTATTTGTTGGCTTTTTTATTGGCCTACCTTTTAGCAAAGTATAGGTCAAAAAATACCAATAACTGGACAAGCAAAACTACAGAAGACTTAATATTTTTTGGTGCAATAGGAGTCATCCTTGGTGGACGTATTGGGTATATGATTTTTTATAATTTTTCTGGCTTACTTGCCGACCCTTTGTCTATATTATTAATTCATAATGGCGGCATGTCTTTTCATGGCGGCTTCCTGGGTGTACTGCTGGCTATGCACCTTTTTAATCGTAAGCACGACATGAAGTTCTTTAGCACTATGGACTTTGTTGCGCCACTAGTACCTTTGGGCCTTTTATTTGGGAGGATAGGTAACTTTATTAATGGAGAGCTCTGGGGAAGGGCAACAACCAGTGAATGGGGTATGTACCTTCAAGGTGAGGGAGTTTACCGTTACCCATCACAATTATACGAGGCGTTTTTGGAAGGACTAGTACTGTTTGTAGTTTTATGGCTTTATAGCTCTAAGGCCCGCCCTGTGATGTCGGTTTCAGCACTATTTCTGATCCTTTATGGTTTATTTAGGCTTATAGTTGAGTTTGTTAGAGAGCCAGATCAACAGCTTGGTTATTTGGCATTTAATTGGCTCACAATGGGTCAATTATTAAGCCTACCGATGATAATACTTGGCATAATATTATTCAGCATGGCACACAACAAAACGGAGACCGAGTGAAGCAGTACTTAGATTTTTTATCGCTAGTAAAAAGAACAGGTGTAGTTAAAACTGATAGGACAGGAACCGGCACCACGAGTATTTTTGGGCACCAAATGCGCTTTAACCTTAGTGACGGGTTTCCACTGGTAACTACCAAAAGAATACACATACCATCTGTTGTGCATGAGTTGTTATGGTTTATAAGTGGTGACACAAATATAAAGTATCTGAACGATAACGGCGTCAGAATTTGGAATGAGTGGGCTGACGATAACGGTGAACTGGGCCCTGTGTATGGCTCACAGTGGCGTAACTGGGTTAACTCTAGGGGCCAAAGTATTGACCAAATATCGCAAGCCATTGACCAAATTAAGAGCTCTCCAGACTCCAGAAGGATAATAGTATCGGCATGGAATGTTGGAGACTTGGAAAGAATGGCGCTGCCACCTTGCCATGCTTTTTTTCAGTTTTATGTAGCAGACGGTAAGCTTTCGTGCCAGCTATATCAGAGGAGCGCAGACATATTTCTAGGAGTGCCATTTAATATCGCTTCTTACGCTTTACTTACACACATGTTTGCTCAACAGTGCGACCTTGAGTTGGGTGACTTTGTTTGGAGTGGGGGTGACTGCCATATATATTCTAATCATCAGGAGCAGATAGAAACTCAGCTATCCAGGAACCCAAAGAGTTTACCAAGGCTCAATATAAAGCGCAGACCGAGAAGTATATTTGATTATAAATATGAAGACTTCGAATTCATTAACTATATACACGACGAAGCTATAAGAGCTCCGGTTGCGGTTTAGCTCACTTCCAAATATCTACAGTTATTCCTTGGTCTCTGAGTTTGTCAGATTTATCTTCTAGGTATCGTTGAAAGTTGGGTTGCTCAATGTAGGCAGAAGATAAGACATAACTAAAGATACCATGCAGATGGTACTCCTTAAACATTGCGTCCTTCCTGATTATCTCTACGCCCTCCTTATCAAAGAACACTATAGCAGGTTTATATGTAAGCTTAAGTTCGTCATACCACTCTGATGCGGTAGTTCTTTTGCCACCTGGAGTTAGAAGCTTTTCGCTGGATATGGCATTAAAACGAACTACCTGCATTTGACTTAACATTTCCTTGGTTTTGTCTAGCTTCATTAATGTGTTATGGAAAGTGTCGCATTCAGAGCAGTTTGGTTGCTCAAAAAATACAGCTAGATATTTTTGTGCTGGAAGGGCGCTACTGCGGCTCAACATGTGTGGACCATTTTTAAAGATGGGGTTATCATTTAGTTGACCTGTGGTGTTATCATTTAGGCTATTGATATAACTAGCAAAGCTGTTCTCAGAGTATATTTTTTGTGACACATAGTCAAGAATGTGGTGCATTTTTTTAACTGACTGGTAGCCGTTCATTCTAAGAACTATGTCTCCATTGGAGTTTAAGAAAACGAGTGTAGGAGTGAACTGTACGCTCATGTATTCAGAGAACTCCTTCTCTATGAAATCGGTACCATTCCAATCAACAAGTTCCCTGTCGCCCCACATATTAATCTCAATTACATCGAAGTTATTATTTAACTTTGACACTAAACCGTCGTTATGAAAATTCTCCTCAACCAGATTAGAGCAGTACGGACAGCCGTTCTGCCAGAAATAAATCATGACGTGTCTGTTCTCCTCGTTTGCCTCCTCTATGTCGTCATTGAAATCTAGAAAACTGGTCTTGAACCAGTCTGGGAAAATTTCTACAGTCTTTGCACCTAGAAATTCACCCTTCTTAAGTTCTTCAGACGCAAAGGTGACTAATGAAAACAACAAGGATAGGATTAAAAGTGTTCGTTTCATGGTGTTTATTTATGATTGTTTGTCCGTCATAATTGCGTGTTATGGTAACCCAATTGTACACCTCAAATTATAATATAGTGAACACAACAATCATACCGCGGAAACGCTTTCTATGTCCTTTTGAGGAACAAATAGGCCACAACCCAATAATCTGTGATTGCCAATACCTAGCTCTTGTAGTGCTACAGATTCTGATTTTTTTAGGCTAGCTATCATCAATGACTTTGTATGGATAAAGCCATTCGGGGTACTTATTTTCCTTTCCAAGCCGGCCATCATCTTATTAGCGCTAACCCCAATTTCTTTTAACTGTTCGTATGATTTTTGTAAAAATTCGTCCTCACTTAGGCCTTCATTGCAGTCGACATATTTTGCAAAAAGGACCTGCATATCGCTCATAAGTTTTGGTTCAAGCTGCTTAACTATTTTTACCCTGTATTGGCCCATATCTAGTGTTCTGTTTGTTAACGATTGGATATCATTAAGTCTACTTTTGGGTAGCCTGATGCTTAACTTTGAGCGCTTTGATGGATAGAAAAAGCCTGACTCATGGTCCTGCTTCCAGCCATTACCATCGGCAACACTTATGTCATGAATTCCAGCGTCAACATCCTTTAACCATGGGAACAATTCTATTAGGGCCTGTGACAACATGTATGCGTGATCTATAGGTAGGATTTTGCAGTCTATATTAAATACCGCATCCTGGAAATCATCGGGCACTGTGTAGTGTTCCTCTTTTATATCTTCTTGCCAATACATAGATAGTTAAAAGCCATCTGTTAAGGTTTATAATAGTCCCTAATTATAAACTTGTTGTTACTGCATTTAACTGTTATAGAGTGGGGCAATTAATTTAACTAACTTAGATGAAAAAACTGCAACAAAAAATAAACTATAAGTTTAACGATTCCTCGCTACTTAAACAGGCACTAACACATAGAAGTGCCAACAAAAAAAACAACGAAAGGCTGGAGTTTTTGGGCGACAGTATTCTTGGTTTGGTAATATCTGCAGATTTGTATAACAGGTTTGGCCATGTCGACGAAGGAAAACTCTCCAGACTGAGGTCACAACTAGTAAGAGGAAAGACCTTAGCACAGATCGGAATCTCTTTAGATTTGTCTAGTTTCGTTATATTGGGTTCAGGGGAACTGAAGAGTGGCGGATACAGGAGGGAGTCTATACAGGCAGATGCTGTTGAGGCGATTTTTGGTGCCATTTATATAGACTCTGATTTCGAGACAGTCAAAAATGTTGTGCTTGGTCTTTATGAAGATTTACTAAACAATATCAACCCAAATGATTCATTAAAAGACTCAAAAACAGAGCTCCAAGAGTTTCTCCAGAAGAGGAGCATGAGCCTGCCTAAATATGACTTAGTCAGCACGGTTGGCAAAGACCACAAAGCTATATTCACTGTTAATTGCTTTTTAGCAGACCAAAAAATACAGGTTGAGAATAAAGCAACGAGCATAAAAAAGGCTGAACAGGAGTGCGCACAAATGTTATTGGAAAAACTTAAGGTATGACCTTTAAGTCCGGATTTATAGCTGTTGTTGGTAGGCCAAACGTAGGTAAATCGACTTTAATCAATGAGCTTATTGGTCAAAAGCTGTCTATAACGTCACATCGACCACAAACAACTCGACACAGAATCCATGCAATCGATACCACTGAAAATTATCAGATGGTGTTTGTAGATACCCCTGGAATTCATATAGGTAATAAAAAAGCAATAAATGCATATATGAATAGGGCTGCAAGCTCAACCATTAAAGATGTAGATGTGATAGTATGGTTAGTCGAATCAGGAAGGTGGACAAAGGAAGACTCAAGGGTTCTTGAGCATGTAAGACAAGTACAAGTTCCAGTGATTTTGTGTGTTAATAAAATTGACAAACTTAAATCTCCACAAGAGGTGTTACCTTTTCTAGAGGTTGTAGGTGAAAAATATAAACCTAGCGAGATGTTCCCACTATCCGCATTCAAAAAGAACGATACTAGAGCTTTGCGTGAACTATTATTGAAGTATATACCTAACCGGGATGCCATTTTCGACCCAGACTACGTAACAGACAGGAGTGAGAAGTTTATAGTGTCTGAGTTCGTAAGAGAGAAACTTATGAGGCACCTTGAGGATGAGCTACCGTACGACCTAACTGTGGAAATAAATAAGTACGAGCTTGACGGGAAAATGCAACGAATTTACGCAACTATTTATGTAGACAAGGCATCTCAAAAAACGATAGTAATAGGACAAAAAGGGGAAATGCTGAAAACAATAGGGACAGAAGCTAGAAAGAGTATCGAAGGGTTCCTTGAAAGAAAAGTTTTTTTACAGTTGTGGGTAAAGGTATCTAGCGGGTGGTCAGACGACAAGAAGGCATTGGCATCTCTTGGTTATGATTAATCTTTGTGTTCGTCATTAAGTTTGCTATAGAAGTCATTTAATTTAATGAGAAAAATTGAAACAGCATCTGCAGTACTGATCCATAGAAGAGCTTACAGGGATAGCTCACTCCTTCTAGATTTCTATACCAAGGAGCATGGAAGGGTTAGGCTAGTTGGAAGGGGTATAAGAAAATCTAAAACCAGCATTCAAATGTTTCAGCGCTTAAATATATCCTTCAGTGGCAAGGGTGAGCTGAAAACCTTGACTCAATGGGAGATTGACGACTCACCAAGAGAGATAAAGGGAGGCACACTCATACTGTGTATTTACATTAATGAGTTAATCTCTGTCCTTGTTCATGACAATGACCCGCACCCTGAACTATTTGATATATATATAGACTTCATTAATGTTATAGCCTCATTAAACAATAACCAACAGCTTTGGCTTTTGAGGCTGTTTGAGAGCAATATGTTGTCAGAACTTGGGTACGGTTTAGATTATAGAATTGACCTTAATGGAAACGAGATAGACGAAAATAAGAACTACGAATATAGGCAGCACCTCGGCTTTGATGAGAAAGTAGATGGTAAAATATCTGGCAAATTGTTGGGATCATTGGTTTCTTCAGATCTTGAAAGTTTGCCCGACGAAGGAATGCTCAAGGTTTGTAGGAACCTGAACAGAGAGAGACTGAATCTATTGTTAGGAAACAAAAAAATTAGGAGTCGAGAGCTGTTCTTTGTTAGTTAGAGTATCTAAAAGTGTTGTGATTCAGTAGGTTATTTAATTTGAGGTGGTGGTATGGATATTTTTTTAGGAGTTAATATTGATCATATAGCAACCCTAAGGGAGGCTAGAGGAACAAGTTACCCTTCGCCCGTTGAAGGGGCACTTATATGTGAAAGTGCTGGTGCAGACAGTATCACTCTTCATCTAAGGGAAGACAGAAGACACATAAAGGATCATGACGTTTTGGAGCTTAGGGACAGGTTGACAACCAAAATGAACTTGGAGATAGCTACCACTGAAGAGATGGTATCAATAGCCTGCGATATTCAGCCGAAGGATTGCTGTCTGGTTCCAGAAAAAAGACAAGAACTTACTACCGAGGGTGGTCTTGATGTTTTCTCTCAGGTCAGTAGAATGAAAGATGTGTGTGCTAGGCTCGCGGAATCTAATGTCACAGTGTCTTTGTTTATTGACGCTCAAAAAAAGCAAATCGACTCTGCAATGGAGTGTGGCGCTCCGGTAATAGAAATCCATACAGGGCACTACGCTGATGCCATGGACGGAGATGACATGGTGTCCGAGCTTGAAAGAATAAAAGATATGGCTAAGTATGCAAAATCTATAGGACTTCAAGTAAATGCTGGGCACGGCCTTACTATAGAAAACACTGCCCCAGTAGCGGAGCTAAGAGAGATAGTCGAACTTAATATAGGCCACTCAATCATTTCTAGGGCCGTTTTTATTGGCCTAGAAGGGGCTGTAAGAGAGATGAAAGATTTAATGTTAAAGAGTAGGAGTGCTAAGTGATATTTGGTGTTGGTACAGACATTATAAGTATTGAGAGGGTTTCCCATATACTTGAAAAAAATAAACAAGGATTTATTAAACGTGTTCTGTCTGACCATGAACAGGCTCTCTTTGCCAACAAGGCTGATAGTGCCTCTTACTGCGCAAAACGTTTCGCTGCGAAGGAGGCATTCGCAAAGGCTCTAGGTACTGGAATTGGTAGGACTGTAAGTTTTCAGGACCTGACCGTTAGGAACAATGAAAATGGGAAACCGTACTTCATTCCTAGTGAAAAATTAAGAATCTACCTGCTAGAAAAAAATATAAAACAAGCCCACCTAAGCCTTTCTGATGAGAAACACAATGCCGTAGCGTTTGTGGTACTTGAGATGGACGATAACGTTAATTAAGTATTACCAATCCATCACTCACAAATATCTATCGCGTTACTGATTGTTACCACGTCGTACGGCCTAATACCGTGACTTGAGTGCGATCTCAGAACATACGACCTACCCCTAAGTGCAGGAATACTGTTCATGTTTTGGGAGTACTGACTACTGATCATGTTGCTAATTAAAGATTTATCGCGAACAATAGAAACGTAGCAAGCGTCCTCATGTCTCATAGTATTAAGGTTCTTCAGGAATGGAGACTTCCATCTTAGGTTACCATAAAGAATTTTGGATTCTTCCAAGGTTTCAAACCCTGGCAATACACCTATAAAAGGCATACCACTAACCATGTTACTTATAAAGGCAACCTTAGATCCAAGGTGAGGAGATGAAACACTAATAAGCCCTTTAATGTTTGATGTGTTCTTCTTTGTCAGTAGCATTCTAGCTACAACCCCTCCAGTTGAGTGACCCACAAGTATGATCGGCTCATCATGCTTATTATTTATAGCATCTAGATGCCTAGAGAGAGTGTTTGCTTGGTACATTAGTGGTGCAGTACTTGGTAGAGGTAGTGAGTAAATGGTATGTTTACCAGCGTACTTTTTGTTTAGATTTTGATGTACCCCAGTACTGAACCAAACATTTGCATTACTATCATAACCATGCAGCAGTACAACTACATCCGCTGAAGCCATAAAGGAGACAAGAATTGACAAGGATGCTATTAATTTTTTCATACTAATTAAGTTTATACAAAATATAATCTTAATTATACAGTGATTAGCAAACTATATTAGTATTTATTAATACAGTTTAATGAATACCTAGTAACTATAAAGAGAAATATAGTTAACGCTAACGTCACTCTCTAGCTTGTAAATTTTTGTTAACGGGTTATATGTCATGCCTATCATATCTTTTAAGCAAAGGTCTGACTTGCGTGACCACTCATCTAGCTCAGATGGCTGGATAAATTTATCCCAGTCGTGTGTGCCCTGAGGCAACAGTTTGAGGATATATTCAGCACCTACAATTGCAAACAGGTAGGATTTTGGGTTACGATTAATTGTTGAAAAAAATATTTTTCCATCGCTATTAATAAGTTTAGAACAGGCATTCACTATAGAGCTTGGGTCGGGTACATGCTCCAACATTTCAAGACAAGTAACCACGTCAAATTGACCGCTATCAGTTTTAGCAAGTTCCTCTGCGGGAATCTTTTTGTATTCGACATCTAGGCCTGACTCTAGTAGGTGTAGTTTTGCAACCTCTAGGCCAGCTTCTGCCATATCAATTCCGGTAACTGTGGCACCCTCTAGGGCCATTGATTCACATAAAATTCCACCACCACAACCAACATCCAGTATTTTTTTTCCTTTTAAAGTGCCACCGCAATGGTCTTTGATATATTTAAGTCTTAGTGGGTTTATGTCATGAAGGGTTTTAAATTCAGAGGTCTTGTCCCACCAACGAGATGCAAGTGCTGCGAACTTGTTTACCTCGTCAAAGTCGACATTGCTCATATAGTCATAACCTTACTCAGAACTTCGTCAACGTGGCCTTGAACTTTGACATTACTCCATCTTTCGATAACATTGCCTTCGCTATCTATAATAAATGTAGATCTATCAATACCCATATACTCTTTACCATATAACTTTTTGAGTTTAATAACGTCAAACAGTTTGCACAAGTGCTCGTCCGGGTCAGAAATTAATTCAAAGGTGAATCCTTGTTTAGATTTAAAGTTCTCGTGTGACTTTAGACTGTCCCTACTGACACCATAAATTACAGCATTCGAGTCAATGAATGATTTATGCTTTTTGGTAAAATCATTTCCCTCTATAGTGCAACCAGGGGTTGAATCTTTGGGGTAAAAGTACAGAACTATGGTTCTACCATCAGGGTCCGGTATGTTTACTTCAGTTCCGTTTGTGGCTTGGCATATGGTAGGTTTTATTTTATTCATTTAGTTGTTTTTTTAGTAAGTAAATAGAGAATTTGATAAATGTTAATTATAGCATTTATCTTTGCCATACAGAAGCAGAGCTAACAATAATGTTGACCGTTAGGTGGTAAAATTACTGTAACCATAGCTGAAACTATTTCTGAATACCTCTTTATAATTACTCAACCAAAAAGCCCTATTTTACTAAATGAAGAATATACGTAATTTTTCAATAATTGCACATATCGACCATGGAAAGTCAACCATTGCCGACAGGTTTATTCAGTATTGTGGTGGGCTAAGTGACCGCGAAATGTCTTCCCAGGTTCTTGACTCTATGGACATTGAGAAGGAGAGAGGTATAACAATTAAATCCCAAAGTGTGACTCTGGATTACAATTCGAGGGATGGACAAACGTATAAGCTAAATTTCATAGACACGCCAGGACATGTGGATTTCTCATATGAAGTTTCCAGGTCTCTGTCTGCATGTGAGGGTGCATTGCTTATAGTTGATGCTTCCCAGGGGGTTGAGGCGCAGACTGTTGCTAATTGCTATACAGCTCTTGACCAAGG
>DQME01000079.1 GCA_015659815.1 Gammaproteobacteria bacterium | reverse complement strand
CCAATTTATGCAGGCAACGCAATAGAGACATTGGAAGTTAATGAGGGACAAAAAATTATTGCCACAGTTCGACCCGCATCTTTCAAAGATGTTGGTAATTCAAATGATGCAGCTCTAAGCTCGATTGATCTACCCAACGTTGAGATTCCATCTCACACGCGTTACAAAGGATTAGAATCTGAAATACAGGAACGTCCAGACTTGCAAGTAGCATCAATTGTTGTTTCTGGAGGTCGGGGTGTTGGTAGCTCAGAGAACTTTGATATTCTTTATCAACTCGCTGATAAATTAGGAGCATCAGTTGGAGCATCTAGAGCAGCTGTAGATGCAGGTTATGTTTCCAATGATATGCAGGTTGGACAGACCGGAAAAATTATTGCTCCAGATCTCTATTTTGCTTTTGGTATTTCAGGTGCTATACAACATATAGCAGGCATAAAAGATGCAGGTACCATAGTCGCTATCAATAAGGACCCTGATGCGCCTATTTTTGAGATAGCAGATATAGGCATTGTTGCAGATTTATTTGAGTTTATTCCAGAATTTTTAGCTAAGTTAGACTAAAAAAATGAAGCCTTCAAAACCTTCAACCCTTTTGTTGGGTATTGCTGCTGGTATGTCCCCTTTTGGTATGGCTATTGTTGTGCCAACTTTGGAACTTTTTGCACAAGAGTTTCAAGCATCCTACTCCACCATTCAGTTCATTATTTCAGCTTACTTGTTTGGTTTGGCTACCGCTCAGCCAATGGTTGGTTTTCTTTCTGATCGAATAGGCAGAAGACCGGTTATGATTGGCGGTATATTCTTGTTTATCTTTGCATCCATTATGTGTTTTATAACTGATAATTTAAACACTTTGATTGCTTTCAGATTTCTTCAAGGCATGGGAGGCAGTGTAGGAACGGTTATGGCAAGAGCCATGATAAGAGATTCAATGTCGAGTGGGGATGCTGCTAAACCCTTATCAAGGGTGACAGCAGTCATGGGAATGGCCCCTATGATTGCTCCAGCGGTAGGTGCTTTTACAATCAGTCTGTTTGGAGATCCTAAAGGTATTTTTATTGTGACCTTGATTATAGGCGTCATCATTTTAATTCCTGTATTGGTTAGATTACCAGAAACTAGGAAAGCTGAGCATGTTGGCTCAATGTCTAATGAATTATGGCATGAGAAATACCGTTTCCTTTTTAGTTCGAAGGTTTTCCTAGGCTCTACATTTATCTATGGTTTTACCACGGGAAGTTTTTTTGCAATTCTCGCTGTGGGTTCCACGGTATTTTCTATCGACCTAGGAATTGATTCAACGGGCTTTGGTTTGATATGGAGCTGCATGACAGTCTTATATGCTTCTAGCGCTTTTCTAAGTGGTAATCTATCAATGGCGATTGGATTAATGAGTGTTATGAGAATAGGTGTGCTTCTAAATTTGTTATCAGGAGTTATGTTTTTTACCTTTATTGCTATTTTTGGCGTCACCCTATTCTCAGTCATTATTCCTTTGATTTTTATGTTTTTTGCTCATGGATTTATAGTGCCAACTTCAATGACAAAGGCTGTGAGTGATCGACCTGAGATTGCTGGTTCGAGTGCAGGTTTGTCCAGTGCTTTAGGTCTGGTTACTGGAGGATTGTTTAGTATATTATCTGGGGCAATTTACGCGGGAAATTTTTTACCAATTTCATTAATTGTAATGGTATCCACAATGATGTGTTCACTGAGCTATGCGTTGGTTAAATGGGGTGAGCAGAGCCATTGATTTTTAGCTACTCGCTCTCCACTTATTCATATTTCTTATTTCTTTAACTGCCTGGTTTTGCAACTCCTATCCATACTTCCACTAAAAGAAGTACCCAAATTGTTAACACAAATACTCTAGCTTTCGACAAGCTTTCAGCCATAGCTATATCATCTGCTTCATTAATATTATCTGTGGCGATGTTATGGATGCCTTTAATAAAGCCACCAATGTATTTTCTTATCATAATTCCACAGAATATTAATGCCGCAAAAACTATCAGTTTAGCTCCCACCCAAGGATTGGCATTGAGTCTATCAGTGAAATAAAACGCATAAGACACTGAAGTAATTAGTGTGAATACCATTACCCATCTAAAGTAATAGTCAATTTTAGTCATTGTTTTAACTAGATCAGTTCCTTCATTGAAGTGAATATAGATTAGAGAACAGGTCCAAATAGGCCCTAATAAAATAATCCCTACCATCTGCCATAGAGGATGATCAATTCCATAATAGTGGGTTAAGATTCCTCCCACAGTTAACATTAGACTTAAACAAAGTCTTGGTATTAAATCTAGGTTCATCATGATTGTTCCAGCCGCTTGCCTTGCTCCTCTGGACAGGTTTTTGTTAATAGCAAAACCACTAGAATAAAAAACCCCGATGTCGCCTCCTAGCCAATAGGCAAAAAGTAATAAATGCAATAATAACGCTATATCTTGACCTGACATATTTCCCCCTACTTTATTGTTCCATAGTCACTATGGTTTTACCGTGATTTTCCCCTCTCATAAGCTTACAAAAATGAGAAGGGGCTTTTTCAAGACCAAACACTTCGTCCTCGATGTATTTTATTTTACCTTCTTTTAACCATCCTGTAGCAAGTGAAATGAAGTCTTCTTGTTTATCATAGTGATCATAGACTACCACTCCTTTTATGCTAGCTCTGGAGCCAACAATTGGTCCCAAATTAGGTCCAGGTGGTGGAGTTTCTAAATTATATTGAGTCATGAATCCACACAAAACAATTCGTGCATACATGGCTAAGTTTCTTGTCATTATATTTAAAGTCTCACCACCAACATTATCAAAGTACACATCAATACCATTGGGGCAGATTTCTTTAATACGTTGCTCAAGATTTTCTGTTTTATAGTTAATACAATCCAGAAAACCAAACTTGTTTATAACAGTCTCACACTTTTCATTGGTGCCAGCAATTCCAACTGCTTTAGCTCCATAAATTTGAGCAATCTGTCCCACCATGCAGCCTACAGGTCCACTAGCAGCTGAAACAACAATTAAGTCATTTTCTTTGGGTTCACCGTATACCAATAGTCCAGCATAAGCCGTTAGTCCTGGCATTCCTAGAATCCCTAACGCAGTGCTCAGAGGCGCAGAGGAAGGGTCTAATTTTCTTACCCCCTCACCATTTGTAACGCCATATTCTTGCCAACCATTGGAGCAAACTACAATATCTCCTTTGTTATAATCATGATGGTCAGAAGTTATGACTTCACCCACGGTTCTGCCAACAATCGTATCCCCTATATTTACCTTCTCAGAATAAATATGTCTTCCTGTAATGACCCCGCGTATATAAGGGTCTAGAGAGAGATGTATAGTTTTAGTAAGTATCTCATTCTCACTTATTTCAGGAATGATTGATTCAGCTATTTCAAAATCAGTTTCCTTAGGAACACCAACTGGATTATTCTTTAGAAT
>DQME01000147.1 GCA_015659815.1 Gammaproteobacteria bacterium | reverse complement strand
TGATTTTTTAGTTGAGTGTTTTGGATGTGTGTGTATATCTGAGTAGTTGAAATGTCGCTATGACCTAACATTAGTTGTACTGAGCGAAGGTCAGCGCCGTGCTGTACAAGGTGTGTTGCAAATGCATGCCTAAGACTGTGAGGCGATAATGGTTTATCTATGCCCGCTTTAAGTGCGTAAGACTTGATGATATAGAAAAAATTCTGTCTAGTCATAGAGCTACCCCTGTTGCTAAGAAAGTAACTATCTGTTTGTGATGATTTTATTAACAAAGGTCGGCTATCTTTCTCATACCGTGTCAAATAATCTATTGCCACTTCACCCATAGGCAGAATTCGCTCCTTATTACCTTTTCCATGAACAGTTATATATTCATTACTAATATTTATGTTATGAAAGCTCATGGAAATCAGCTCTGATACTCTTAATCCGCACGAATACAGTAACTCGATCATGGCTCGATCTCGTAGACCAATAACGGTTTTATCGTTGACAATGTTTAATAGATTATCAACCTCACTAATGTTTAAAAAAACAGGTATTTTTTTAGGTTGTTTTGGGCTAAGAAGTGTTTTAGTTGGGTCTATATCTATAGAATTTAGTGATAACTCATATTTATAGAATAAACGTAAACATGTCAGTATTCTGGCCTGGGTTGAAGCACTTAATTTTGTTGATTGACGAAATAAAAAATAATCTTTAATTACCTGACTATCTACATTAATCAGGCTCTCATTGATCCAATTAGAAAAAATATTCAAGTCAGAACGGTAGGCTGATAGTGTGTTCTGGCTAGCACCGGTAGTTAACCAATAGTGGTCTAAAAACTGCTCTATAAGCTTCAAATTCATACAAGATATTATTCTACTTTACTTGCGGCATCTAAACTTGCCATTCTTTTATATTGAAAAAGTAGCTATTTAATAAATAATTAAAAATAAAAAAACCGGTAGATACCGGTTTTTAAAAGCTTATAAAGCACAGTAATTATTTATTAATTTTGAGCTTCTCTTTAATTCTAGCTGCTTTACCAGTTAGGCCACGGAGGTAGTACAATTTAGCTTGACGAACTTTACCGTGCCTTTTAACTTCTACAGAGTCAATCAAAGACGAGTGAGTTTGAAATACCCTCTCAACTCCCTCACCGTGTGATATTTTTCTTACAGTAAATGCAGAACCTAGTCCACGATTTTTCTTTGCAATAACTACACCTTCGAATGCTTGTAGTCTCTCACGATTTCCTTCACGAACTTTAACTTGTACGACAACAGTATCTCCTGGAGAGAATTCGGGAATATCTGATCTTAGTTGTTCGCTCTCAATTTGATCAATTAAATTCATTTCCGGTTCCTTAATTTGTTTTTTTAAAAAGAGAGAATTATACAGTCATTTTTTATATCGAACAAGACGTGATGGCCAATAAAGTCATACTATTTTAATTAATTTTTTGATGCATATCTTCTGTATGTTTTTTTAATTATTAATATGAGGCCTGCTTTAATACAGGTTGAAGCCTACAAAATAGTGAAAAATTATGGAATAATCAATGGCTTTGTAATATTCAATTGTATCGATGGGAAAAACAACTGGCTTTATAGAGTTTGATAGAAAAACTGAGGACTATCGTCCAGTTAAAGACCGTATAAACGATTATGGTGAGATTTTCTCAGGTACTCACGACATAGCTCATTTGCAAACGCAAGGGTCTAGGTGTATGGACTGTGGAGTGCCATTCTGTCAATCAGATAATGGTTGTCCAGTTGACAATTTAATTCCAGAATGGAATGACCTAGTATACAACGATAAATGGCATGAAGCCCTAGTTCGTCTTCATAAGACTAATAATTTTCCTGAATTTACAGGAAGAGTTTGTCCGGCTCCATGTGAAGGTTCATGCGTGCTTGGTATAAACAATCCTGCAGTAACAATAAAGAATATAGAGCAAGCCATCGTTGACAATGGATTTGAAAAGGGTTGGATAAAGCCATATAAAGTGGAATACAGGACGGGCAAAAAAGTTGCCATTGTTGGATCCGGACCTGCCGGACTTGCTGCCGCCGATGAGCTTAACAAGCTTGGGCATAAAGTAACAGTTTTCGAACGCGAAGATCGCATAGGTGGTCTGTTAATGTATGGAATACCTAATATGAAACTTGGTAAAGACATAGTTCAGCGCAGAGTTAAATTGCTTGCAGACTCTGGAATTGAATTTATAACCAACGTGGATGTAGGAAAAGATGTTCATACCAAACAATTGAAAGTCGATTTTGATGCCCTGGTTTTTACTACTGGAGCTACAAGAGCGCGCGACTTACCTATTGAGGGTCGTGATGCATTAGGTGTACATTTGGCGATGCAGTATTTAACAAAAAATACCAAGAGTATATTAAATACTGGCAATGCAGATACCTCAGAACTTTCAGCTAAGGGCAAAGATGTTATTGTTATTGGTGGTGGAGACACCGGCACTGACTGTATAGGAACAGCGATTCGGCAGGGAGCAAAATCTATAGTTAATTTTGAACTTATGGGAAAACCTTCAATCGAGCGTCCAGAAAACAACCCATGGCCATTATGGCCGCTAATCTATCGTGTAGATTATGGACATGCAGAGGCTAAAGAAGTTTTTGGTGACGATCCCAGACAGTACAACCTTATGACAAAGTCCTTTATCAAGGATGATGAGGGAAATTTGACAGGATTAAAAACTATTAATGTAGGCTTTGTTGATGGTAATCTAGTTGAAATTAATGGAACTGAGAGAAACTGGGATTCACAGTTAGCCCTACTCTCTATGGGATTCGTCTCCCCAGAACACTACATTAGCGAAGACTCTAATATAGATATTGATGATCGTGGCAACTATCTAGCAGAATATGGTAATTACTCAACATCGCAAAGCGGAGTTTTTGCAGCCGGAGATTGTCGTCGTGGCCAGTCACTAATAGTGTGGGCAATTAATGAAGGCCGATCAGTCGCCAAAAAGGTTGACGAATTCCTCTCTGAGTAGTCAATTTTTTCTTTAAAAATCTTTTATATCCCTTAAGGGGTATTTGCTAATATCACCAATAAATAAGGGTATTTTATTGCAATTCAGTATAATCTGATTTGTTCAAGTCTTCTAATTCATATCGAATGACTTTTTGAGGGCTTATATAAAAAATACTGGAGAAATGAAATGGCAAAAGAGCTATACAATACACCCAATCTCGATGAGTTGGAAAATGGACCATGGCCTTCGTTTGTAACTGGCCTTAAAAGGTTAGCTAATGGTGATCATGACGGTGCCAATATGGTTCGTGATGTTCTTGCAACGCTAGAGAC
>DQME01000150.1 GCA_015659815.1 Gammaproteobacteria bacterium | reverse complement strand
TGTAGTTTTACCATGGTCAACGTGACCGATTGTGCCCACATTGACGTGTGGTTTGGTTCTTTCGAATTTTTCTTTTGACATTTTTATTCTCCTTACTACTTTAGATTTACGTTATTTATTCAATTTTTCAATTACATCTTCGGCCACATTTTTTGGTGCTGCGGCATATTTACCAAATTCCATTGAGTAACTTGCGCGACCCTGTGACATTGACCTTAAATCAGTGGCATAACCAAACATCTCAGCTAAAGGGACACTTGCTTTAATTTCTTTGCCTGCAGGTGTGCCTTCCATAGAAGAAACAACACCACGTCTACGATTAAGGTCTCCCATAACATCACCCATATAGTCTTCAGGTGTAGAGACATCAACATTCATCATTGGTTCCAATAGTTGTGGATTTGCCATCTTAACGCCTTCACTCAAGCATTTAGAGGCTGCAATCTTAAATGCCATCTCGTTTGAGTCTACGTCATGGTATGAGCCATCATAAACTGTCACCTTCATATCAACTAGAGGGAACCCAGCCAATACTCCATTTTCCATTTGTTCTTGTATTCCCTTGTTAACTGCTGGTACATACTCTTTTGGAATAACGCCACCCTTAATCTCATCAACAAATTCATAGCCCGCACCAGGCTCTTGTGGCTCAATTCGTAAGTAGACGTGGCCATATTGACCTCGACCTCCTGACTGCTTGGCAAACTTATGTTGATGCTCAACCATTGAAGTAATTGACTCACGATAAGCAACTTGAGGATTGCCGACGTTACATTCAACGTCAAATTCACGCTTCATTCTGTCTACGATAATGTCCAAATGTAGCTCACCCATACCAGCAATAATAGTTTGCCCGGACTCCTCATCAGAGGACACTCTAAAAGATGGATCTTCATGAGCTAACTTGCCCAAAGCTATACCCATTTTTTCTTGGTCAACTTTAGTTTTAGGTTCAACCGCTACTGCTATTACTGGTTCAGGAAACTCCATTCTTTCAAGAATTATTTTGTCCTTCATGTCACATAATGTATCGCCAGTAGTAACATCTTTCAGGCCTATGGCTGCAGCAATATCTCCAGCACGCACTTCCTTAATTTCTTCTCTATCATTGGAATGCATTTGCACTATACGTCCTATACGTTCCTTCTTTCCCCTGGAAGAGTTAAATACAAAATCACCTGACTTAAGGACACCTGAATAGACTCTAAAGAATGTCAAATTACCAACAAACGGGTCCGTCGCAATCTTAAATGCTAACGCCGCAAAAGGTTCATTGTCATCAGCGTTTCTTGGGGCTACTGTCTCTTCTGCGTCATCCAATATGCCAGTTATAGCATCTACATCTACTGGTGATGGCATATACATAATCATTGCATCTAGTACTGCCTGAACGCCTTTGTTTTTAAATGCCGATCCACAAAACATTGGGATAATTTCATTGTTAACAGTTTGTAAACGTATACCTTCCCTTATCTCTTCAGCAGTTAAATCTTCTTGCTCTAAGTACTTTTCCATTAACTCTTCAGTAGCTTCAGCTGCAGATTCAATCATAAATTCACGTTTCTCGTCGGCAAGGCTCTGCAGGTCGGCAGGAATATCTTTGACCTCGTATGTTTCTCCCTGGTCACTTTCATTCCAATAAATAGCCTTCATAGTAATTAAGTCTATAACACCTTCGAACGATTCCTCTGCACCGATAGCAATCTGCATAGGTACTGGATTTCCTCCCAGTCGAGTTTTAACTTGCTCACAAACTCGCAGAAAGTCTGCACCTGCACGGTCCATCTTGTTAACAAAACCTATACGTGGTACATTATATTTATTAGCCTGTCTCCATACTGTTTCAGACTGCGGTTCTACCCCACCTACAGCACAAAATACGGCGCAGGCTCCGTCCAAAACTTTTAATGAGCGCTCAACCTCGATTGTAAAATCAACGTGTCCAGGAGTATCAATTATATTGATGCGGTGGTCATCAAACTGGCTATCCATACCATTCCAAAAGCATGTGGTAGCTGCAGAAGTAATAGTAATTCCACGCTCCTGCTCTTGCTCCATCCAGTCCATTGTTGCGCCACCATCGTGAACTTCTCCAATTTTATGGGTGCGACCTGTATACAATAAGATGCGCTCAGTTGTAGTAGTCTTGCCGGCATCAATGTGTGCCATTATTCCTACATTGCGATAACGAGATAGTGGGGTTGTTCTTGCCATTTCTTAGTCCTATTAATGCTTACCAGCGGAAGTGAGCAAAGGCTTTATTTGCCTCTGCCATTCTGTGAGTGTCTTCTTTCTTTTTAAATGCAGTACCACGATTTTGCACAGCATCTAAAACTTCACCAGCTAATCTAAGATTCATGCCCTTCTCACCACGCTTACGTGATGCCTCAATAATCCAACGCATAGCTAAAGCCACCTTTCTATCAGATCTAACTTCAACCGGAACCTGATATGTAGAACCACCAACACGACGAGATTTAATTTCTACCTGTGGACCTATATTGTCTAGAGCCTGCTTGAATGTTTCTATTGGCTCTGCATTGCCCTTAGATTCTATTGTATCTAATGCGTCATATACTATTTTTTCGGCAACTGATTTTTTCCCATCTAGCATCAATATATTTACAAACTTAGCCAGCACTAGGTCGCCAAACTTTGGGTCTGGCAAAATTTCTCTTTTGGGGGCGGATCTTCTTCTCATAATATTTCTCTTGTTTTAATTATTTTTTAGGCTTCTTGGTGCCATACTTTGAACGGCCTTGCATTCTACCATCAACTCCGGTTGTGTCTAATGCTCCGCGAACTGTGTGATAACGAACACCCGGAAGATCTTTAACACGACCACCACGAATAAGTATTACTGAGTGCTCCTGCAAGTTATGCCCTTCACCGCCAATATATGTTGTTACTTCGGCTGAATTTGTTAGTCTTACACGAGCTACTTTTCTGAGCGCTGAATTAGGCTTTTTAGGGGTGGTTGTATATACACGAGTACAAACGCCACGCTTTTGAGGACAACTGTCTAGTGCCGGTACGCCACTCTTCGTAACCTTCTTTTTACGTGGATTACGAACTAACTGATTAATAGTTGACATAAATACAATTTCTCCAATAATTCTATATCTTTTTTTATTTAAATTTTTAATGTTTATTTTTTTATTCTAACCCTGCGTTTTTTCAGGGGCAATAAAGGCGGGAATTATACTTTGTTAGATATGGTTGTGTCAACAATACTTAACTTTTTTTTATGTAGAATTTTTGGTTAATGATTTTAGTAAAAATTCACTTGAAAGATTCAACATATTGAAGACTTCATCGAACCGTCCTTCGAAGTAAGGATCTGGCACACTTTGGCCTAAGGAGTTAGGGAGATTATCTAGCATTAGTGATATCTTATGTTGATGCTCTTTGGGGCATATAGATACTAGGTCTGACATGTTTGACATATCCATTGCAAAAATGTAATCGTAATAGTAAAAATCACTCTCATGGACCTGGCGTGCTTTTTGAGTGGACAGGTCAACACCAAATTTTATGGCACTTTTCTGCGCCCTTCTGTCTGGATGTTCCCCCAAATGGTAGGCATGAGTACCGGCTGAGTCTATTTCAAATAGTTTTGACAAGTTGTGCCTCTCAACTTGACTCTTGAAGGCTCCTTCCGCAGTAGGTGATCTACATATATTACCCATACAGACGAAAAGAATTTTATATTTAGGCATCTTTTATTAGAATAGCTGAAAGTTATTTAATTATAATCGGCTTACAAACGTTACATCTTTTATAATTAGACAACATCATATACTAGGAGATAAAGATGGAGCTTGAAATTTATCAAAATTTGCTTCTACTAGTTCTTATCACAACTTTCGTTATGGGTTGGGTAGTAAATAAAACTGACTTCTGCACTATGGGTGCAGTATCTGATTGGATTAACATGGGGTCGACTTTAAGGCTAAGGTCTTGGGCTCTAGCAATCTGCTTAGCAATTCTAATAACTAATATACTTAGTTTATCTGAATTAATTGATATGTCCTTTGTTGAGAGCAACGATACAGCTAGCCCTCCATACAATAACCCAATCTTTGCATGGTCTCGCTATATTTTAGGTGGGTTTATCTTCGGTGTAGGGATGACTATTGGGTCTGGATGTGGCAACAAAACTTTAGTTAGAATTGGTGGTGGAAACCTAAAATCAATAGTTATTTTGGCTACTATGGGTGTTGGTGCTTATCTTATGATTTTCACTGACTTTGGCTATGATGTTTTTTTACAATGGACCAGTACAACTGACATAGACTTAACTGACTACAACATATATAGTCAAGATTTAGGGGCACTGAGTTCAGCCGTTATACAGACTAACGCGTATAGCAATAAAGTTATTATCGGTTTTCTAATATCAATTATAGGTTTGTGGTATTTGTTTAGTTCGAAAGATTTTAGGTCCGACAAGCATGTCCTCCAAAGTGGTATTGTAATTGGAATTTGTGTAGCTATTGTTTGGTATTTAACTGCAGGCAGTTTGGGGCAAGAGTTATTAGAAGAGGCTGAGATGATAGACGATATACCGTATGGTCTTGGCGCACAATCGCTAACATTTACCTCTCCACCTGCACACTTAATTCAATTAATTGATACTGGATTCGACTTGGTTTATTTGACTTTACCATTGGTTGCCGGTTCTGGAATATTGTTTGGCTCTTTAGCGCAATCAATTTTTAGTAGCTCTTTCCGGATAGAATGGTTTAGCTCTACTGGGGACTTTATTAACCATCTTGTTAGTGGGTTTTTAATGGGGGTTGGTGGTGTGCTTGGAATGGGGTGCACTGTAGGTCAAGGAATAACTGGTGTATCCACCTTGTCAGCTGGTTCTTTTTTGGCTCTTGGATCTATTATTTTTGGTTCAGCCTTCACAATGAAAATTCGCTACTATCAATTAGTTTACGAGGATGATGCAAATATATTCACTGCGATAATGGCCAGTTTGGCTGACATGAAATTAATACCTAATAAATGGAGATTTTTAGATCGTGTCTGATAATTTAATAAATACCGCAATAAATGTTATAGGTATAGAGGCAAAGTCCCTATTAGATCTGCAAAAAAGAATAGACCAAACTTTCATTGATGCTTGTAAATTAATAAGCACATGCAAAGGAAGGGTTGTTCTAATTGGAATGGGTAAGTCTGGCCATATTGGAAACAAGATTGCTGCTACTTTCGCTTCTACGGGGACTCCATCCTTCGCAGTTCATCCTGCTGAAGCTGGGCATGGCGATTTAGGAATGATCACACCTGAAGATGTAGTTATTGCAATATCTTATTCCGGTGAATCTGACGAAATTATGACCTTAATTCCAGTTATTCAAAGGATTAATGTGCCAATAATTGCAATGACAGGTAGTGTTAATTCATCTATCGGCCAGGCATGCGATGTTCATCTCGATATTAGTGTTGATAAAGAGGCCTGTCCTCATAATCTTGCGCCCACATCGTCCACTGCAGTTACTCTTGCTATGGGTGATGCATTAGCAGTAAGCCTACTAACTGAAAATGGATTTAGCGCAGAAGATTTTGCCCGTTCACACCCGTCCGGGGCACTCGGAAGAAAATTATTAACATTGGTTAAAGATATTATGAAAAGTGGTGATGATATACCGAGTGTGGGTAAAAAAACTAAATTACTAGAAGCTCTTTTGGTAATGAGTGAGAAGGCACTAGGAATGGTATTAATTACTAAAAACAATAAGCTGCTTGGTATCTTTACAGATGGTGATTTAAGGCGTGTTCTCGAGACCAAAAAAACCTTCAACGACTTAGTAATGGAAGAAGTAATGACTTCTAATTGTGTATCGATTTTAGCTGACAAGCCTGCTGTATTGGCAGTACAAATTATGGAAGAATTTAAATTGAATTCTATGCCAGTAGTTGATAGTGACAATCAAGTTGTTGGTGCTATCAACACCTATACCTTAATGCAAGCCAAAATTATTTAACCAATAACTCTTTCGACACCCCACCAAAAACCAATTATTGCAATTACCACAGACACTGGAATAATTAATAGCTTTCTAGAGTTATTAATAATTTTTTTATGCAGTAATACTACACAAACAACACCTAGCACGGTAACTATTTGTGCCAACTCCACACCTACATTAAAGCTTATTAGGGTAACTAAGAAGGTATCAGGATCCA
>DQME01000180.1 GCA_015659815.1 Gammaproteobacteria bacterium | reverse complement strand
CTTAGAGAAGAGGCAGGTATGATCCTTGTTGATGACTTGACATTTGGAGGTGTAGCAGAGAGACAAAAGATAGATTACGATTGGGAAATTGCTAGCGTTTATATAAAAAATGAAAGGGCAGCGAAGCAATGGTTTTTCATTCCTGCTTTATTGCTGTACCTGTTAGTGCTGTTGTCACAAAAAAGAAGGAAGCTAGCGGCAAGATAGATGCATTGTTATTCCACACGTATGGGTTATTTCTGAACTTAATTTTGAAGAATAGTGATTGAGTAATATTGGTCTAATGCCTCAGGATTAGCGAGCGCTGTTTGGTTATCTATTGGCGTCCCGTGTATAGCTTTTTGTACTGCTAACTCTGCAATTTTCCCACTCTTTGTTCTTGGAATGTCGGTAACCTGTATAACCTTTGCAGGTACGTGTCTGGGGGTAGTATTTACCCTTATTTGGGAACAAATTTTATAATTCAGCTCTTCACTTAGTGATACCCCGTTAGCTAGCTTGACAAAAAGAATAATGCGTACGTCATTTTTCCATTGTTGGCCAACCGCTATGGACTCCGACACCTCATCTAGCATTTCAACTTGGCGATATATTTCGGCAGTTCCAATTCTAACTCCACCAGGATTTAATACCGTATCTGATCTACCATAAAATCTCATTGACCCATTATCGTTTATGCTAACGTAGTCCCCATGACACCATACATTAGGGTACTTTTCAAAGTAAGCAGAGCTATATTTTGAGCCATCATTGTCGTTCCAAAAACCTACCGGTTTACTTACAAAGGTTTTGGTGCAAACTAGTTCTCCCTTCTCATTTGTAACTGCCTCACCATTCTCATTCCACACCTCAACCGACATGCCAAGACCTCTGGTTTGTAGTTCACCGCGATGTACAGGCATAATCGTAGAGCCTAGAACGAAGCAAGAAATAATATCTGTACCACCAGAGATTGAAGACAAGCAAACATCAGACTTAATATTCTCATATACATAGTCAAATCCGTCAACGCTAAGAACAGATCCGGTAGACAGTATTAATCTTAGGCTCTCGAGGTTGTGAGTTTTTATCGGAGATATAGACATTTTTCTGGCAGAGTCTATGAACTTTGCAGATACACCCATTACATTGAATTTCTCTTGTTCTGCATAGTCAAACTGAATATTTTTGTTATGCTTAAGAAATGGCGAGCCATCATACAACATTAAAGTTGCCCCTGAGGAAAGCGAGCTTACCAGCCAATTCCACATCATCCAGCCACAAGTACTGTGATAAAAGACTCTGTCTCCTTGCTTGATGTCGCAATGTAGTTGGTGTTCTTTTTTGTGCTGTAAAAGAGTGCCACCAACTCCGTGCACTATACATTTCGGTACACCAGTAGTTCCAGATGAAAACATTATATATAAGGGGTCATTGAAGGATACAGGCTCAAACATTATTTCTACACCTTCAAAATCATCTAATATTTTGTCAAACATTGTTACATCAGGCACCCCTGAAAATGAAGACGATTTATCTACAAATCTAACCATCACCGTACTCTCTAGGGTAGGTAGATTGTTAATAATTTGCTCATTCTTAGCTATACAGTCATGCGTTTTGGAGTTGTAATAATAAGCATCAACACAAATAAACACCTTCGGTTCTACCTGTCCAAAACGGTCAACAGCGCCTTCTACACCAAAGTCTGGTGAGCAAGAAGTCCATACAGCACCTAGGCTTGCTGTCGCAAGCATTGCTACAACAGATTCGGGCATATTTGGCAATAGACCTGCTACCCGGTCTCCCTTAACTACGCCTTTGCTCTTTAACCACGAAGATAGGCTCGACACTTGTTGATATAGTTCAAGATGTGACATCCTATTTTTTTTCTTATCTTCTGCCCAAAATACTATTGCAGTAGAGTTATCCTTAATCTGTAACAGGTTTTCAGCAAAATTTATTTTTGTATCAGGGAACCACTCAGAGTTTAAGAAGTCTTGAGCATTAATTAACACATCACTTGTTTCTCTATGTCCAACAACACCAGTGTATTCCCATACAAGCCCCCAGAAGAGATCAGGACTGTCGCATGACCATTTATATAGATCAGGAAAACTATCTAAGTTGAGATCGAAACGATCGTTTGTAGTTTGTATAAATTGCCATACCTGGGACTCAAGTGTGTCTTTATTGTTGGGGTGCCAGAGTATCTCTTTCATTTTGCTTATACAACCGTTCTTAGTTATGCTTCAAAACTTAATTATATATATTATTGGATTTGCAGTATATTGAAGTATCGATATAAATGTATATTATCTGTGGTATCGCAAAGTACTTATTATTTTTTGTAGCTAGTCGCCAGACTGATTGCATCTATCAGCATAGTTGATATCTTTTCTATATGACCTTCATTGACAATAAATGGAGGAGCTAACAGCACATGGTCACCATTTTTTCCATCAATAGTTCCTCCCATTGGGTAAACCATAAGGCCGGACTCCATAGCCATGCTTTTTATCTTCGAGTGTATCTTTTGTTCAGACAAAAAAGGACTCTTGTTTGTTTTGTCTTGGACAATTTCAACGCCTATAAATAGTCCCCTTCCTCTAACGTCGCCTATGAAGGGGTGCTCTTTTGAATGTTCAACAAGTAGGTCTTTTAAGGCCGCACCTTGCAAGGCTACATTTTTTAATAGGTCGAGCTCTTGAATTTCTTTCTGGACGGCTAATCCTGCTGCACATGCTGTCGCATGACCTATATAAGTGTGGCCATGTTGAAACATACCAGACCCATTACAAATTGTCTGGTGAATTTTGTTTCCAATCAATACCGCTCCAAGGGGCTGATAGCCTGCAGACAAGCCTTTAGCCATTGTTTGTATGTCTGCAGCCACACCATCCTGTTCGCAAGCATGCAGAGTCCCTGTCCTACCGCTTCCACACATGACCTCATCAAGTATCAGCAAAACATTGTACTCGTTACAAATTTCTCGTATTCTTTTGAAGTACCCTTCGACTGCAGGAACCGCTCCAAGCGTAGCACCAACAACCGGCTCAGCAATAAATGCGGCAACATTTTGTTGCCCTAGCTTAATTATTTTTTCCTCTAACTCATTGGCCATTCTTTGGCCATATTCATGCTCACTCTCCTCAACTAGCCTGCCACGATACGAGTAACAAGCCGATATATGGTTCCCAGAAAGTAAAATCGGGTCAAACATTTGTCTACGCCATAAATTTCCACCAGCCGACAGCGCTCCAATGGTATTGCCGTGGTAGCTCTGTTCACGCGCTATAATATATTTTTTTTCTGTTAATCCGACCTCAACAAAATATTGTCTTGCCAACTTGATGGATGCTTCAACAGCCTCGGATCCACCAGACACAAAATATACTGAGGAAAAATCACCTACAGAGTTAGCAATTAGGTGTTCAGCTAGCTCCTCTTGCGGATCGTTAGTGAAGAATGATGTGTGTGCATAAGCTACCTTGTTAATCTGGCTATGCATTGCATCCTTAACGCGACTATTGCTATGCCCTAGGCAAGACACAGCAGCACCCCCACAAGCATCCAAATAGCGCTTTCCACTCTTGTCAATGAGATATACACCTTCACCGCTAGATATTGTAGGTAGTTTCACCAAGCAGCTACGCTGCATTACCTTACTCATATGCTATATTTGCTCCAGTTTTATAAATTGTATCCTATTATAAATGGGATTAATTTTTGGTATTATAGTATCTAGTAGCTATATTTAAATATAGCTGTTGAAAGATGAGACTGAAATTACTAAAATACTATAAGGGTTAATAATAAAATGACAAAACTTAAACCATCTACAGATATTTTTATTACTTGTGCTGTAACAGGGTCCGGCAACACAACAAAAAAATCTGACAAGGTTCCGATAACGCCAAGACAAATCGCAGACTCGTGTATCGATGCAGCAAATGCCGGCGCTGCCATTGTGCACATCCATGTTCGCGATCCTAAGACTGGAAAACCATCCAGGGACCCCTCACTATATGCCGAGGTAGTGAATTTAATTGCAGAATCTAAGACAGATGTTGTAATAAACCTAACAGCAGGAATGGGCGGAGATATGGTTTTCGGACCTGCTGAACAACCATTACCTGTCAACGAAAAAGGCACCGACATGGCTGGAGCCACAGAAAGACTGGCACATGTCAGAGACATATTGCCTGAGATTTGTACCATCGATTGCGGCACTATGAATTTTGGTGAAGGTGACTATGTTATGACAAACACACCAGGAATATTACAAGAGATGTCTAGACAGGTTCAGGAGCTAGGTGTTAGACCAGAAATCGAGTGCTTCGATACTGGCCACTTGCAGTTCGCTAAATGGTTAAAAGATAAGGGGCTCATTGACGACCCTGTAATGATTCAGCTTTGTATGGGCATACCTTGGGGTGCACCTGACGACCTACACTCAATATTAGCTATGGTATCTAACATGCCAAATGATTGGGTCTTTTCAGCATTTTCTATTGGCAGGAATCAGTTACCTTATGTTGCAATGGCCATATTGGCAGGAGGCAATGTTAGGGTAGGTTTAGAGGATAATATTTATCTCAAAAGAGGCGTACTTGCCACCAACAAGGATCTAGTTGATAGGGCAGTCAATATAGCACAATCCATGGGCTGTAAGATATTAGGACCAGACGAAGTTAGAGAAAAATTAAAACTTGTTAAGCGCTGGGGATAGGGGTGGATAGAGTAAAAAATGTTGCTGTTATTGGGGCAGGCGTTATAGGCGGAGGTTGGATTGCTAGACTAGTACTTAACGGTATAAATGTTGAAGTATATGACCACTCTGAAAGCGCCCAAACGAACGTTGACAAGTCTATAAGTAACGCTAAGCGCGCCTATGAACAATTGTTCAGTGCTGAGTTGCCAGATATCGGCTCTCTAAGTTTTTGTAGTAGTGTCGAAGAGGCATGCAGAATTGCCGAGGTTGTGATTGAAGCTATACCAGAGTCATTGGAGTCTAAGCAGAGCCTGTTTAGTGAGATCGAATCTAACACCCATAAAGACACAATAATTACCTCCTCAACATCAGGAATACTACCAAGTGACCTGCAATTAAAAATGAAGCGTCCAGGTAGGCTTATTGTTGCACACCCATTCAACCCTGTCTATCTTTTACCTCTAGTTGAATTAGTAGCTGGAAAAAAGACTGATAAATTAGTTGTAGATAGGTCTACCGAATTCTTCAAGTCGATAGGCATGTTTCCTCTGACTGTAAACAAAGAGATTCCAGCATTCATTGCCGACAGGCTGCTAGAGTCTGTTTGGAGGGAGGCCCTATGGTTGGTTAATGATAATGTAGCAACGACACAGCAGATAGATGACGCTATTCGTTTCGGTTTCGGTTTACGTTGGGCTCAGATGGGGCTATTTGAAACTTACCGATTGGCAGGCGGAGAGGCCGGTATGAGGCACTTTATTTCTCAGTTCGGGCCTTGTCTTGAGTGGCCGTGGACACACCTGGTAGATGTCCCCGAGTTCACTGAAGAGCTAGTTAACAAGATTGCTAGTCAGTCAGACGAACAGTCATCTATGTACAGCTTCGATGAGCTAGTCAGAAAGCGCGACGATAACTTGGTGGACTTCATTAGTTCCCTTAAAGACAACAATTGGGGGGCAGGAACCACACTTAAAGAGCACGAGAAAAGACTTACCGAAAAAGCAAAATCCGTTTTATTTGAGGATCGTGACTTTACTAAAGCTATACAAACTTATAGCAACACAGTGCCACAAAAATGGGTCGACTATAATGGTCATATGAACGAGTCAAGGTATTTGGAATGCTTCTCCTGGGCTACTGATAACTTTATGCAAATTATTGGAGCAGATAGCGAGTATATAAAAAGTGGCAGTTCTTTTTTTACTGTAGAGACACACATACGTCATCTAGATGAAGTTCACGTAAGAGAGTGTGTAAATGTAACAACTCAACTTATAAGCGTTTCTGGTAAAAAGATGCAGATATTCCATAGACTGTTTCACGAAGATGGAAGGTTATTAGCAACTGGTGAGCACATGCTTCTGCACGTCAACCTTACGACACGGTCCACTAGTGAGCCGAGCAAAGTGATTACATATAGAGCAGAGTCTATTCTTGATTTACATAGAATGCTCCCACACCCAGAAGGTCTAGGTAGATCTATTGGAAATAAATACTAAGGTATGTATATTATTAGAACCGCAATAAAATCCCTCTAATTAATTAAGCTTGTCTTAGCACTTTAGAATATAAGTAAATTTATTGTTTACCAGCATAGTTTTTTACTGTATAGTTAGTTATTGTGAGGATAATAATTTTCTTACGAAGAAAAAATTTTAATTATAATTTAAAATAAGGGGGAGAGTTTTGGAAGAACAAATTGCACTATTGACCGCAAATATAGAGGCGGTCAAACAATCGGCACAGCTCACAAACACTATGTTTGCTGAGACGTACTATTTTTTATCGATACCACTGATGATGATTATTCACGCAGGTTTTCTGGCCTATGAAATGGGCGCTACCCGCTTGAAGAATACACTATCTTCAGGTATCAAGAACCTGTTAGCGTTTGCGTTTACAATAATAACGTTCTACTTCTTTGGTTGGTGGTTCTACTGGGCCCTACCAACGGGGATAGATGGCGCTATGGGAGCGATGGAGATTTCTGGTTTCGCCTATGCAAATGCAATAGCACTTCCTTGGGGTGAATCAGCACAATACATGGGTCCGAATATAGCCGATAATGCATCGGGCGTATTCTGGGGCGCTTTCGCTCTATTCGCTGCAACAACAGCATCTATCATGTCTGGCGCTTTAATCGAGCGTATACAAACGGTAGGCTTTGTTATCCTAGCCATTGTACTTGGTTCATTTGCATGGGTAGTGGCAGCCGCTTGGGGCTGGCATGCCGATGGTTGGTTAGTAACTAAGTTTGGTGTGCACGACTTTGGTGCTGCAGGACTCGTACACGCAGTAGCTGGTTTCTTCGCACTTGGTGTGCTATTCAATCTAGGGCCTCGTCTGGGCAAATTCAACGCGGATGGTTCGGCAAATCACATTGCTGGGCACAACATGCCATTAACGGTTGTTGGTTTAATGCTTATTATTGTTGGTTTCTTCGGCTTCCTAATGGCTTGTATTATCCTTCCGGGTGAGTCATGGTCATGGGCTGGTACAGGCACAACAATATATGGCACAAGAATGACATTATCAGCGCTTGCGTTTGGTATTGTTCTTGCTGTTTCTGGCGGTATCATCGGTGCATGGGTATTTACAAGAGACCCTTTCTGGATGATGTCAGGCGCCCTTGCAGGTATTATCTCGGTTGCTTCTGGTTTGGATATATACTTTCCATCTCAAATCATAATCATCTCTATACTTGCAGGTATTATTCTTAAGCCTTGTGCAGACTTTCTTGAAAGCTTCGGCATTGATGATGCGGTCGGCGCGGTAACAGTACACGGTACCATTGGTATCTTTGGTGTATTGATGCTTGGTGTTATGGCTTCTGGATATCCAGCACTTGATGCTTACGCCCCTGAAGGCGTTGCAACAATTACCCTTTGGGGTCAATTTGTTGGCTCAATAGTCTTCATCTTGCTTGGCATTGTTCCGGGTTACATTGTTTCTGCAATCCTTAAGTCTTTAGGAATGCTACGAGTGCCTGATGCGGTTCAAGAAAAAGGTCTTGACGTTGTTAAGGTGCCTGCACAAGCATACCCAGAGGGCATGAATAGTCCTGCGTCAGAAGACGTTTAATCTACTATAGGAGAATATTATGTTTGGATTTTCATTTGACTCATGGGCTGACGTAACCGGAGCCATGTATATTGGTGTTGGTTCTGAAGGCGTATGGACGGTAATTGCGGTGATTGTCGCTATTGCTACTTTGGCCTTAGGATACGCTAATGAGAAGGCTCATTACGACAAACATCAGTAATACTTACTGAGAAAAAAGAAAAAGGGCGGTATAAAAATACCGCCCTTTTTTTATACAAATCCTGGGCTAGTCTTTATCTTAAAATTACACTTTAAGAAGCAGGCGTGCCGGGTCTTCTAGTGCCTCTTTTATGGCAATCAAGAATTGCACCGCTTCTTTACCGTCAATGATACGGTGATCATAAGATAGAGCAAGGTACATCATAGGCCTTATCACTATATCTCCGTTAATTACAACAGCCCTTTCTTGGGTTTTGTGCATACCCAGTATGGCGCTTTGTGGAGAATTTAGAATAGGTGTTGATAGTAAAGATCCAAAAACACCGCCATTAGAAATTGTGAACGTGCCACCAGACATCTCTTCTAATGCAAGGTCGCCAGACTGAGCTCGGGATGAAAAGTCAACGATTGTTTTCTCAATGTCATGCATCGCCATTTTGTGAGCATCCCTTAAAACTGGTACTACTAAACCTCTGTCTGAAGAGACTGCGACTGACACATCGCAATAGGCATGGTAAACAATATCTTCGCCATCTAAGTAAGCATTAACGGTGGGGAATTTTTTTAAAGCTTCAACTGCAGCACTAACAAAAAATGACATGAATCCAAGTTTTATGCCATATTTTTTTTCAAATACTTCTTTGTAATTACTCCTCATTTCTAGGATTGAGCTCATATCAATTTCATTGAAGGTAGTGAGCATGGCTGTATTCTGAGTGGCAGAATGGAGCTTGGTAGCTATAGTTTTTCGTAGCCTACTCATAGGCACCCTTTCTTCTGCTCTATTACCGGTCTGGGTTATAGCTGGCTTGTTAATTTTTTTAATAACAGGCTCAGTCGTAACTTCTTCAGTCTTATCAATAACAGCAGGCTCAGAAGGTGTTTCTGCAACCTTGTCATCCATTAGCCCTAGTAACTGTTGTTCAGTAACAGTCTCACCCTCATCAACCATGATTTTTGTTATAACACCTGGCTCCTCTGCAGGAATCTCCAAAACCACCTTGTCAGTTTCAATTTCAACAATGACTTCATCAAGATGAACAGCATCTCCAGCCTTTTTATGCCACAAAACAACTGTAGCTTCGCTTATAGACTCTGGAAGTACCGGCACTTTAATTTCAATCATATATACTCCTAACGCTGCTTGATGGGAAGAATGCCTAGGGCCTGTTCAATCACACTGTTTTGATTAATGTTATGCATACCAAGGCTGCCCTCTGCGGGCGCAGCATACAAATCTCTGGAGGCAATATCAAGTGTTTGGTTTTTTCCAGTACACTTCATAAAGTTATGTCTAGTTGTATACCAAGCACCCTGGTTAATTGGCTCTTCTTGGCACCAAATCAGTTCCTTGGCTCCAGTAAATTTTGACAACTCCGCCTTCAATTCATTGATAGGGAAAGGGTACAACTGCTCAAGCCTTAATATTGCTACGTTGTTTATTTGCTCGTCCTGCCTTCTAGTTAATAGTTCATAAAAAATCTTACCACTACACATAACAACACGATCAACTTTTTTTGGTTTAATGTTGTCATATTGCTCTTTATAAACTACCCTAAATCGTTCCTCTTCGAACTTGAAGAGTGGAGAGCTTGCGAGAGGGTTTCTGAGCAGACTTTTGGGCGACATTACTATTAGGGGTGCGCGAAACTTTCTTAGCATTTGGCGTCTTAGTAAGTGAAATATTTGCGAAGCCGTGCTAGGTACACATACTTGCATATTGTGACTGGCACATAGCTGTAAAAAGCGCTCCAGCCTTGCCGAAGAGTGTTCCGGACCTTGCCCTTCGAGGCCGTGAGGTAACAACATAACTAGATTAGATAGGCGACCCCATTTTGTTTCACCAGAACTAATATATTGATCAATTATAGCTTGCGCACCGTTGGCAAAATCACCAAACTGCGCCTCCCAAATAACTAGAGAGTCAGGGTTGGCTGTGGCGTAACCGTACTCGAACCCTAGGGCCGCCTCTTCAGACAAGATAGAGTCAATTATTTGTACCTTTCCTTGCTTTGGATTTAGATTCTTTAGAGGCGTGTAATCCCCAATTATTAATTGATTGTGGAGTACTGCATGGCGATGGAAAAAAGTCCCTCTACCGCAGTCCTGCCCAGTGAGTCTAATTGATATGCCTTTATCAGCTAAGCTGGCATATGCTAAATTTTCAGCGAAACCCCAGTCGGCATTTATAGAGCCTTCGGCCATCTTTTGACGGTCAGACATTATCTTTTTTACCCTAGCGTGTACCTCAAAGTTTTTCGGAATGACCTGTAACTTTTTATTTAGTTGTTTAATTCTTTTTATTGTTATTGAGGAGTCATACGTGTCATCCCATTCCTGATTAAAGAAAGGAGCCCAAGTAGTTTTCCATGCCCTCTGAGATTTTGGCTCTATGATGTTATAAGCTACACGTTTACCAGATTTTAGTCTGGCCCTGTATTCAGAAATCATTTCGTCCGCCTCACTCTGAGTAACAACACCTTGCTGTATAAGACTATCAGCATAAAGAGCTCTTGTTGTAGGTAACGAGCGTATAGCCTTATACATCATTGGCTGTGTAACTGCCGGCTCATCCGCCTCGTTGTGGCCGTGGCGCCTATAACACATCATATCAATGACCACATCTTTTTTAAATTTCATCCTATAGTCTAGCGCCATCTTGGTAACAAAGCTCACCATTTCAAGGTCGTCAGCATTTACATGAAAAACTGGTGCATTCACCATTTTGACAACATCAGTACAGTAATCAGTTGATCGAGCATCGAACTGAGCGCTGGTTGTAAACCCTATTTGATTGTTTATTACAATGTGAAGGGTTCCTTTGGTAGAGTAGCCCCTAGATTGAGACATGTTTAGGGTTTCCATAACCACGCCCTGTCCTGAGAATGCTGCATCTCCATGGATTAGCACGGGCAAAACCTCGTTGCCTTTGACGTCCCCTATTTTTTCTTGATGATAACGTGCGTAACCCTCAAGAACCGGGTTGACAAGCTCAAGATGTGAAGGGTTAAACATCAATGCCAGATGTATATCTTTTCCAGAAGTTTTTATGTCCGAAGAGAAGCCTTGGTGATATTTAACGTCACCAGTTTGGTTTTTGGATAATTCATAATTTCCCGCAAATTCTTCGAAAAGGTTTTCAGCATTTTTTCCCATAATATTAATCAAGACATTCAGCCTACCCCTGTGGGCCATAGCCATACATATTCTTTGCATTGAGTGGGAGCCGGAGTGGTCAATTAGTATGTTTATTAGAGGTATAAGAGTGTCACCACCTTCTAGCGAGAAGCGCTTTTGGCCTACATATCTATTGTGCAGAAATTTTTCGAATACCTCTGCAGAGGTTAATCTTTGTAGCATCCATTTTTTGTATGCTGGCGAGTTTTTGTTTTGGTTATGAGCGTTTTCAATCCTGCTCTGTATCCATCTTTTTTCTTCGACACTAGAGATGTGCATGTACTCTGTACCCAGGGTGCTGCAATATATCGACTCAAGAGTCTCGATAAATTCACGAAGATTGGAAGGCTTCTCTCCTTGGTATGAGCCAGTATCGTAAGACTTATCCAGGTCGGCCTCGTCCAAACCAAATACCGACAGTTCAAAGTCTGGTACTTGATGGTGTCTTGGTCTTCCTAGCGGATCAAGGTTAGACTTTAAATGACCAGTATATCTGTAGGCATTTAGTAACTGAAAAACCCCAAGCTGTTTGCTGTCGCCACTATTTTGAGGTATAGGAGAATCATTTTCAAAGTTGTTTTCACCGTATGCAATGAAACGTTGAACTACGTTTTGATGAGAGTTTGCGCTATTATTCATAAAATCAAAGGACAATCAAATTTTGTTTTTATTTTTCTAATAAGTAGGTATTTACAAACTGTGACAATTGTACCAAGATTGATTAAGTGTAAATGTTTTTATTGATAATATTTCACAATTTAAAATCGCAAGATATTTGTATATTATTTGGTAAAAGTATACATATGGATGTGCGTACTTTTGGGATAATGGATTAACAGATATAAAAGCTATATAATTCAAAATATAATGAATAATTTTGAAGAAATTTTAAAACAGAAACCTTATATTCTAGCTGACGGAGCCACTGGAACTAACTTGTTTACTATGGGCCTGCAGACCGGAGATCCGCCAGAGCCATGGAACGTTTATCATGCAGACAGAATACGTAACCTACACCAGGGGTTTGTTGATGCGGGGTCAGATTTATTTTTAACTAATAGTTTCGGCGGTACTTCATACCGCTTGAAGCTGCATAAATTTGAAGAGCGCGTTGTTGAGCTTAACAGAGAGGCAGCTAATATTGCTAGACAAGTTGCCGACAATGCCGACAGACTAGTCATTGTTGGAGGCTCTATGGGCCCAACGGGTGAAATGATTGAGCCTCATGGACTAATGACACCAAGGCAAGCAACATCTGCGTTCAGGGAGCAGGCAGAAGGTTTGGCAGAGGGCGGGGTTGACGTATTTTGGCTTGAAACTATGTACTCTATAGAGGAACTAGAGGCTGCTGTAGACGCTCTGAAAGGGTTTGGTTTGCCGATATGTGCAACCATGAGTTTCGATACTGCAGGTAAAACCATGATGGGATTCACACCAACTAATTTAGCTAACCGAGCGATAGATTTAGGGCTTTCAGGCTTTGGAGCTAACTGCGGAGTTGGGGCGTCCGACCTTCTAGCAACTATTACTGATATAAGTCGTAATGTAACTGAAGGCACAACCGTTATAGCTAAAGCAAATTGCGGTATACCGGAATATAAGGATGGTGCAATTGTTTATTCTGGAACAGAAGCAGTGATGGCGGACTATGTTCATCTGGCCCTTAATTCTGGAGCAAGAATAGTTGGAGGATGTTGTGGTACAAGGTTCAGTCACATTGCAGCCATGAGAAAGGCAATGGATGAACACCAAGATGGTAAGCCGCCTAAATTAGAAGAGGTAGTCAGTATGGTTGGTGAGATGACTGAAGGCTCTAAAGCTGTCTTTTCTGGTGGAGAACATAGGCCTACTAAAAAACGACCAAGCAGAAGGAGTAAAAGTTTCAATAAATAATAAAAAATACAAAAATATATAGACTAAAAATATTTATTAGTTTTACTGTCAGTAACAAGTTTCTACTCTAGGTAACAAAACTATATGATATTATAAAAATATAACTATTATATTAAAGAGCTATGTCACCCCCCAAGAAAGGCGTTTCTATTATAAATAAAGATCTACCAAGCTTTGGTAGTGAAAAGCAACTTGAGGCCTCGATAGGTAGGCAGGTTAGGAATAACAGGAAGAGGAATGGAGTTACCCTTCAGCAACTATCCAAACAATCCAGCCTTTCTCCCAGCATGCTATCAAAGATAGAGAATGGGCAGATCAGTGCTTCATTAAAAACAATTCAATCAATATGTCATGCCCTAAATATTTCAATAAGCAGTATATTTACTCATTATGAGACAGACGTAGAAGCGACCTTTGTTAATTCCGGTAACGGCCTCACAATTGAGAGAGGTGGAACAAGCTCGGGGAGGCATTATCAGCTTCTAGGACATACTATGAGCAGGTCCTTGAAGGTTGAGCCATGCCTTATAACTATAGATAAGTCTAATTATAAATTCCCAGAGTTTCAGCATAAGGGAGTCGAGTTTATCTATATGCTTGAAGGGAGTATGGATTACTATTACGGTAAAAATATTTACCGCTTTAACGAAGGAGACTCTTTATATTTTGATTCTGACACCCCTCACGGTCCTAAAAATATTATCACGAAGAGGTGCAT
>DQME01000047.1 GCA_015659815.1 Gammaproteobacteria bacterium | reverse complement strand
TATCAAACTATTATCGCTTTACTCCTGACATATCTGCATCTGTAAGGTCCGCTCCTGTTAGGTCCGCTCCTGTTAAGTCTGCTCCCGAAAGATCTACTCCTGTCAAATCTGCTCCCGAAAGGTTTGCTTCTGTCAAATCTGCTCCTGTCAAATCTGCTCCTGAAAGGTTTGCTTCTGTAAGATTTGCTCTCATAAGGTTTGCTCCTGAAAGGTATGTCTCTATAAGTTTTGCTCCTGAAAGGTTTGCCTCTCTAAGGTTTGCTTTTGTAAAATCTACAAATAAAAGGTTTGCTCCTGAAAAGTTTACTCTTGAAAGGTTTGTTTCTTTAAGGTTTGCCCCTACAAGATTTGCTTCTGTAAGATTTGCTCCTGTAAGAATGGAACCCCTAAGATAAACTTCTGTAAGGTTTGCTTTTGTTAAATCTGCTCCTATGAGATTTGCCCAAGCAAAACGTGCTCGTGAAAGATTTGCTTCTGTAAGGTTTGCTTCTGTAAGGTTTACTCTTATAAATTTTGCTCCTACAAGGTTTGCTCCTGTTAAGTTTGCTCCTGTTAAGTTTGCTTTGGTAAGGTCTGCCTCTATAAGGTCTGCTTCTGCAAGATTTGTTTCTGTAAGATCTGCAAATATTAGGTTTGCTCTACTAAGTTTTGCTTTGCTAAGGTTTGCTTTTCTAAGGTTTGCTCCACTTAAAGTGCAACCCTCACATGAATTTAATTCTTTGAGTTTTAAAACATCCTGTTGATTAGGATTGATCATTACCTTGAGATCTGCACTTTCTACCGAAAAGACAAACAGTAAAGATATACAGACAAAAGATAAAGTTGTAAGTAGTGTTTTTCTTTTTATTAGATTTTTCATTATTCCTCTAAACTAGATATTTAATATTTCCAAAGTTCAAATCTTTTCCAATTTTCTTCAGCAATCTTGCTTACCTTAGCATCGCCCCCTTCATAAGCCTTCTTAATCCAATATTTGGCTTTGGTCATATCTTTAACTACACCTTCACCATATTGATACATCAACCCTAAATTATATTGAGCACTAGCATATCCTTGCTCGGCCACTTTTTGATACCAGATAACAGCTTCTTTATTGTCTTCTAAAACACCCTTACCGCCATTGTCATACATTAGTGCTAAATTGTATTGGGCATCAGCATACCCTTGTTCAGCAGCTTTTCGATACCATTTAAGGGCCTCTTTATCATCTTCTGCAACACCTTTACCGCCATTGTCATACATCGTTGCTAAATTATTTTGAGCATAAACATTTCCTTGCTCGGCAGATTTTCGATACCATTTAAGCGCCTCTTTGTCATCTTCTAGAACACCTTCGCCATTGTCATACATCACTGCTAAATTATTTTGGGCGTAAATATTTCCTTGCTCGGCAGCTTTTCGAAACCATCTGGTAGCTTCTTTATCGTCTTCTAAAAAACCCTTACCATTTGCATACCTCCAGCCTAAGGTATATTGGGCATCAGCATATCCTTGTTCAGCAGCTTTTCGATACCATTTAAGGGCTTCTTTATCATCTTCTGCAACACCTTTGCCGCCCCTGTCATACATGACTGCTAGATTATTTTGAGCATGAGCATACCCCTGATCAGCGGCTTTTCGATACCATTTAAGCGCCTCTTTGTCATCTTCTAGAACATCCTCAATGCCCTTGTCATACATCACCCCTAAATTATTTTGGGCGTAAACATTTCCTTGCTCAGCGGCTTTTCGATACCATTTAAGCGCCTCTTTGTCATCTTCTACAACACCTACGCCATTGTCATACATCATCGCTATAGTGTATTGAGCTTCTGCATCCCCAAGTTTAGCTTTGGCATATACCTTAACAAGACGACTAAAGTCAGTATTAAATATTTGATTTACACCTACATCAGCATGTACAAAAGTGGTGGCAATTAAGCTAATCTCTAATAGTAAAGATAGTAATATGATTTTTAGTTTTATAATGCACTCTCCTTATTTACATCACAGTAACTTGAGCACTCCACTATACTCATAAGCGAACTTATTATCAAGGAGCTGTGCTATGTTGATTGAAACTCAGTTTTCATTAAATGCTATCGGTGTTATTCATTCGAGCTTGAAAACCACACAAGATTCTCCGCCCGATGGTAAGCATTCCCTACAAGAGGCGACACTGGAAATTTTTCCTAATTATTGTATAGCATTGTCGGGTATGCATGAACTGAATCATATTGTTATCTGTTATTGGTTACACCAAGCAGATCGCCAAGTATTACGTGTCTATCCTCGTGGTGATACCAGCAAGGAGATGATAGGTGTATTTTGCAATCGTAGTCCGTTACGGCCCAATCCAATTGCTATCAGTAGTGTTGAAGTTATAGAGGTAGGAGTCAACAAAATACTTGTTAGAGGGTTAGATGCCATCGATGGCACACCTATAATAGATATTAAATCAGTATCGTCTAATTATGATAGTGTCTGAGTTAAGAGCTATTATGATTATCCTGATTGTTTTCTTTAATCGATAAAAACTATGGTTGCATTTGACAGTTTATAAGGCTGAGAGTATAGTTAAAAGTAAGTGTTTGATCCGGTTACCTCTATGTCTACAAATGTCAAAACAAGTTTAACGAGTGGGGTATTAGCTAGTATCGCTGCCTCCCTTTGTTGTCTTGTGCCATTCATCTTACTAATGGTTGGCATTAGTGGCGCTTGGATCAGTAATCTTGTTGCACTTGAGCCGTATAGCCCAATCTTTATAACCATTGCATTAGTTGCATTATTTTTTGCATATAGGGGTATCTTCACTACTAAAAATTATTGCCATACTGATGCTAAATTATGTGCAATACCAAGCGTTAATCGCCTATATAAAATTGCCTTCTTTATTGTTGCACTTTTGGTGCTTTTATCAATTGTTGCACCCTATCTAATTTTGTATTACAATTGAAGACGAAACAACAACTATAAACAGGAGGAGTGATGAAAATTATGAAACGAATTTGTACCATCTTATTAATGGCACTATTTATTAACGGGTCAGTTATTGCGGCAGAGAAGTTGAAATTAGTCAGTCTATCAGTGCCTACTATGAATTGTGCAATGTGCCCAATCACAGTTTCGAAAAGTTTAATGAATGTTCAAGGTGTTCAAACAGCTAATGCCAATCTCGCTAAAGGAGTAGTAGAGGTAAGTTTTAACGACGAAGTTGCAAATATTGATGCGTTGTTAGCCGCTACTAAAAATGCAGGCTACCCTTCGTATTTGCTGGAACAATATTAAAGAATAGGATTGGTACTAAATAATTGCACTAAATTAAGAGGTCAACTGTTGCAATGAATACACTACGATTGACTTATTGTTTTTTGGTGTCTGTTAAATCTACCACCTCATTAGTATTATGAGTACATTGCGTTTAACCTACCAACTATTAGCTCGTCAAAGAATATTAAAACTTAGTATTTCTATTTTAGTTTTGTTAATATTGATAGGTGTTGCTGGATCACTTGGTGTTAATAATGTCTCCATCTTCCAAGTCTTAAGTATTATCCTGGATACTTGGATTGCAGACTGGAACACAACCGTAAATGAACTTGATCGTACTATTGTGCTTCATCTACGTCTACCGCGTGTGGCACTAGGTTTAGTGGCTGGAGCTGCATTGGCTATTGCCGGTGTAGTCATGCAGGGCATTATGCGCAATCCACTAGTCAGTCCCTTTACTGTCGGTATCTCGCCTGCTGCTTCTTTTGGTGCAACTGTAGCCGTTTTAACTGGCTGGGAAGCTCTCCCCGGCGGTCACTACATTGTAGTTTTATGCGCATTTATTTCCGCTATGGTTTGTGCAAGTTTAGTACTATCTATTTCTACTATACGTGGTTCCCAATCTACCACTCTCATCCTAGTTGGTATCGCCTTAACATATTTCTTTGCAGCTTTAACCAATGCTGGACAGTTCATTGCTACAGAGGAAGATCTTAGTATTATTGTACATTGGACTTTCGGTAGCTTGAATAGGAGTACATGGGATCATGTAATATTCGTTCTCACTATTATTTGTATTACACTGCCATTTTTAATTCGTTATGCTTGGTGTTATAACGCTTTAAATCAAGGTGAAGAGGTTGCAACGTCGCTTGGTTACAATGTCAAAAAGACTCGTATAGTTACCATTATTTTGGCAGTATTACTTTCTGCAGGTGTTGTTAGTTTTACAGGTGTAATTGGTTTTATTGGACTGGTAGCACCGCATATTTCACGTTATATTATTGGCACTGATCATCGCTTCCTAATTCCATTTTCTGCCGTAGTTGGTGCTATTTTATTAGTAGCAGCCGATACTCTTGGACGCACTGCACTTTCTCCTGTAATCATTCCGGTCGGAATAGTTGTTGCCTTTATTGGTGTACCAATGTTTGTACACTTAATTCTCAGCAAAAAGCAGGATTATTTCTCATGATACAGATTAATAATCTAAATTTCAGCTATGGACTAAGGCACACCTTAAACTCTATTAACCTCAACTTTGATGGATCTCAAATTATTAGTTTAGTAGGGCCTAATGGGTGCGGTAAGAGCACTTTGCTAAAATGCATGTGTAGAATTTTAGCAACACCTAATAATTCAATCATTATTGACGGTTTACCATTGCATACTTATTCACGTCACGATTTGGCAAAATTGATCGCATATGTGCCACAACATCCCTCTTTAAATATGTCTATTTCGGTCATTGATGCAATTAAAATTGGCCGAACACCTTATATGAACTTTCGACTTAGTAAAAAAGACGAAAATATTGTCTTTGAAGTTATTGAAAAAATGAATTTAGAACATATGGCTTTCACATCGCTTCATGAGTTGAGCGGCGGTGAAAGACAGCGCGTTCTACTTGCTAGGGTCATTGCCCAACAATCAAAAATATTATTTTTGGATGAGCCCACTAGTGCTTTAGATTTGAGGAATCAACTAGAAACTGCTGAATTATTACGCAACATACAACAAGAACAAGAATTGACAGTAATCGTAGCTATTCATGACTTAAATTTAGCTGGTCGATTTTCAGATACTGTTGTGCAGATGAGTAATGGCAAAGTACATTCCCACGGCGCTTGGAAAGAAACTATAACCGAGGAGAGTATTATGGATGTCTACGGCGTACACAGTCATATAAGCCATGTGCAAGGTGTTCCATACATTGTGTCACTTAAGGCTAGTGAATATGGAATAACCCACCAAGAGCTTTTACTAAAACCTAAACGATTACAATCATAAATAAATATATTAAATTTCTGAGTAAAAAAGCTAAGCGATCAACAATTGAGAGCTACAAAAAAAACGAGCCTATAAAAGCCCGTATTTTTTTATTTATTGAACGAACCTACTTATAAAACTGGTACCAAGGCTTCGTTGTAGTAGCTTCAGGGTTTTTTTCAACAACTTTAGCTATAAGAGTATGTGGGCCTGGTAACGCAACTTGATAAGTGGCATAATACTCATTAACAAGTTTATCAACATCAACATCCTTAAACAAATCTGGATGCAACTGTTTAGCAATATAGAGTTTACCAAGCAACTTTGATAGGCCGCCAGCAACAAAATAGGTCATTACGAAGACCCTATCATTCTTAACTGCCTCAATATTAGCATAACCTGGGCGTGATTTGAAGTCTTTGATCCAGCTTGCCATTTCTTCTTGACTTGGAGGAATATGGCCGGTACCAATTTGCTTTAAGATAACACCGGGATTTCTAGCTAAGACTGCCTCAGGATCAATGTCATAAGAATGTTTACTGCCTCTACCTTTATCACTCTTCCAGTTGATATCACCAAAAATATTCGAGCCACCTGCTTGTTCCAACATATCATGCCAGCCAGAACCGGGTACCACAGATTTATGCACGCCACCCTTTGTCTCTAAATACATACTTACCTTCGGTACACCTTGCAAACGATTCTTCAGTAGGTTGGTATATTTAGTGTGGGTTGCAATAAGTTTAGCAGCACGATCTTCGTTGCCAGTTAGTTGACCAATCATAGTTAGATTAGAAGCATATTTATTAACATCCCAACCAGTAATAACTACAACCGGAATACCAAATTCTGCTAACTTGGCTGAAGCATCCTTCCAAGCGCCATTTTTTGGGAATACAACCACATCAGGTTTTAATGCAACAATTTTTTCGTAATGTGGTTCCCTCTGATTCTGTCCTGCAACAGACTCCTTACCCAATCCTGGCCAGTAACCTTCTAGCTTATTAACATCTTGTGCCATGCCAACAATTACATCTTGACCAGCAACAGAACGAAAGAACTCTGTATTGTACTTATTAAATACCACAACTCTTTTTACTGGTACATTTATTTCTACTTTTCTATCCCTGTCATCGACAACTGTTATTGTCGCCGCCAATGCAGTGTGAGTAAAACCGGTAGATAAAATCAGTAAAAATACGAAACGTGAAAACTTATTCATAACAACCTCCATAAAAATTATAATTTCAACAACTAAAAGAATAACGCTAGGTATTTATATCCCTGCATTTGACGTTTTACGATGTGAGCTGGTCCAACTTTAACATGCTGTACACCATCCACTAGATCAGTGGGTAGATCATGCATCTTCATCATTTTTTGAATGCTGGCATCAGCAGTGAATGTCACGCCTCGCTTCATCAGTTTCTTGACTGTTTTAGACAATGCTCCATCTTTAGAAAACATGCCAAACGCAGGACCAATGCCCACTACTTCAAGTGTTACCACATCTTTAAAGTCATCCATTATCCATCCAACCCGTTTTAAGGTTCGTTTTTGAGCCTTTACGTCATTACTACTAATTTGAACTACAACTTTCGCATGATCCATGTTCGAACCATCCATCATGGCAAATGCAGTACCAGTAAATAAACTAAATGCTACGAC
>DQME01000089.1 GCA_015659815.1 Gammaproteobacteria bacterium | reverse complement strand
GGCTTGGTCATTCACATGGCTTTGGACTCCTTTGACTGCCAACTAACAAATGGGGTGTGGTTTATATCGTAATTAATATCACCTTTGGTTATTAGGCTGGGCACTCCCCACTTTTAGGACACTATAATGGTAAAGACATTTCAAAAAAAATACCCGTGAAGCGATAAAATTACTAAAAAAAAGTTCACGAACTAGATAACCATTAGTAAACTCTTCCTTACGCAAAATACGAAAATTAAAATTTAGTTCAAGTGGACTTATAATTCTAAATTTTATCACTATATATTAGTAAAATCTAATATAATACTAAAAATGGATACATCAAAACTCAACGTCAATGAAATGCGCAAAAATGTAGAAAACTCTTCCGCATTCTTAAAGCTACTGTCAAACCCTACAAGGCTTCTTATTCTGTGCAACCTGATCGAGAGTGAGCGCTGTGTAGGGGACCTTGAGAAAGACTTAAACATTTCTCAATCAGCACTTTCTCAACACCTATCAAAGATGCGCGATAAGGGAATTGTGAAATCTGAGAAGCAGGGTCAGCATGTCTTCTACTCCATCTCTGATTCAAATGTTGTAGATATAATTAACGTCTTGTACAAACTTTTTTGTAAGAAATAATCCCATGAATTTATTATAAATCATGGGTCTTTAATAACCAATATATTAGATTTATCTAATATAAATAGGAGTAAAAATGGCAACAATAAATGGCGTAAATTCAGAGACATTAAGTCAGTGGCTAAACTCTAACGATGCAGTATTAGTCGATGTTAGAGAGACTAACGAGCACCAATCTGAGCGTATAGAGGGCTCTCGCAACATACCACTTTCAGGGATAACCCTTAATGAGGCTTACCTCCCCGAGCATAAAGATAAGAAGCTGGTTGTCCATTGTTTGGCAGGTGGCCGCTCAGCAATGGCATGCCAGAAATTAATTGGTGACGGGGCAAATGCCGACATTTGGAATTTAGAGGGTGGGATAAGCGCCTGGAAGAGCGCTGGTCTCGAAGTAATTTCAAAATGAGAGCTCTGACCAGGAAAAGCCTTGACCTTCAAAACCACTGGGAACAGATATACAAAAACAGAAGTCATGCTCAAGTTAGTTGGCACCAAACTCACCCCACTACATCACTGAACTGGATACTTGAACACACAGAGCCAAGCCAACCTATTATTGACGTTGGCTCGGGGGTTTCTGTTTTGATGGATAATTTAATAGAGGCTGGCTACTCAAATCTGAGCGCTGTTGAGCTATCAAAATCAGCCGTTATTGCCACCCAGAAAAGGCTTGGAAGTAATGTGCCCCTGCCCAAGTTCTATGTGCAGAATATTCTTGATTTTGAGACCAATCAGCGTTTTGATTTATGGCATGACAGGGCTGTATTCCACTTCCTAACTGTTGAAAGTGAACAGAAAAATTACATAAAAAAACTCAACATGTGCCTAGCGAAAGGCGGGTACTTTTTGTTGGCTACCTTTGCACCAGAAGGGCCTTCATCCTGCTCAAGCCTAGATGTTATGCGCTATGACGAAATGGCCCTTAGCACATTGTTAAGCGATGATTTTCGTTTGATTAAAACGTCCCATGAGGACCACATCACTCCCAACGGAAAAATGCAAAAATTTAACTACTTTTTATTACAAAAAATTTCCCTACCACTTAACATGAAAGCGATTTATTAAATAATACTAATGGAGTTATTACATGAAGTTAAATAAAAAAATTATATATTCAGCTATTGTCATTGCAGGAATAACTATGGCAACAGTTGCATTGTCACAAAAGCACAAAACAATGAATCATTCAGATATGAAGCATACGAGTGGCATGGAGCATTCTAG
>DQME01000184.1 GCA_015659815.1 Gammaproteobacteria bacterium | reverse complement strand
CAAACGGAGAAAAAATTAAACACACATTTAGTGATGCAGAATATATAAATCGCCAAACAAGGCTGAGAAAGTTTATGAGTGATAACTCGGTTGATACTATTATCTTTACATCAATTCACAACATAAATTACTATAGCGACTTTCTATATTGCTCTTTTGGGAGGCCTTATGCACTTGTTGTGACACAGGATAATGCTACTTCAGTTACTGCCAATATTGATGGTGGCCAGCCGTGGCGTCGTACCTTCGGAGATAATATGGTTTATACAGACTGGCAAAAGGACAGCTATTATTTTGCGCTTCAGCAGCTAGCAAGTAACTCTGGCAACATAGGTGTGGAGTTCGATCATATTACTAAGGATCGACTAGATAAAATGATTGACGCTTTCGATAAAGCCAAACTGGTAGATATTTCATTAGGATGTATGAGAATGCGCACCATAAAGTCTAATGAAGAGATATCACACATTATTCATGGAGCTAACGTTTGTGATATTGGTGGTGCAGCAGTTATTGAAGCCATTAAAGAGGGAGCGCCTGAGCATGAGGTGGCTCTTCATTCAACCAGAACTATGGTTCTAGAGATTGCTAAAAGGTTTCCTCATACAGAACTTATGGATACTTGGACCTGGTTTCAATCAGGCATTAATACTGACGGTGCGCATAATCCAGTTACTACAAGAAAAGTACAAAAGGGAGACATCTTGAGCCTTAACTGTTTCTCAATGATTTCAGGTTATTACGTAGCATTAGAGAGGACATTATTTTTTGATCACTGTGACGATGCATCATTGAAATTGTGGGAGATAAATGTGAAGGCACATGAAGAGGGCATGAGGTTAATAAAGCCCGGAGCTAAGTGTAAAGATGTGGCGCTTGAGCTAAATAAAATTTTTGAAGAATACGGTCTACTTGAAAGTCGTACATTTGGTTATGGACACTCATTCGGTGTTCTGTCTCATTACTACGGTCGTGAGGCGGGCGTTGAGTTGAGGGAAGACATTGATACAGTTATTGAAAAAAACATGGTTATATCAATGGAGCCTATGATAATGATACCTGAAGGAAATCCAGGAGCTGGAGGTTACAGAGAGCATGACATTATGGTGATAACAGAAGACAGCGCTTACGACATTACTGAACTGCCTTTCGGTCCAGAGCACAACATAATAAAAGCATAGATAGAGTTACTTTAGTTGTATATCTGCAACGAACTCGTTAGCAATTTTTTCAATTTTCTTTTTAATAGTAAGCTTGCTAATAGATTTAGGGAGATGTATATTTATAGTGGCCTTAAATAGCTCTTCACCAGACATAGGGGCTTCGACTATTTCACTAGTCAGGTCCTCAACGTTTGCTTTAAATTCAGCCAGAACATGAGTTAACTCATGTATTATCCCCGGTCGATTTTGCCCAATAAGGTCTATGTGGTAATTATTGTATTCTGTTATTGAAACTATATCTGTAGTTTCACATAATACATTCAGCCCTAGGTCTGCGTTTGATATGTCTTCAATAAATGCTTCAACATCAGTATCTTTCATGTTAACACTTAAAATTCCAGCAAACTTACCACCAAGGTGCGACATTCTACTGTCTACCCAGTCACCCCCATGCTTGACAATAAAGTCAGACAAATTTTCAACCAGTCCAGGCTTGTCATCTCCCAGTACACTAATAATTATTGACTTCATAGTAATTTACTCATAAGCATCAACACTTGGACAAGAGCACACAAGGTTTTTATCACCATAAACATTATCAACCCTAGCTACTGGAGACCAGTACTTTACCCTCTTTAAGCTTTCTATAGGGTAAGCGGCCTGTTCCCTTGTATAAGGGCGTCCCCACTCAGATGATGTTACCATTTCTGCTGTATGAGGAGCATTTTTTAATGGGTTATCAGTTTTTGAAATTTTTCCATTTTCTATTTCATCAATCTCAGTCTTGATTTGGATCATTGCATCGCAAAACCTGTCAAGCTCTTCCTTTGATTCAGACTCTGTAGGCTCTATCATTAGAGTGCCTGGTACTGGGAAGGACATGGTTGGTGCATGGAAACCATAATCAATTAGCCGTTTCGCAATGTCATCTACACTAACCCCTGTATCATCTTTAATCTTACGAATATCGATTATACATTCATGAGCCACCATTCCTTTTTTGTCAGTATAAAGCAAAGGGTAATGATCTGATAAGCGAGAAGCAACATAATTTGCATTAAGTATTGCGTTTGCAGTAGACGCATATAAACCACTACTTCCTAGCAAAGTGATGTACATCCAGCTAATAGGTAGAATACTTGCAGAGCCCCATGGAGCTCCAGAGACACTTGTAACTGTGCTTTCGTTGAGCGGTGTTGCGGGTAAGAACTTAGCTAAATGAGACTTAACACCTATTGGGCCAACCCCTGGGCCTCCTCCACCATGCGGTATTGCAAAAGTTTTGTGTAAATTTAAGTGAGACACGTCACCACCGAACTCACCAGGAGAGGAGATGCCTACCATTGCATTCATATTTGCACCGTCAATATAAACCTGGGCACCGTGTTTATGTATTAAAGAGCAAACCTCCACAACGTTATTTTCGAATATACCGTGTGTAGAGGGGTAAGTTATCATTATTGCCGACAAGTTGTTGCTGTACTTTTCGCACTTATATTGCAAATCTTCAAAATCAATGTTGCCATTCTCAGCAGTTTTTACTACTATAACCTTAAGTCCAGCCATATGGGCTGAGGCAGGGTTCGTTCCATGTGCTGAGGCAGGTATTAAGCATACGTTTCTATCACCTTCCCCAATAGAGTTCTGATACGCTCTAATTGCGAGCAATCCTGCATACTCTCCTTGGGCACCAGAGTTGGGTTGTAATGATATTGCGTCGTACCCGGTAGCTTCACATAACATTTCCTCCAGTTCGGCTATCATTTGCATGTATCCTTCCACCTGGTTTAAAGGTACAAGTGGATGAATCTGTGAAAATTCAGGCCATGAGATTGGCATCAGTTCTGTAACGGCATTTAGCTTCATAGTGCACGACCCTAAAGGTATCATTGCCCTGTCCAGCGCTAAATCTTTGTCTGAAAGGTATCTCATGTAACGCATCATCTCAGTTTCCGAGTGATATTTATTAAACACTTCATGCTTCAAAAGAGTGGCAGACCTTCTGAGTTCAGGGTCTATGTGTATTTTTTCTGAGTTGTCTACATTATGGAATTTTAAATTAGAGCCTTTGTGGAATACTTGCCAAAGTTTCTCAATATCTTGTGTTGAAGTTGTCTCGTCAAAGGATAGAGATACAGCACTTTCTGAAATACGATGTAAATTAAATCCTACTTTTTCAGCACTAGAAATGATAGCATCAGAGTCATTTACTTTTATTGAAATTGTGTCAAAAAAGCTATCATTTATAATTTCAGTGTCAAGGCTGCTAAGCCCTTTAACAAAAACTGTACACAATCGCAATAATTTTTCTGCTATATTCTGTAGTCCTTGGGGGCCATGATATACTGCATACATGCTGGCCATAACAGCCAACAAGGCCTGCGCAGTGCAGATATTACTTGTTGCTTTATCTCTTCGAATGTGTTGTTCACGAGTCTGAAGAGCAAGCCTGTAAGCGTGTTTTCCTTGTGAATCAACCGATAACCCTATTATTCTTCCAGGCAAAGACCGTTTAAATTTTTCTCGGGTTGCCATAAAGGCAGCATGAGGTCCTCCATAACCTAGAGGCACGCCAAACCTTTGCGTATTTCCAACAACAACGTCGGCATCCATTTCCCCAGGGGTTTTTAGCAGGGTAAGTGCAAGCAGGTCGCTACACATAGCAACTAAAGCTTTCTTATTATGTAAATTATTGATAAAACTTGAGAGGTTTGTATAGCTACCATAAGTATTAGGATATTGTAGTAGAGCTCCGAATAAATCTAAGTCATCCATATCGCTCAAAGGGTCACCAACTATTATTTCTATATCTATTGACATGGCACGCGTTTGAACAACCTCTATATTTTTTGGGTGGCAGTCTTGTGCAACAAAGAATGTTCTGCTTTTTGACTTACTGGTACGCAAACAAAACGTCATAGCCTCAGCGCACGCAGTTGCCTCATCAAGCATGGACGCATTTGCAAGTTCCATTCCAGTAATATCAGAAACCATAGTTTGAAAATTGATCATGGCTTCCATTCTTCCTTGGGAAATTTCAGCTTGATAAGGAGTATAAGCAGTGTACCATGCCGGGTTTTCTAAAATATTTCTCTGAATAACGGAAGGGGTTATTGTGTTGTAATACCCTTGACCGATAAACGACTTAAATATTAAGTTTTTCATGCCTATCTCTTTAATTTTTGCCAATGCTAGTGACTCTGAAACCGGCTCTTTAATTGTCATCGGTTTATTGCGCCTTATTGCTTTAGGCACGACTCTGTCAATAAGCGAGTCCATACTTTTAATTTTTAGAAACTCCAGCATTTCATCCTGCTGTAGAGTCGATGTACCGATATGTCTACCAACAAAGTCGCCTCTTTTTATTGCCTCATTTGCTGACATATGTGTATGATTTTTACTCATTGGCTTTATATAATAATAGTACTATAGTTAAGCCGCAAATTATAGCTACTAAGTAGATAAAATATTTGTGTATTAAATTTAATTCATTATCTATTGAATATTATTGTTGACAATAACAATACAATTTTCAATGTACATTACTAGTAAAGCAAATCTAGCAGATTTTATTTGTTAGAATAGGCTTGGCATATTTGTAGATCAACAATTAACGTTTGGGCACAATTAAAATGAATTAATGGCAGCAAGTAGTATTCAACAAATAATAAATGAGGGTCTCTGTATTGGCTGCGGGTTGTGCGCTTCAGTTTTTTCTGAAAAGGTTAATATAGAGCTAAGCGTTGGAGGTCTAAGGCCTAAAGAGAATAAGTGCTTAACCGAGAAAGAGCTCAGGTATTTGAGTAGTTTTTGTCCTGGAGTTGTACAGTCAGGAATGCCAAATAAATACCTATCTGAAGGGGTACAAATAGACCCAGTTTGGGGGCCCATAGAACGGATTTGTGCAGCACACGCTAGTAACGATTCTGTTCGGCATAAGTCGGCCACTGGGGGTGTGCTAACTGCACTTGCAGGGTTTCTAATAGAGTCTAAAATGGTCGATGCTGTGTTGCATGTTGGGCCAAGCGGTTTAAAGCCATATTTTGGCCATTCAACTATTAGTTACACATTGTCTGAAGTCAACGAAAACTGTGCTTCTATTTATGCATCCACCTCCCCACTAGACAAAATTAAAAAGGTTTTGGATGAAGGTATAAGGGTGGCCCTTGTGGCTAAGCCTTGCGATATTTCTGCTATGCGATTGTTAGCGAAAAAAGACCCCAGGGTAGATAAGTATATACCGTTAATGCTTTCCCCCTTCTGTGGTGGCTTTTTTCCACCATTTGCTATGAGTAATTTCTTCCAGTCAGAAGGTGTGAGAGAAGAAGAAGTTGACAGTGTTAGCTATAGAGGGAACGGGTGCCCTGGCCCTACTTCAATAAAACTTAATAACGGTAGTCGCATTGAAAAAAGTTACTTAGATTTTTGGGGCACAGACTCTTCCCAATGGCATATGCCGTGGCGCTGCAGAGTTTGTCCAGACGGAACTGGTGAGGGGGCAGATATTTCTACCGGCGATACATGGCCTGAATGTACTCCAACCAAGGAAATGATTAATAATGACTTAGGAACTAACACGGTTATAGCGAGAACCAGTAAGGGGGCTGAATTACTACAATTTGCAGAGGGGTCGGGATACTTGACTTTGGACTATGAGTGTGTCCCTAGTGACATGAACAAACTGCAGCCACACCTAGCTAATAAAAAAATAAAAGCTTTGGCGAGATTTGATGGTATGCGTAGTTGTGGACAGGCAGGCCTTTCAACCATCGACCTTAGGGCTGATTTACTTACACAGAGCGTCAGCTCGCATGAGTTTAAAAAAGAGTCAAATGGAACAGCAGCAAGAATAAAAAAAGGTAAGCATTTAGATGACTACGAAATTAAATAGTACATTCACAAATTATGTTGATATTAGGCTGCACAAAAGGCATATAATGCAATTTTTTACAGCATGTAACTGTGATTCTATTATTCTGGAGGAGAGGTAGTAGTGTTTATTAGTGTATTTGACTTATTCAAGGTAGGCATTGGCCCGTCGAGCTCTCATACTATGGGACCTATGGTTGCGGCTAATAGTTTTATACACAATACTGCAAAGTTTATTGCTATTAATCCAGAATCAGAATACAAAATTACCTGTACATTAAAAGACTCGCTAGCATATACAGGCAAGGGTCACGCAACTGATAGAGCTGTTACACTTGGTATTAACGGTTACTTACCGAGCACTGTTGTTGACGAACAAATGGATGAACTTATTGATAGTATTTGGAATTCTGATTCAGTTGTTATAGGAAAAGATAAGCGATGCTCCTTTTCGCCACCCACTGACATCATATTTGATACAAAGAATTCGTTAAAGCAGAACCCCAACGGTATGGTCTTTGAGCTACACAACGATTCAAATGAAGTCGTACTATCGGAAACGTATTTTTCAATTGGAGGAGGATTTATATCGACCCTGGAAGAGATTGATAATCTCAAGGCTCCACTTGATGAAGAGGGCCAACTAGCGCATCCGTTTCCTTTCAAAAATGCACAAGAGATGCTTGAAATGTCAGATAAAAGCAATAAGAAAATTTGGGAAATGAAAGAGGCTAACGAGCTATGCCATGTCTCTAAAGATGATCTGGATAACAGAATTGATAAGATTTGGCTAGCAATGAAGTCTTGCGTCGAGAGTGGACTAGCGGTAGAAGGAATCTTGCCTGGAGGTTTAAACACAGTAAGGCGTGCTAAAAGGTTGCACCAGAGTCTAAGTGAGGATTCGGGCCACACTAGTACAAGTGACTGGCTTTTTGCTTATGCTATGGCCGTTAATGAAGAAAATGCTGCAGGACATATGGTTGTTACAGCGCCTACAAACGGAGCAGCCGGAGTTCTGCCAGCAACTCTATACTTTTTCTATAAGCACAGGTCTGCTAGTAACGAGCAAATCAGGCAGTTTTTACTAACAGCCGCCGCTATAGGTGGTTTGATTAAGTACAACAGCTCCATATCTGGCGCTGAAGTAGGTTGTCAAGGAGAAGTTGGGTCGGCAGCGGCAATGGCAGCCGCCGCTCTTTGTGAAGTTAGGGGCGGAAACAGTAAACAGATAGAGAATGCAGCTGAAATGTCTTTAGAACACCACTTGGGCATGACCTGTGACCCAGTAAACGGCCTTGTTCAGGTTCCGTGCATTGAGCGTAATGGGTTTGGCGCAATTAAAGCTTATACGGCTAGTTCACTTGCGCTCAGAGAGAGCGGTGACCACCTAATCTCCTTAGACAGATGTGTAGAGGCTATGAGGAAGACGGGGCTAGATATGTCAACAAAATATAAAGAAACATCTCTTGGAGGGTTGGCTGTTAGTTTGACTGAATGTTAAATTAAATAGACCGTATTTTTTCTAGTAGCTCTGTGCTAACCTCAACTCCACTCCTTTCATTAGTATCTCTATTAACAAACCTTCCAGTGCCGGGTAAACGGGCACCATCCTGAGATTCTATTGATTCAGTTAGAGACTCTACTTTTTCTGCGAACAGACCGTGTGAGAATAGTTCAGGCGAGACAGCGAAGAAAAATTGACCAGTTTTTGGTGGACCACCAGAGGTTCCGGCAAACGGGCTAGCGTCTTTCCCCAATGACGCTCCAGACATTACTGCAGCGAATGATTCAACCATAAGTCCCGTCCCAAAACCTTTATAGCCGCCAACTGGAGCCATAGAACCAAGCATAGCTTTTTCAGCGTCTGTTGTTATATTGCCATCAGAGTCATATGCCCATCCCTCAGGAATTGGCTTACCAGCAAGGGCATGCATTTTTATTTCACTCTTGGCTACAACACTGGCAGATTGATCAATAACGAAAGCTACTCCCCCCTTACCATTGGGCAATGCCAGAGAAAAAGGGTTAGTGCCAATTACAGGTGTGTCACCTCCGACAGGCATAATAGATGCAGGTGCATTGGTGTATCCTAAACCGGTCAACCCAGTTCTGGCTATGCGCTCAGTGTGATATCCCAGAACACCACAATTGTAAGAGTTTTTTATTGACATAGCTGCACACCCGTTCTTCTTTGCACTCTCAATCATCAGGTTAAACCCAGCATCGATGGCAGGATGTGCAAAGCCACAATCAGCGTCGACAGTTATAGCGCTGGGAGCAGTAATATTGACGGATGGTTCAGCATTGGGACTAACCTTGCCGCACACTAAGTGCTCACAATAAATTGGAACATATATCAATCCATGACTGGATATTCCATCCATTTCAGCAGCTACTACCCCTCTTGCCATTGAGGATGCTGCAATCAAACTAGCCCCAGAGTTTGTAAGGGCCTGAATGGTTATTTGTTCGATTTCTGTTTTATTTAAAGTAGTTGTGTTCATATGTTCACCTAATATTAATCATTGTCCACAAGGCCTGCACCTGCACCAGATTCTCGCGACCTAGTGTTTGATTTTACTAGACATCGAGAAAAGTATTCATACACTAAACCCCATCTGTCCTTAACTTCGACACCTGTTTGCAATATATTTTGCCTGCCATGCTTTGTGTCAAATTTTTTAACTGCTGCATTATTGTCTATATCTTTGCATGCTGGACTTTTAATTGAAATGTTTGCGCCTTTGCTATGTTCAATTAGGTTAACAGAACTACTAACAATTTCCCATCTTTCATTTTTATTGAGGTTGACTAGGTATTTATCCCCCTTATCGTCTGACCATTTTACTTGTAGGTCTTCGGCTAGGGTTGCTCCTAACTGTGCCAGAACTATAAAGGGAGAATCTACATTAACTATTTTAAGTTCATCTTTACTATCAGTTGTGATCCAGTCAGCAGCAACTACAGATGCTTGGAAAGCAGACAAATATTTTTTATTACCACAAACAATAGTATTGCTATCTGAAAACTTAGTTATAAGGGAACTCTTTCTATTGTCTAAACAGTCTAATGCAAAATAGCTACAGGAGGATGGGTCAAAGCCATTTTCCGCTAGCCAGACATTACTACGTGCAAAGTCTTCTGATAACCCTATTGGCGCATTAACTCCAAATCCGGCCCTTGTAAAGTAGAACAATATTTCGTTAAGAGAAATCCTAATAAACTCATTATTCATTGAATTTCCTTAATCGGTTTAATTGGAAATGCCCAGTTATCATGGTCTATGTCATTTAGCTGTTTTGGCAATGGTGCACCCTGATACATTGAAATCCTTGTCCATAAATCAGACTTAGGGTCAAACTTTGATGCCCCAAAAAAAGCGAGCTTAAAGCGTAACAAGTCAAGAGGACGCATACTTTTATTCAACAAGTTGTCTTGCACTTCTGCATAAGGCCTAACGGCTGTATTTTGAGCCCTACGTATTATGTGTCGGAACTGTGGATATCGCATTGCAAACTCACCAGTACACATTGTATTTGAGAAGGTTTTCAGTTTGTTGTGTAGATCGCTTATCTCTCTAGCTATTGCCAAGGGCATCTCTTGTTCAACTCCATCGTCCGTATCAATAGATCCAAATCTGGGTTCTAACTTATCTTCTGAATAGTACCAAAAGTGGTGTTGTGATTCGGCAGAAGAAAAATCAATCTTAGTAGCCCAAGAATAATGCTCATTAAGTATATTTGTTAACTCTTTAAGTTGCATGTTTGAATCGAATACTGGGTCATCAGTTGCCAACATAGTGTCACCAAGCTCATCAATTAACTCACCGTGCGGCTCTAACAGTAAAGAGACCGTCAGTTCTTGACATTCGTATGAAAAGTTATCCTCAACGAATTTATAAATACTGTTCCATGGAGACATTTTTTTTAATATATTATTGGCGACACACCAATATTCAAGCTTATCAACTTCAGCCCTAAGGCGTTCAATTCTTAGCGTCTGCTCTTCATCTTCAACGTTCCATTCTCTGATATGTTGGGATGCCTGTTTCAGGCTTTGCAAAAATACCTCAGTACTGTAATCTGTGGGATTCTTAATACTTCTAACTCTACCCAAAGAGGACTCTTTTGCTGATACCCAGTTATGAATAAGAACTGGATGTTTCAATAAAAAAGGGGCCATACCTAGTCCTGTTGAGTTACCAACACCGATGAATTTACTTATATTGTGTTCAAGCTTAACAGCCTTTTTTCCACCTCTCTTTTGGGCAATAGTTTCAACTAAGTCTATAGTGAACCATCGTATCAAATACACTGCCAGCAATTCAATATGAAATGACACCTTACATTCTTCACGGTCATGCAATTTAGCACGATCAGCGCAACCAAACTTTCCGCTACCATAAACTGCTGTAGTCCTCATTAAATAGCCAACCGACGCAAGCAAATCAATGTCCGGTTGTTCCCCATTAGAGAGTGAAGATGCTATATGCTCAAACAGTCTTAAACTTTTGTTGGCTCTCGCTAAGACCAGCTCACTTGGTCTGAATCGGCCAGCTTCTTGTTTCGGTGTATTCTTAGAAAGATACTCTATATCCTCAAGAGATGGCACCCCGTCATACAAACTGAATGTAGCGTCCCACACCTCAGCGATAACCCTGTCAGTCCTCATATCGTTGGGTATGCTTTGTGTAAAGGCAACTAAAGAGTAAGTTCTTTCAGGCGTATGGGCAGCATAAACACTGACCCCATAACCCTCACTGTCAATATCGCTTCTTAGTCTCTCAAATCGCCACTTATCTGTAGACATTCTACGAATGAGTGTACGCATAAAACTCAACCGAGTTTGGAAGGAAGAACCCATCCTCTCAAGACGCATGACCTTGCCGGGGTCACGCAAAATCAATTCGTTTGACTTCACATCTTTTGTCATTGAGTTATTGCTAGGCAGACCCAAAAGAAGATTCAAAAAACCTCAGCCAGTTAGTACCCATTACGGCTTCTATATTTTTGCTATCCATTCCAACACTCTTAAGTCCTGACTCAATATTAGAAAAATCTCTATTATCCTTAAACCAGGACGGCTGTTCAGGGAAGCCGGCAAGTGAAGCAGAGCCCTCGCCAAAATCTAGATCATTTGACCAGGTGCCGTTGCGCATCCATTGAACCACACTGTCGGGCTGATTTTGGCATAAATCACTCCCTATTCCTATGCTTTCAATGCCAACAAGGTCAGCAGTCTCAGCTATCATCCCACAAAAACTTTCTATTGTACATTTTGATCCATCTTTTAGATGGTGGGGGTAAATTGAAAAGCCGACCATTCCGCCGCTAGACCCTAGCGCTCTTAAAACCTCGCTCGACTTATTTCTAAGTGCAGGATGCCATAAAGATGGGTTAGCATGCGTAATAGCTATTGGCCTTTCGGATACTTCAATTGCTTCAAGTGTTGAACGCTCAGCTGAGTGACTCATATCAACCACCAGTCCCACCCTGTTCATTTCTTTTATAACCTGTTTACCCATTCTAGTTATGCCAGAATCTTTTTTCTCGTAACAGCCCGTAGCCAGTAAGCTTTGGTTATTGTATGTGAGTTGCATGAATCTGGCACCTAGGGTGTGTAAAATTTCGACCAAACCAATATTATCCTCAATAGGGGAGCAGTTTTGAAATCCAAAGAAAATAGCAGTTCTACTCTCCCTTTGCGCCTTCCTGACATCTTCAGCAGTGCGACCTAGAAATATTAGGTCAGAGTACTTGATAAAGTATCTATTCCAATCAATAATATTTTGTACTGTTTCTTGGAAATCTTCATGGTAGCTAATTGTTACGTGAACCGCACTAAGTCCGCCCTCGTGAATTTGGCTAAATATTTCCTCACTCCAAGAATTATATTGGAGCCCATCTATAAATAATTTCTGTTCTGACATTATGGATTACCGGAAGAGATATAAGACGTTTTTACTTGCGTGTATAGCTCTTTTGCATATTGACCCTGTTCTCTTGGACCGAAGCTTGAATTTTTTCTTCCCCCAAAAGGAACATGGTAGTCAGTACCAGCGGTAGGAAGGTTTACCATGACACAGCCGCTTTCAGAGTTCCTGCGAAAGTGAGTTGCCCTCGATAGGGATTTAGTAATAATTCCAGAAACCAGGCCAAACTCCGTGTCATTTGCGACTATAAGTGCTTCATCGTAGTCTGCAACCTTAATTACGCATGCAATCGGTGCAAACAACTCTTCACGGTTAAGTCTCATAGAGTTACTACCACCAACCAGTAAAGCTGGTTGCATATAATGTCCAGGAGTCGCAAGCTCAAGACTGCGCCCTCCACAAACAACCTCACAACCTTCTTTTTTGCCCAAGGTCATATAGTCAAGATTAGATTTAAGTTGTTTTTCACTAACAGCGGGACCGATTTGTGTTCCCTCAACAAGTGCATGGCCTACCTTAAGTGCCGATGTTGAGAGCTTCATACGTTCAATAAATTCATCATGAATGTCGGTATGAACAATTAGCCTTGAGGAGGCCGTACATTTTTGTCCAGTGCTACCAAATGCACCACCTGTCGCTGCAGCAACAGCAACATCTATATCAGCATCATCCATAATAACCAAAGGGTTCTTAGATCCTAACTCTAATTGAAATTTAGTCAAATTTTTTGCAGCAGCAGCAGCAACTATTCGTCCAACATCATATGAACCAGTAAAGCTTATAGCATCAACCATAGGGTTCTCTACTAAGGCCTGGCCTATAGATGAACCAGAACCCATGACTAAGTTAAATAGGCCCTTAGGCATGTCTTGTTTGGAGATAATTTCAGTCAGCGCAACAGCACTTGCAGGTGTAAGGTTTGCTGGCTTCCATATAACAGCATTCCCAAATGCTAGGGCGGGGGCAATCTTCCAACTTGCTGTTGCGGTAGGAAAGTTCCATGGAGATATAATAGCTACAGTCCCCATTGCCTCTCGACGAACATCAATCTCAATGCCAGGCCTTACCGAGTCTGCTGTATCTCCACTCTGTCGCAATACTTCAGCCGCATAGTAAGTAAAAAACTGCCCAGCTCTATAGACCTCGCCCTTGCCTTCTGCCAAAGGTTTGCCCTCCTCTCTAGACAACAATTCTCCTAACTCAGAGCTACGTGCCATCATCTCTTCCCCAATACTCATCAATACAGCTTGACGCTGCTCCAGCCCAGTTGCAGCCCATACTTTTTGAGCTATGTGAGAACAGCTAAGCGAATCTTCCAATTGTGAAGTACTTGCTTGAGCAAACTCTCCAATCACATCATTCGTGTCTGAAGGGTTAATGTTCGATATTGTGCTGTCCCCTGAAACCCACTCACCAGCAATGAAATTTTTAGATAATTTAGCCATATTGTTTGTATCAGAAATAAATAAAATAAATTGTACACTTTTGTTATTATTATTCAATAATTAAATATTAATAATAATAATCAAAGGTTGACTTTAATTATATTTATAAAAATATTGATTAAGCAACCACATATAATTATTCGAATAAAGACCAAACAAACTACTATGGATAAAAGAAAGTGTACTAACCCATTTGAAGTTGAATTTAAACCCTTTGACAGATATGGATCGATTATTGATAAAATGAGTTGGCACCTGGTCAGCTTTGACAAGGATACAGGTTTTGGGAGCTATATATTAAAGTTAGAACCTGGGGCCCAGTCTATTCCTCATGAACATACAGGCTTTGAAGAATTTATAGTTCTGGAGGGCGAATTGGTAGATTCAGACAATGCAGTATTCAGGAAGGGCGACTTTATAACGTTTGAGCCCGGCAGTGTGCACTCTTCGCATACCAAAAATGGGTGCCTACTTTTGGTGTTTCAAATGGGTATAAATAGGCCAATTTAATATAATAACCTGCATAAATATCTTTACAGAATTACCTAAAACATCAATCAGTGTAATCTTCATTGATTTATTCTATTAAGGCACGAGAACCAGCTTTCCTACATATTTTTTTGCTAAAAAGTCTTTTTGAGCATTCACAATTTCTTTAAGTGGGTACCTCTTCGCAACCAAAGGTTTAATTTCATTTCTTTCGATATAGCCAATCAAATTCTCAAATACCTGGCTATCCTGAAAAGTACAGCCCATCAGTGTCAAGTCTTTCAGGTAGAGTGTCCTAACATCAAGCTCTACAATTGGTCCTGCAATCGCACCAGCTGCTGCGTATCTACCTCCTTTTTTTAGAACGTCAAGAAGCTCTCCCCACTCCTGTCCAGCGACTAAATCAATAACAACATCAGCGCTTTCATTATTTATAGAAAATCTTATACCGTCCTCTCTATTAATGATTTTGTCTGCGCCTATTTTTTTTACTTCAGAAGCCTTTGCTTTGCTAGCTACAGCAATTACTGATGCACCACGTCTTTTTGCCAGTTGGATTGCAGCAGAACCAACGCCACCAGATGCACCTGTTATCAGAACAATCTCGCTCTCTTTAACAGCTGAGCGTTCCAGTAAGTTTTCTGCAGTAGAGTATGCACAAGGAATAGATGCTAATTCTGTATCACTCCAATCACTCTCAACCTTAAAACTCTCATCACTAAAAGCAACCATATATTGTGCAAAAGCACCGTCACACTCTGATCCCATAGTCCAGCACTCATAGGGCCTATAGTCCACTGCATATTGCTGCATTGTTCTAACCAAAACTCTCTCGCCAATTCGTTCAATCTCAACGTTATCTCCAACGGCAACAATCTCACCACAACAATCAGCACCCTGAATGATTGGAAAGTTAATAGGCTCTCCTGACCAACTTCCATCGTCATCTAAGCCTTGTGAATCTTTGGAGTTAGTCTCACCAGTGACTGATTTTGAATACCAAGCAGTGCGAGTATTTATATCTGTATTATTGATACCAGCCCCTAACACTTTAATCAATACTTGATCTGATTTAGGCTTAGGAACTTTCACATCGTTACGAAATTCAAGCACCTCAAAACCACCATGGCCAGTAGTTAATATTGCACTCATTGTTTTTGGGATTGTTCTTAGACTCATTGAATACTACTATAGCAATAAATTAGATTCAAAGGGATAGCTAGTCAACAATTCATATCCATTTTCAGTTATTAAAACTTGTTCCTCTAATTTTACACCTGGCCCCCCGTTAAGCCTACCGACATAGCTTTCGACACATAAAACCATACCGGGCTTGACTGTGCCATCGTAGCTGTTATTGTCCCACTCCCAAGTAAAAGGTATGCAGGGGTATTCGTCACATAGACCTACCCCGTGGTACTGAACCGAATAATGTCGAAACTCATCCTTGGGATACTCTTTAGAAGAAAATGAAAGCTCCTTAAAAGTGATTCCTGGACGCAATAACTCAATATTATGTTTAACTTGTTCATAGGCCTTTGTATAGATATCTTTTTGTTTTGGGTTTGGTGCCTCATCGCCACACAGCCAGCAGCGAGACATATCAGTACAGTAACCATATGCACCAACCAGATCAGTATCAAAACTCATTAGCTCCCCATTCTGTATTGGGCGTGATGAGCACTCTTGGTACCAAGGATTAGCTCTAGGTCCCGCAGCAAGAAGGCGCGTCTCAATCCATTCTGCACCTCTAGAGACTGACTCCATCTGAAAGTGACCCCATAACTCTTGCTCCGAAATACCTGGCTTGAAATAGGTACGCATAGTATCTATAGATTTTTCACACGCATAGATAGAACGCCTCATAGCGTTGATTTCATCTTCTGACTTAATCAACCTTGCTAGTTCCATCACCTCTTCACCATTGAATAGCTCCAGACCATGGCTATGTAACTCATGAATACCTTCAGGAGCGCAATGATCTAGCGCCAGTCGTTTATTTCCAGAGCCGTATCTAGCTACAATTTCTGCAACCTCATCGCCCCATATTTTAGCTCGATTCCTACTATATTCACCAGCCGCAAAATACAAATAGGTTTTGGCTGGTCTTACCTCTGTTATTAATGAGTTATGATTTGATAGAAATTCATGCCCGTCAAACTCGAAAACTATTACAGGTCCTTCTGTCATCACTAATGCGTAGCGCGTAGCGTTGTGTGATGTCCATATCGACATGTTTGTACTATCCGTTGCATAGCGTATGTTGAGGGGGTCATAGAGCAGAATTCCAGAGCAATCAAATTTCTTGAGTTTGTCGCGAACTCTTTTTAATCGGTACTCATGTATATTGGTCATATTTGGGCTAGGTAAACCAGCCTCTTTCCATTCTGATTCAGCTAAGTTTCCAGGACCCAGCGTATGCTTATTGAGGCTATAAATATCCTCTACCTCACTAGAGCCAACCTTAATTTTTGGTTGGTGTCTTTTATTGTTACTAAAATTCATGAACGCCCCTCAAATCAAATAAACTTTACCTTTACTTATAAAATAATTTTATCGCATTTTCGAACCACTAGGATCATATAGAGGCTCAACAACCACACTAGCCTTATGAAACTCACCCAGTATTTCTACTTCAAGCTTTGTATTGGAGTTAATTAAATCAACTGGAAGATAGGTCATCGCAAGAGATTTTTTAACCGAATGCCCGTACCCTCCAGAAGTAATATAGGAAATACATTCCCCATTATGCATTACAGCCTCATCACCACTAACGTCAGTTTCGGTATCTATTTGTATGACGGAAAGCTTTTTATTTGGACCCTTCTTTTTCTCTACTAAGGATGCTTTTTTACCGATAAACTCTTTATTCCAATCCACAAAAAAATCAAGTCCTGATTCCATTAATGTAAAGTCAGGTCTAAAGTCCATTGCCCATGCGCCCCAACTTTTCTCCAGCCTCATTGACATTAATGCCCTTCCACCAAACCATTTAAGACCAAGGCCTGCTCCAGCCTCTTCTATCGCCTCAAAGAGTTTTAATTGGTACTGAGGGGCAACATAAATTTCATAGCCAAGCTCACCTGTAAATGAAATCCTTACGCATAGTGCTGGGACCCCGCCTATAAAAGTATCTCTTATATCTCGGAATTTAAAAACTTCAGAACTGACGTCTTCTCGGGTAAGCTTTGATAACAATTCCCTAGATTTTGGACCCGATATTGCAATACCATGAAAATCATCTGTCATGTTTTTATAGACAACATCTTGAACTCCCTCAAGGTGCTTGTCAAACCATCGAAGATGCATGTTTTGAACGGCGCTGGATCCGAATAAATAATAGGTTTCTTCATCAATACATGCTACTGTCAAGTCTCCATTGAGCTTGCCACTCTCTAGGAGCATAGGCGATAAATTAACCCTTCCTTGGTTTGGAATGCGGCCCGCAAGAACCATCTCTAAAAAGGCTTTAGCTCCCTTACCCGTAAACTTATGGTTAGCAAAGTTCGCCACTTCAATTGCTCCAACAGACTCTCTTACAGCTTCTACTTCCTTAGCTACATAGTCATGAGATCTTGATCTGTGGAATGTTGGTTCTTCATAAGCATCCTCTGGAGAGTTAGCAAACCAAAGTGCATTTTCAAGACCAAAAGTATCTTGCCACACAGCGCCTTTTTGAGTTAGGCGATCGTATATTGACGTTGTTTTCTGAAGCCTTCCTTTAGGCAGCGTCTCATTAGGAAAAGTCATTACAAAGCGGCGTTCATAATTTTCAGAAGACTTAATAACCCCCCACTCAGGGGTTGCAAAATCACCAAAACGTGCAATATCCATTGCCCACACATCCACAGAGGGTTCTCCTTCAATCATCCATTCAGCCAACGTTTTACCAACACCTCCCGCTTGACAAAAACCTGCCATAACACCAACAGCTGTCCAGTAGTTTTTCATGCCTGGAACTGGTCCAACCATTGGATTTCCATCAGGAGAGAAAACAAATGGCCCATTAATAATATTTTTAATACCGGCTGTTCCTAGTGCAGGAATACGCTCAAAAGCTAGCTCCAATCGATCCGCAATACGATCCAAATCTGGCTCAAGTAGATCATGCCCAAAAGTTTGTGGTGTGCCGTCCAAAGACCATGGTGTAGATCGGGGTTCATAAGTCCCCAACAGCATCCCAGTATTTTCTTGACGAGTATAAATATTCGCCTCAAAATCAATACAACTTGGTAATCGGTGTCCATCTGTTAAATTGGCAATTTGTTCAATTTCTTCAGTAATTAAATAATGGTGCTCCATTGGGACAACAGGTAAATGAATTCCAGACATACGACCAACTTCACGCGCCCAAAGACCGCCAGCATTAACTATGTACTCTGCATGAATATTGCCTTTCTCAGTAACAACATCCCAAGAACCGTCAGGTCGCTGGTTGGTTTCAATGACTGGAGTGTGAGTATAAAACTCAGCCCCATGTACACGAGCCGATTTTGCATATGCGTAAACAACTCCTGAAGGATCAATATCGCCATCAGATGGATCCCAAAGAGCGGCAACGTAATGATCAGGATTGATTAATGGATGCTTTTCGACAACCTCATCTAGAGACACAAACTCTTGATTCAAGCCTAATGATCTTGCATTAGAGCGTTCTCGCTTTAGATAGTCATGCCAATTCTGGTTTGAGGCTAAGTAATAGCCTCCTGTTTTGTGCATACTGATTGAATGGCCAGAGGTTTCTTCAATTTCTTTATAAAGGCTGATTGTGTAATCTTGAAGTTTAGAAACATTAGGGTCAGAACTCACTGTATGAAATGAACCGGCAGCATGCCAGCTTGAGCCAGAAGTTAGTTCATTCCTTTCAAGTAAAACGACATCTTTCCAACCCATCTTAGCGAGGTGAAATAGAATTGAACAGCCAACTACACCACCCCCGATAACAACAACTCTTGCATTATCTTTCATAATGGATTCCTAAATATATAAACAACCAAAACTAAAATGTTAATTCAAAAAAGAATCAAATACAAGCTCAATACCATTCATCTGCCATACCCTCTTTCTTTTTGGCTATAAAGTCAATCAACTCTTCATCTATTGACTCATCTAAAGGTGGCTCAACGTACTCCTCTAGCATCTGATTCCAGCGCTCATATGCTCGCTGCTCAGAGTTTTTAGAGCCGTCCTCAGCCCACTGCTCAAAAGAATTGTTGTCAGCCATTTCACAACGAAAGTTAGCATTTTCAAAGTTTTCAATAGTATGCTGTGTTCCTAAAAAATTCTCTCCAGGTGAGTTTTCACGATAAGCACTATAAGCAAGAGTGTTTTCATCGATAGTCATGCCTTCCCCTATTCTGTGCAGGATGCCTAGGCGCTCAGAATCAATAATAAATTTCTCATAGCCAACCACCAGTCCTCCCTCTAACCATCCTGCTGCCTGATGTATAAAGTTAGCTCCCGCCAGAAAAGCTGGATACATTGAGTCAGCAGACTCCTGCATTGATTGCGCATCAGTAACTTTTGAGGCTGTGTAATGGCCCCCAGCTCTAAAAGGGAGCCCCAGCCTTCTTGCAATCTGTCCAACCGCGAGCGTGGCTAGTGAAGATTCTGGTGTACCAAATGTCGGAGCACCAGACTTGAGGTCCATCGTTGTTAAAAAATTACCATACACAGCACTAGAACCTGGACGAATTAGTTGTGTTAAAGCGACACCTACCATAGTTTCAGCATGTGCTTGGGCAATTGCTGCAGGCATGGTCACCGGAGACATTGCCCCACCAAGAATGAACGGAGTGATTACAACACCTTGGTTTGCTCTAGCGTATGTCTTCAATGCTCCAGTCATGGTGTTGTCATAAACTAGGGGCGAATTAACGTTTATGTTTCCCTGAATTACACAGTTTGAATTCATGAACTCTTCACCAAAAACAATACGGGCCATTTTTATTGAGTCCTCAGCACGCTCAGTGGCAGTGACAGAACCCATAAAAGGTTTATCAGAATATTTGATATGGGAGTAAACCATATCTAAGTGCCTCTTATTGACTGGTATGTCTACCGGCTCACAAACAGTGCCGCTGGTGTGATGAAGCCAGGGAGTCATATGGGTAAGTTTAACTAAATTATTAAAATCTTCCATTGTTCCCTGTCTTCTTCCTCTCTTTAAGTCGTACACAAAAGGGGAACCATATGCGGGACCCAGAACAAGCCTATTACCACCAAAAATAGTTGATCTTTTAGAGTTTCTTGCATGCATTTCGAACTCTCTCGGGGCTGTTTTACATAAGTCTCTTGCATGCCCTTTATCAAAAAATACTGTATTTTTTTTAACTGTTGCACCAGCCCCCTTGAACAGCTCTAGAGTTTCATCATCATCCCAAAACTCAATACCTTTCTCTTTAAGTATCCATTCAGCATGGTCTTCGATACGAACCAACTCATCTTCATTTAGTAAATCATAGCAAGGAATATTGCGAGTTAAAAATTTAGGCGCTTCTATTTGAGATGTCTTCTTTCTGTGAGCAATTTTTGCTGCCCTGCCACCATTTCTTTTACCTCTTTTTGCCGACATTAGACAAGCCTCCGTGAACAATTAATTAGATTGACTAAATAGTCAATAATATGGCAATCATATTATTTTATAAATAGATTATTGTCAATAATTATTTTTACACCTAATTATCAGGATTGTGTTTCTGGAAATTACAAAATAAGATTATTATTTAAGGCGATATATATTCTGTCATAATACGGATGATTAAATTTAAATGCTTACAGAATTATGACAAATCCAAGTGTTACTCTTAAGGAGAGGTCGGGAGTTTTTTCAATTTATTTAGTTGTTTTGTTTATTAACGCCTTTGTAGATTTAGGGCACAAGATCACAATACAAAACACTATATTTAAAATTTATGATGAACAAACACAAATCATATTAACAACACTAGTTAATGGTTTAGTGTTGTTGCCTTTTGTCTTGTTTTTTACTTTGTCTGGATACCTGTCAGATAGATTTGCTAAGCCAACAATTATGCGCTGGAGTGCTTTTGCAGCGGTTTTGATTACCCTTGGCATAACTTACTCATACTATCAAGGAGAATATGTTTTGGCGTTTGGCTTCACGTTGTTGATTGCCATACAAAGTGCTATTTATTCGCCAGCTAAATACGGCTATATTAAAGAGTGCTTAGGAAAAAAAGGTTTGAGTGTTGGTAACGCTTATGTAATGGCGATAACCCTGACCTCTATTTTGTTGGGTACCGTGTTCTTTTCATATTTATTCGAATCCTATTTAGACTCTCAACAATACTCCACACCTGAAGATATAGTACTATTAGTGGCTCCAGTTGGGTGGCTTTTGGTTGCTATGTCAGTGTTTGAGTGGCTTGCCACTTTTGGTATCCGTTTTTATGAAACTAAATTTTCTACTGCAGCGTTATCTATTAGAAAGATTGTAACAGGACATTACTTTAGAAAAAATATACATAAATTACAAGACAACAAGGTGACATGGTATTCGATATTAGGCACAGCAATGTTTTGGGCTATATCGCAAAACTTAATTGCTGTATTCCCAGCCCACGCCAAAGTTAACCTTGGAATCGATAGCCCGTTATTGGTGCAGGCTATGTTGGCACTATCAATTGTAGGCATCATGATAGGTGCTTATTTATCAGGCCGAAAAAGCCAAAATGCAATTAAAGTTAACAATATTTATATAGGGTCAACATTGATAGTTATAGCATCAACCCTGCTGCCCCTTCTTTCTTTGTCAGATGTGCTAACAAGCAACTATGTTGAAATTGGAATGGGTGAGCCTGTAAAGCTGATATTGTTGATGGTTGCAAGTGATATTTTTCTATTTGGACTGGGCGCAGGAATGTCTATAGTGCCATTCAATGCGCTTATACAAGACAACACCGAGCTGGATAAATTAGGAAGCGTTTTGGCTGGAAAGAATTGGCTACAAAATTCACTGATGCTAGTTTTTTTAATGATAACAGCCTCTGTAGCATCACTCAACGTTAACAGTGAGTATATTCTTTACCTGAATGCAGCTATAGCTTTTGTAGGCTTCAGTTCAGTTTTAATTAAGCTTAAGTCAAGTTACAAGTAGTGAGGCGCTGGTTAGTCATTGTCGTTTTTGGGTTACGCTATCGTGTAAAAATTAGCGGCATTGAAAATATACCAACAAATGGGCCAGTATTGTTACTGGGTAACCATGTAAGTTACATAGATTGGGCGTTTGTCCAATGGGCAACTTCGAGGACCATACGCTTTGTAATGCATGAAGATTTTTACAACATTCCAATACTAAAATGGTTTTGGCGTGCAGTGAAAGTAATTTGTGTTAGGCCTTCCAACAGTAGAAGGGCGCTCGAGAGTGTGATTGACGTGCTAGAAGATCAACACATTGTTGGAATATTTCCTGAAGGGGAGATTTCAAGGACTGGAGAACTCCTTGAGTTTAAGCGAGGATTTGAAAAAATTCTAAGTGGGACCAGAACTGATTTAGCCGTGATACCTTTTGCTGTTAACAACATGTGTGGCAGTATGCTTTCAAAAACGCATAGAGTTGATAGCGCTAGTAGTTATATTATATTTAGAAGAAAGGTTCATATTCATTTTGGCGAAGACTTGAGTAAAAATGTAAACCGCCTGAGTGCCAGAGAGGCCGTAAGAGCGCTACTTGACTAAAGGCCGTTTCTTTGTAAGGTGTCCCTTGTGAAGTGTATGGTTAGCAGCCCTGAGAATATCAACAAAAAACTTAATAATGCTACATAAGTTATCTCCTCCTCAAGCAATAAACTGCTATAAATAAATACAAAAATAGGAATGAGGTAATATGTTGCACCGGTCCGAGTTGCTCCAATTATTTCAATTGACTTGTTCCAGCTGTAAAAAGATACTACAGAAGGGAAAACACCTAAATACAGTACCATAAGTCCTACCTCTGAACTGTATCGACTGTATCCATGACTGCTAACTTGCCAATAAAAGGCTGGGATCAATAGTAAAAATCCGAAAACAACAATCAGTGCTAAATATTCGATCTGACTAAAAATTGTTGGTTGCTTGTGTTCTAGGGTTACGGTGTATACCCCCCAAGAGAGAGCAGATATAAGCATTAATAAATCCCCCATGGAAAAGTTAAGGCCTATAAGTGCATACAAATCGCCCTTGCTAATTAGCATCAAAACTCCGACAGTAGCGGTAAGCACGCCAACCCATAGTGCTTTAGAGTAATGAGCTCTAAATACAAATCTATTGATAATAATAACTAAGATAGGGGCACTTATTCCAATAAGTGAAAGATTAAAGGATGATGTGTAATGTGCAGCCATATACAACGCTGTATTAAAGATACTAACACCGAACACTGCGGGTATAACAATATATTTCCAATTTGAAATGACAATATCAATCTTGGGAATTAGTTTAATAATCCATGGTATAAGAATAATGAGTGCTACAAGCCATCGATAAAAAGAAAGCTCAATTGCTGATATTTGATTATTAGCTATAACAGCGATAATAAAATTAAATGCCCACAATGCTACAGCTATAGTAGAAAACAGGTATCCCATTATTAGGCCACTTACAAATTATTACCTATAACCGACTCTAGGTGTTTGAAGGTAGAGTAGTTACTCGTGAAGATTTTTTTCTTAGTTAAGTCGCAAAGGTCTTTTACCAATTCAGCTGATCTAAGGGCCGTACAGGAAATAAATAATGCATCTGAATCGGGACTTATCGCTTTTATTGCTGAATCAATAATTTTTTTTGCACCAATATTAGCTACATCTCTATCGTCCTCAATATCTAGGTACGTGAGTGACGTAACGTTTAACCCACATGAGTAAAAATAATCAGCCATGCCAATGCTAACATTCTTAGGATATGGGCACAGTATACTGATATTTTTTACGTTTGCTTTTTTCATTTCTGACACTACTGCGGAAGCAGTGGTGAATGTATTATTCGATATTGATGAGAGTGCAGAAACCACTGCACTGTCGCCTAACAGAGCAGAGGAAGAGGTGCAATTAAATACCAAAGCGTCCAAAGTAATGCCAGGTAATATTTGGCCTGCAGCTTCAGGCAGTCGTGGCAATATGGCTGTTAAGCTTTCTACAGTCATAGGGTTTTCAAAAGTAACACGATTATAGTACAAGTCAAAATTTGAATTGTGCTCAGATTTCATTCGGGCAAAGTCTCTTTCGCAGGTTAGGTCGGTATCAAGAATAATCATACCTACTTTTGGGACATAAGCATCAATCCCACTAGCCACGCGTAATTTGTTAATTATGTAATTTGAATTAATCATTTAGGGTTTAATTATTTTGACTGTATTAATAAAGCCACTATCGGTGACATTGTATAGATTTCTGTGTAATATACGAGTTTTTTTAGAACATAATAATATATGCTGGATTCTAGAAGAAAGTTTGAGTCATCAGAGTTCACCTCTAGGCAAGACAAAACTCGCAAAGCAATGACAGAGAGTGGTGTTGAAGTTATGATTGTGTATGACCCTGCCAACATGAACTGGCTGACAGGCTATGATTGCTGGTCTTTTTATGTTCATCAATGTGTAATTATTACGACTAATGGTGAGCTTTTTTGGTACGGTAGAGGAATTGACGCTAAAGGTGCTGAGTTCACCACAGATCTGGACATTAGCAATATATTGTCATACCCAGATGAATATGTCATGAGTCCTGATCGCCACCCTATGGAATTCCTTGCAGGCATATTCAAAGAAAAGAGCCTAAATAAAAAAAGAATTGGTCTTGAAAAAGATAACTACTATTTTTCAGCAAGAGCTGCTGAATCTTTATACAGATGCCTCCCTGACTCAACTTTTATTGATCAAACAGGGCTCGTTAATTGGCAAAGGGCAGTTAAGTCTGAAACTGAAATTACCTATATGAAAAGAGCAGGAAAGGTGATTGAGGGTGTCTATGAACGTGTCATGAAGGTTGCAGAACCTGGGATGAGAAAAAACGACTTAGTTGCTGAAATAATGCATGCAGGAGCTCAAGGCAATCAAGGTCATTATGGCGACTATACTTCATTCGTCCCTCTTATTGGTGTTGGAGAGGAAGCTGCAGCATGCCACATGACGTGGAATGACCAACCATTAAATAATAATGAGGGTATGTTTTTAGAGTTAGCCGGAGCCTACGCAAGGTATCACTGCCCCTGCTCAAGAACACTTTATTTAGGATCACCTCCTCAGCAATACTTAGACCTTGAAAAAGTTATTAATGAATGCATTGAAAATGCAATTGAGATGTTTAAGCCTGGCAATACATGTGCTCAAATTTCAGACAACTTTACAGCTACATTAAAAAAATATGGCTATGAAAAGAGTAATCGATGCGGCTATCCTATAGGTCTGAGTTATCCACCTGATTGGGGCGAAAGAACAATGAGTCTTAGAGGAACGGATGATACGGTGCTAGAAGAAAATATGACCTTTCATTTTATGCCTGCAATCTGGTTTGAAGACTGGGGATTCGAGATGACTGAAAGCGTGCGTGTTGGAACAGCAGGAGGAGAATGTCTTTCTAATGTGCCCAGAAAGTTATTAATAAAGTAGGAATTTATGAAAAACAATCCAACAACCTCAACTATTGATTTTAATGTGAACGGAATACAGCACGGCTTCTTTAAGATTCCATATTCATCAAACACTTCTGCCTGGGGCTCCATCATGATGCCTGTAACTCAGTTTAAAAATGGAGATGGTCCTACAGCACTATTAACTGGAGGCAACCATGGGGATGAATATGAAGGGCCAATCGCGCTATTTAATCTGTGCTCAAGAAAAAACATCGACAATATCACTGGACGGGTTATTATAATCCCGGCAATGAATTTTCCAGCCTTTCTCTCTGGAGACAGGGTTTCTCCAATTGACAATGTAAATATGAACCGATCATTCCCTGGCAGACCTGACGGCACAGTTACACAAATCATAGCAGATTATTTCTCAAAAACACTATTACCAATGGCGGATGTAGTTTTGGATATTCATTCTGGCGGCAAAACGTTAAATCTTGTCCCCTTTTCAGCATCACATGTGTTGAGCGATACTAAGCAAGACGCTGCATGTGAGCTTGCTGCCAAAGCTTTTGGTGCTCCATACTATGTGAAAATGCTAGAGATGGATGCCGCGAGCATGTACGATACACAAGCAGAGTCTATGGGCAAGTTATTTGTAACAACAGAGCTCGGTGGTGGAGGTTCCACTACCCCTGAAACTGTCAATATAGCTAAGAGAGGAGTTGACAATTTTCTCATACATACAGGGGTTATGACTGGTGATATTTTTGTTCCAGAGACACAAATAATAGAGCTCAATATGCCCGACGCTCGCTCTTTTATTTGTTCTGCGCACGATGGCATTATCGAGCCATTTGTTGCTTTAGGTGACAAGGTAGAATGTGGAGATCTTGTCGCTAGAATCCATTCAACGAAACACACCAATCAGGAGCCGTTTGATTATTTTGCTCCTAGAGATGGCATGGTTATTGCTAAACATTATCCATCCATTATTAAGATGGGCGATAATATAAATGTTATTGCCGAAATAGTCAGCAACTAAGAGTCTTGGAGGTTATATTTTTTTGATTTTTCTTGCACACTTTGTAATGTTCTGTAATTATAAAACTAATATAATGCCCGCTCGTATCTTATTAAACAATAAATTATGAAAGTATTAGTAGCAGGCAGTGGAATAATCGGTGTAAGTTCCGCTTACTATTTAGCGAAAGCAGGCCACGAGGTAACTGTTATTGATCGTGAAGATAGTGCGGCTATGGGCACTAGCCATGCCAATGCTGGACAGCTTTCGTATGCTATGTCATCCCCTTGGGCCGCTCCAGGAGTGCCGTTTATGGCAATTAAATGGATGTTCACTAAGTATGCCCCATTGATTGTCAACCCAAAGCTATCTTTAAAAACCATAAAGTTCATCTTTAGGCTTTTAAGAAACTGTACAGCCGACAGGTACACAATAAACAAGTCAAGAATGATGCGCATTTCTTCTTTCTCCAAAATGGCAGTGGCAGAATTTATTGACGAACATGATTTTGATTTCGAGCTCAGAAATCACGGCATATTACAGATTTATAGGACCGATAAGCAAGTAGCAGACTGTAAAAAGGATACATCTATTTATGATAAATACAATATTAAATACGAATTACTGGATGTAGATGGTTGTATTGAAGCTGAGCCTGGGCTACGACATTCTAGAGATAAGATTAAGGGAGGTTTGCGCCTGCTTGAAGACCAAAGTGCAAATTGCTTTATGTTTGTCAACAAGCTAGTAGAAGAGTGCAAGAAACTAGGAGTTAATTTTGAGTATGGTGTTGACATAAAAAACATACAAACATTAAACGGCAATGTGTCTTGTATAGAAACAAGTTCAGGCTCCTATACAGCCGATAACTATGTTGTAGCGTTGGGACCTGATTCGCCTTTACTATTAAAGCCACTTGGAATTTTTCTTCCAATTTATCCTGTCAAGGGTTACTCAATTACTTTACCTGTTAAAGAGGATATTGACGCCCCACAAGGTTCACTATTGGACGAAACCTACAAGGTCGCAATTACAAGGTTGGGGGACAATGTTAGGGTAGCCGGAATTGCGGAGTTAAATGGATATAACAAGAAGTTATCATTCAAAGGTGAAAGTATAACCACATTTGTAATTAACAACATCTTCCCAAAAGCAACTAGAGAGACAACAGATAATGAGTTTTGGACTGGTCTACGCCCAATGACGCCTGACGGAACACCCATTATAGGAAAGACGTCCTACAAAAATCTGTTTTTAAATACCGGACACGGCACTTTGGGCTGGACTATGGGTTTAGGTTCTGGGAAGCTTATTTCATTAATAATGCTAAAAGAAGACACCATGATCGACATAGAAGGGTTGGGCATAGAGCGCTATCAATAATGAGTAGGAATACGGTTGCTAAAATTAATTTAGCTGCAATAAAACATAATTACTTGTACGCTAAATCATGCGTACCTTATGCGCAGGCAGTGGCAATTGTAAAGGCTAACGCTTATGGGCATGGATCTGCAGAAGTGGCAAAATATCTTGATGATACTGTAGATTTATTTGGTGTTGCATGCATAGAGGAGGCTTTAGAAATCCGTCAAGCAGGGGTAAAAAGCCCTATACTATTACTGGAAGGTGTTTTTGAGTTTGATGAGATTGAAGTAGCAAATAATAACAATTTTTTTATCTGTGTAACTTCAGAAGAAGGTTTGAAATGGATCCTTAGTGTTTCTCCCCAAGAGCCTTTAACATTATTCTTAAAATACGATTCCGGAATGGGAAGGCTGGGCTTTCAAGATGACACTCTCTTGGATGCATTTGAGAAACTTTCTAGCAGCAATAATATTAAAGAAATTGTGTTAATGACGCATTTTGCATGCGCCGATGAGGTTACCAGCTTAGTAACAGACAAGCAAATGCATAAAATTGATTCCTTCTATAAATCCCTTAAATCTTATAATAACAAAACCAAGCTTTCAATCTCAAACTCAGCAGGAGTGCTAACCAAGGTATGCCAATCTCAAGACTTCATACGCCCTGGAATTATGCTTTATGGGACGTCACCTGTCGATACGAATCAGCACGATATACATTTGTTGACTGCAATGACTGTTACAGCCCCAATTATTTCTATTAAAAAATATACCGAAGGAGACAGTATTGGGTATGGGGGCACGTTCATTTGCCCTAAAGATATGACTGTTGGAGTGGTTGCATTTGGTTATGGAGATGGCTATCCTAGGCATGCCATTACTGGGACACCGGTATATTTGAATGGACTTATCACGCATATAGTTGGTCGAGTCTCGATGGACATGTTAACCATTGACCTTACACATATTCCTAACACTAATATAAATGATCGTGTTGAGTTGTTCGGAGAGAATGTCTCGATTAATGATGTAGCAAGATGCGCAGATACTATTTCATACGAAATTTATACAAAAATTACTAAAAGGGTCTACAGAGAATATCTGTATTAATAACTAGTTGTTATGTTAGTCATTCCGCTAATAGATTTTTGCTTTTTAACCACCAAACAAGAATAATAAACTGAATGAATAATATCGGAATTACAGATACCAGTACAACCTCCCATCCGTATGTAAACACAAACCAACCAGCCGATAAAGAAGCAAAAGCCTGAAGACCAAAAATTAAAAAGTCATTAATAGTCTGAACTTTATATTTCTCATTCTCTTCGTAAGATCTTGGCAACATTGTGGTACCGCCGATAAAAAGAAAGTTCCATCCTAGTCCTAAAAGCACAAGCGAAATCCAGTAATTTACTAACATGTGGCCTGTGTAAGCTACGGCAATGCAAATAAAGTACATTACAATCCCAGCAAGCATCATCCTGCTTACACCTAATAACTTAATAATAATTGGAGTAAATAATGATGGTAAAAACATAGCAACTACATGACTTTGAATAACAAATTTAGTGTGCTCTAAAGAGAAACCGTCCATACTATGCATACTTACCGGGGTTGCCGTCATAATGTAACTCATAATCACATATCCAGAGGCTGCACTAGACATAGCTACTATAAAAATAGGCTGCTTTAATATATCTATCAGCTTTCTTGTAGAGTTATCTTGTGGAAGTGACAGCTTTTTAGCTGGAACAAACAAGCTCAACAATATAAATGCAACAACAAAACAAACACCAAGCAGAATAAATGAGCCAACAAACTCAACTTCAAATAAGTGCCTACCTGAGGTAGCTATTTCTGGGCCCAAAAAAGCTGAAATTAATCCTCCAAGTAATACTAAGGAAGTTGCTGATGCAACCTGCTCTTTATTAACGCTTTCAATTGCTGCGAAGCGAAACTGATTCATCGTTGCAGCAGTTCCTCCAAAGAGGAATGTCGATAGGCAGAATAAGATGAATGACTGCAGGTAAAGCGAAGCAACGATTACTGTTATATTCATTATTGTATAAATACATACATACAGAAAGGTTCTCCTTCTGCCAATCTTAGACATAATGTAGTTGATAGGAAATATACTTACTGCAGTGCCAATCACTATCATAGCTACAGGCAAGGTTGACAGACTCTTTATTGGACTCAGTGATTGACCAATGATGCCACCAATAAAAATAATAAAAACACTAAGAGACATGAAAAGCGACAGGGCCAGAGTCAGGATCCATACATTACGTGGGAGCTTAAGCATTAAGTTTATTTTTTAGAAGGGCGTCGCCACTTTTTGTACGTTGACTGCTTAGTACGGCTTAGCGTTAGCGCTTCATTAGGGGCATCCTCTGTAATTGTTGATCCTGCACCTATAGTAGAATTCTCACCAATAACAATTGGGGCAATCAATTCTGAGTTTGAGCCTATGAATGCACCATCCTTAATTACTGTCTTATGTTTATTGGCGCCATCGTAATTGCAAGATATTACTCCAGCACCTATGTTAACTTCATCCCCAACCGTAGCGTCGCCTAAGTAGCTTAGGTGAGATACCTTAGAGTTGTTGCCTATGGTTGTTTTTTTGACTTCAACAAAGTTTCCAACTTTTGCATTGTCTCCAATACGCGTATCTGGCCGTATACGGGAAAACGGACCTACAGAAGCACCATCTCCAATAACCGCATTCTCAATAACCGAATTTGGCAATATATTTACATTATTACCTATAGTAGAGTTTTTAATAACACAATTAGAAGATATCGAAGAGTTGTCACCTATCTCAACATTACCCTCAAACAAAACGTTTATATCGACTATACAGTCTGTACCAAATTTAAGGGCCCCTCTACAGTCGAAACGGTTTGGGTCTTTAATGGTTAAACCTTCCTGCATAAATGTGACAGCTTGTTTTTGTTGAAAAGCCCTCTCAATTTCTGCAAGTTGTACCTTGTCATTCACACCTGCCACCTCGAACCTGTCCGTTGTAATTAATGATTCAATTATTCTACCATCATCAACTGCTGATTCAATTATATCGGTTAGATATAGCTCTGACTGTGAGTTGTTTGTCTCTATGGTCTTTAGGTACTTCTTTAATAAATTAGTCTTTATAGCTATAAAACCAGTATTTACTTCAGTAATATTTGATTCATCTTGTTTAGCATCTTTGTGTTCAACAATTGATTGTATTAGGTTGTCTTTACGAATAACACGGCCATACCCACTCGGGTCTTCTAAATCAACTGTCAATAATGACACTCCAGAGCGCTTAGCAAGTTCAACCAAACTATTTAGTGTAGATACTTTAATCAAGGGGACGTCAGCGTACATAATAAGTGATACTGAGTTATCAATTATGTATGGCACTGCCTGAGATACAGCATGCCCTGTTCCTAACTGTTCAGATTGCTCAATCCAGTTAATCTTTTTATCAGTTACTGAATCCCTGACCATCTCACCCATATGGCCGTATACCACATGCACATGTGAGCAAACAATTTTCGCCTTAATTAGAGCATGTTCTAGTAGTGATATATCTGCAATAGTATGCAGCACTTTGGGTTTGTTGGAATTCATGCGAGTCCCCTTGCCGGCCGCTAAAATAATTGCGTGAATTTCAATCATAAAGTAAAGTTTTCGTTTGTATAATTAAAAGGATATTAATCTCTTAATATAATTTTTTGTTGAGTTATTATACCCGCCACATGTTTGCCTTAATGCAATACACTTGGTAATACTATTTACTAGTATTTTGTTATGAATTATATTGAATAAATTTATTTTTAATCGTCATGATTATGCTTGTAATTATTCAATTCTTGAATAATATAGAGCATTCAAAATGCTTGCTTTGAAAGCAACAAATAGTATATAATTTGCCCCCTTAGCGATTTACAAAATATTAATTTATATGAAAACAGAAATTCATCCAGATTACGAGACCATTAAAGTAGTATGCAGTTGTGGTAATTCTTTCGAAACACGTTCAACAAAATCTCAAGACGAGTTGCACTTAGATGTTTGTTCAAACTGCCATCCTTTTTACACTGGTAAGCAAAAAATTATGGATACCGCTGGTCGCGTTGAGAAATTCAAATCTCGCTACGCTTCATTTAAAAGGTAAAGTTATTGACAAAAATGGAAAAAGCCACTTATGTGGCTTTTTTTATACCCACCTAATAAAAATTAACATTGAAGCGAGAATCTGTACTTTTGGTTTTGTACAAACATTAAATATTAGCTAACTAAATAATTGCCTATATAATCATTTAATCATTATTAACTATAACATTATGTCGTTTGACTATATCAACGCACTTTTAAAGAAGCCAGTTTCTAGGACGCCTGTTTGGGTAATGAGACAGGCAGGACGATACCTTCCCGAGTATAGGGCTACCAGAAAAAAAGCTGGAGACTTCCTAAGTCTATGTAAGTCACCAGATTTGGCATGTGAAGTAACAATGCAGCCGATAGACAGGTTTGACTTGGATGCAGCTATTTTATTTTCTGATATATTGACCATACCTGATGCAATGGATTTAGGGCTATACTTTACTGAGGGTGAGGGCCCAAAGTTTTCTAAACCTATTACAAGGCTAGCCGATATAGAGTCCCTTTCAAGGCCTGATGTTGGCTCGAAGCTGGCATATGTTACAGACGCTGTTTCAGTTATAAAGAAATCATTAAACGGAAGAGTCCCTCTGATTGGATTTACAGGGAGCCCTTGGACATTATCAACCTATATGGTAGAGGGCGGGTCTAGCAAGAGCTTTTCAAAAGTTAAGGGGTTGATGTACGAAAACCCAAAGCATATGCACCAACTTTTAGATAAGTTAGCCGACACTATTATAGATTACCTTAACGGTCAAATTGCTGCAGGGGCTGATTCTGTTATGGTTTTTGATACTTGGGGTGGGTTACTAAGTAAAAAAAGTTACGAAGAGTTTTCTTTAAGATATATGACTAAAATTGTGAACGGCATTAAACGTAAACACGAAGGCAAGATCATACCCGTAACTTTATTTACAAAGGGCGGAGGCATGTGGCTAGAACAAATAGCTGCAAGCGGCTGTGACGGCATTGGTTTAGATTGGACTGTAGAGTTGGGCGATGCGCAGTCAAGGGTAGGAGAGAAGGTTGCTCTACAAGGAAACCTTGACCCTTGCGTATTATATGCAACAGACGAAAAGATTAGAGAGGAAGTAAAAGCCCTACTTGCGCAATTCAATGGAGATACCGGGCACATATTTAATCTAGGTCACGGAATCTCTCCCGATGTAAATCCAGAAAGAATGAAGACACTGGTTGATAGTGTTCATGAGTTTAGTACGAATAAATAGTGTGATAAAATTTCACTAATTAGATTACTTTTAATTTATTATTATGTCTCGTTTGAATAAAGTTTTTTCATCCCTAAAGCAGGATAATCGTAAGGCTTTTATTCCTTTCATTACTGCCGGCGATAGTGGTATTGAAAATACCTTTGAGTTAATGCAGTCTCTAGTTAATAATGGAGCAAACATTATTGAGCTGGGTGTGCCATTTTCAGATCCAATGGCTGACGGTCCAGTTATTGCTAAGTCGCACGAAAGGGCAGTAGCTGATGGCATAAGCTTGAGAGACGTACTGGGCCTCGTAAGAAGATTTAGAAAGTCAAACACATACACACCCATTGTTCTTATGGGGTACTTAAATCCAATAGAGGTTTTTGGATATGAGGATTTCGCAAATCAGGCTTCTCAAGCCGGCGTTGACGGTGTCCTGGTGGTCGATATGCCTCCAGAAGAGGCACACGACCTTAAACATCTTCTAAATATAGTCGGGATTGATTTTATTTTCCTTGTTGCTCCAACGACTACTGATTACAGACTAAAATTGCTCTCTAAGATAGCCTCAGGTTTTGTTTATTTTGTTTCATTAAAGGGTGTAACTGGTGCAGGAAATTTAGAGATAAATTCTGTCAATGAGCACTTAGAAAGAATTAGAAAATACATAGACCTGCCATTAGGGGTAGGTTTTGGAATCAAGGACACAGACACAGCCAAGGCTGTATCTAAAACAGCAGACGCAGTTATAGTAGGCTCGTCAATTGTGTCGTTTATTGAGAAGCATGCAAAACACAAAGACAAAATGATTAATGCTGTTTCTAAATTTGCTAAAGAAATTTCGAGTTCTATAAATTAATATATAGTGTGGAGAGATAACCATGAGCTGGCTAGAAAAAATACTTCCATCAATTACAAGTGTAGTTAAGAAAAATATTCCTGAGGGTTTATGGAGCAAATGCCCCAAATGCGAAACAACCCTGTATGAAGAGGAACTTAAGCAGCGCTTTTATGTTTGCCCACAGTGCGATTACCATATGCGAATTTCTGCAAGAGATCGCATAAACAGCTTCCTAGACCCTAAAGGAAGGGTGGAAATAGCAAAAGACCTTGAGGCAGCAGACCCTCTTAAATTTAAGGACCAGAAAAGATACAAGGATAGATATAGCGCTGCACAAAAAACTACAAATGAAAAGGAGGCATTAATAGTAAAAAAAGGCACAATAAATGGAATGAAAGTTGTCGTTGCGGCATTTGAGTTTAGATTTATGGGCGGCTCTATGGGATCAGTTGTGGGCGAAAAGTTTGTCCGTGCTACACAAGAAAGTATTAAAACGAAGGCACCATTGATTTGTTTTTCAGCTTCAGGTGGCGCGCGTATGCAGGAGGGGCTGTTCTCGTTAATGCAGATGGCCAAAACTTCTTTAGCTGTTAAGCTATTGGCGGACAATAAAATACCTTTCGTGTCTATACTTACAGATCCAACTATGGGAGGTGTTTCTGCAAGCTTTGCAATGCTTGGAGATATACATATAGCAGAACCCAACGCGCTCATTGGTTTTGCTGGTCCAAGAGTTGTTGAACAGACTGTGGGCGAAGAGCTACCAGAAGGGTTCCAGAGAAGTGAATTCTTGCTTGAGAAGGGAGCAATTGACATGATAGTTCATAGGTCAGAATTGACTAACAAAGTACATAAAATATTAAGCGCACTTTGCTCCAACTGATTGAGTCTTAATACATATTAATTATAGTTATCATCAATTAATATGGCTGAATATCAAATTATGTATAAGCTTTCTCATGCTAATGGCGCACTTGTCGACGAGTCCGAGAATGAACCCTTAAATTTTAAGGTTGGAGATGGGCAGCTAGATAGTTGTCTTGAATCTTGTGTTGAACAGGCAAAGGTAGGAAAGCTACAAACGTTTCTTTTAACTTCTGATGAAGCTTTTGGGCCTGTATATGATGAAGCAATTCAAGTTATGGATAGGTCAGAGTTTCCTACAGAAATGTTGGTTGAATTGAATGCTGCTGTTGAGTTTAAAACCCCTACAGGAGACTCATATGTTGGTTGTATTGATAAGATATCTGGAGAAGAAATAACAGTTAACTTTAATCACCCATTGGCGGGGTGCGATGTTTCGTTCCAGGTAAAGGTGATATCAAAAAAATCAAAACATCATTAACCTGTAATTTTTGCTATGAGTTTATCTTTAGTCTGATCGTCTACAAAAGAAGCCTCAATAGCCATAGCCGAGATTTCATATAACTTTTCAGCACTAAGATCAAAAAAGCTTGCAGCGTTTTGGTATTCTTTTCCAACGCTAGTGTTAAAAAATGGCGGATCATCAGAATTTAAACTGACACTTATCCCCGACTCAAGGATATGTTTTAGGGGGTGACTTTCCCAGTCAGGATAAACATTTAGAGCTAAGTTGCTTCCAGGGCATACCTCAAGAGCTATATTTCGCTTGAACAACTCGACCAATAATTTATCGTCTTCTACACTCCTAACACCATGACCTATACGACTAATAGGAAGGCTATTAATTGCATCCCAAACGCTTTCTGGACCACAAACCTCTCCTGCATGTACTGTGCATGGGTAGCCAGCTTCAGAAACTATGTTGTAAGCAGGAGCAAAGTCAGACATCGTATACATAGACTCATTTCCACCCATCCCAAAGCCCACAACATAAGGGTGGGGATTGTCCACCATTAATCGAGCTACTTTTACAGCCTGATCAGGTCCAAGATGCCTAACGCAGCTTACAATTAGTCTTCCTATAAAGTCAAATTCTTTTTCTACTCTGTCAATCCCGCGAGCACAACCATTTATCATTTCTTTGTAGTTTATTCCGACCGCGTCTGCATGATCAGGAGAGATGAATGTTTCAGCATATATAGTGCCCTCGATAGCACATGATTTATAGTATTCATACGTTATATCTTCATAATCAATAGACTTACGTAAACAGAAACTTGCCTCATCGTAGGCCTTTAAAAAGGCCACAAAGTCACTCCATGCGAATGAATCTTTAGCAGTAAAAAGATCATCCTTTAGTTTTATTTTATTGCGTTTGGCTATTTTTCTAACTAGCACTGGTGGGATTGTTCCTTCCAAATGACTATGAAGTTCCACTTTTGGTATATCTTGTATTTTTTTGTTCATTGAAGTATTGTTAATAGTATTGTAGATTACAGGATTTTCCGTGCGATAAGCTTTCTACTTCCAGGTGAACAGCTATGGTTTGCCCCATGTCTGCAAAGCTTTCCCTTTCCCCCAGGTCCATTTGTTTTATATGTTTACTAAAAAAAACTACAGGAACATGCTCTCTAGTGTGGTTGCTGCCAGGGCTTGTTGGGTCACAACCGTGATCTGCTGTAACGAGCACCAAGTCATTGTCTTCCAAGTGAGATTCAATTTCTAGAATTCTTGAGTCTAACTGCTCTAGAGCATAAGCGTAACCAGGCACATCTCTTCTGTGCCCGAATTTGCTATCAAAATCAACAAGGTTAACAAATAGTAAACCTTCTTTTGTTTTTTTCATTTGCTCTATTAGTTTATCAATTAGAACCATGTTAGATTCACCCTTGACACTGTGTGTTATCCCTTGATGGGCAAAAATATCACTTATTTTCCCGATAGAAACCACATTTCCCTTTGAGTTTACAATATGGTCAAGCAAGGTTAGACCTATTGGTGGAGTGGTCAAGTCGCGTCGATTTGCAGTACGCTCAAAGTTAGTTGGATTTTCACCGACAAAAGGTCTTGCAATTACTCGAGCTACATTAAGAGGGTCAACTAACTTTTTAGCAATTTCGCAAAGTTTATAAAGTCTATCTAAACCAAAATGCGTCTCATGGGCTGCAATTTGAAAAACTGAGTCAGCAGAAGTGTAGCATATTGGCTTCCCGGATTTTATATGCTCTTCACCAAATTCATTTATTACTTCAGTTCCAGAAGCATGCTTGTTTGCGATGGTTCCGTTAATTTTACCTTTCACAATTAGTTCTTGTATAAGGTCTCTCGGGAAGCAGTTTTCTTTATCTGGAAACAATCCCCACTGAAAAGAAACAGGCAGTCCACATATCTCCCAGTGGCCACTGGGAGTGTCTTTCCCAATACTAACTTCACGCGCATAACCGTACGCACCTTTAGGGTTTATGTGTTGTTTCAAAGGCATAGAAACCCCTCTACTGTTGTTTGCTGCGGCAACAAGACCCCATCGCTGTAGGTTAGGGATATTGAGCATTCCTTGCCTAAAAACACTGTCAGCTTTGCCTGATTCACAGTATTCAGCTATATGTCCCAAAGTGTCAGAACCGTCGTCACCATACTTATACGAGTCAGCACTTGCGCCAACCCCTAAAGAGTCTAAAACCAAAATTATTGCTCTATTCATATGTAATCTTAATCTTATTATATTGTTTCATATATCAATGGCTCTGTATCAGGAGATTTGTCAGAAACTATAACTGACTTTATTAGCTCATCCTTCATAGTATTAAAATCGTCATTTGTGTGTACATGCGCATAAGCAAGAGCTTGCCCGCTCTCCACCCATTGTCCTTTTTCTAAAATACTAGTCAAACCAACTCCATAATCAATGCTGTCAGATGCACGTGTTCTGCCAGCCTTTAGAGTGACCATACTCATACCAATATTTCTAACATTAGTGCTATACACATATCCAGAATTAATAGAGTTTATTGGACGAATAATTTCCATACTGGGCAGATATTTTTTTGTATTTTGAAGTAAATCTTTTGGGCCTCCTAACTCGCTTATCATACGGGAAAATGTTTCAGCAGCAGCGCCACTGTGAAGTGAGTCGGATACCTTTTTGGTTGCTTGTTCAATGTCTTCTTCTACACCACTTAATTGAATCATTTGTGCCGCAAGTTCAGTAGTGATATCTATCAGACGCTTGTTTGCATCAGATGGATTAGTTAGGGCCTCTATACATTCTACTACTTCTACAGCGTTACCAACACTGCCACCTAGTACCTGATTCATGTCAGTTATTAGGCACCTGGTCGGCACTCCAGAACTTGCTGCTACGTTGGATATACTGTTAGCTAACTCTTTAGCCATGTTATATTCTTTGGCGAATGCGCCGTTTCCAGTTTTTACGTCCATGACAAGAGCATCTAAACCAGAAGCAAGCTTTTTTGAAAGGATCGATGAAGTTATCAGGCTTATTGATTCAACTGTCGCTGTTACGTCTCTAGTGGCATAGAACCTTTGATCTGCAGGCGCAAGTTCAGATGTCTGTCCTATAATCGCACATCCAACCTTTTTAACAACGTTTTTGAATTTCTTTTCACTTGGTGCGGGATTGTACCCAGGTATACTGCATAATTTATCAAGTGTACCGCCAGTATGGCCTAAGCCTCTTCCAGATATCATTGGCACGTAAGCACCACAAGATGCAACTATAGGTGCAAGTATCAGGCTAACCTTGTCCCCTACACCTCCAGTAGAGTGCTTGTCTACAATTGGGCCGTTCAAGTTCAGATCGTTCCATTCCATAACTTTACCAGAATTCATCATATGTAGAGTCAGGCTTACCCTTTCTTCCATACTCATATCGTTATGAAATACAGCCATTGCGAACGCTCCAAGCTGAGCATCTGTAAGAGTATGGTCGGTTATACCGGAAACTAAAAAACTAATCTCAGAATCAGTTAATGATTCTCCATCACGCTTTTTTCTTATAATCTCTTGTGGCAAAAAATTGGTTCTCTTATTAATCACCATAAGGAGTCCATATATTTTTTATTTCTGTTGCTTGGCGTAAGAATTCTTGATCTTCTTCGTGTCTTAGTACTGTCCAATCTCTGTCATTGTTTTGATGACACCATGTCCTCTTTAAATTTTCAACACTGGTTGATTCAACAACACTAATAGTGGAGTTGTCTGCCCAACACCATACTGAATCAACCTCAGCGTGACCAGCCAGCTGTTCAGAGAGTGACAACTTGTCACCGCTTACTATATTTATTACCCCAGGAGGAATGTCAGATGTTTCTAGGACCTGAATTAATTCTAAAGCTATATTTGCATTACTTTCGTCAGGAATAAAAACTACGCAGTTGCCCATGGCGATTGCTGGAGCAATTAAAGAAATAGAGCTTAGAAGTGGCTGTGATTCTGGTGCAATCTGTGCTATTACGCCAACAGCCTCTGGTAAAGCTATAGTTACGCCACGATAAGGAGCATTATGTGCCAAACCATCAAACTTGTCGGCCCAAGCGGCGTAACTGAATAGCCTACTAATACTAGCATTAAATTCATTTAACGACGATTTGCAGTCAATGCCGCAAGACACCTGTAGTCGCTCTATCCATTCATCCATTCGTGTAGAAAGGTTTTCGGCTAGGTAGTAGATTATTTGAGCTCGTATGTGAGCAGTACTAGAACTCCACCCTTTAGCTTTACATGCAGCGTCAACTGCGTTCCTTATGTCCTTACGATTTCCTGCTCCAATCCATGCAGCTAAACTAGAGTCAGCGTTATATGTAGCCATACTGTATCCACCGTCTGGCCTAACCTGTTTGCCACCAATATAGAACTTCAGAGTGCGGTCTATAGAACTGTTTTTTGGATCTTTCTTTATAGGTTTGGTTGCTTTATTTTTTTTAATTATAATAGGGTCTTTTAGTTTTAAGTATTCATAAAGACCCTCTTTGCCACCCTCTCTACCAAATCCGGACTCCTTTACGCCGCCAAACCCACATGACGCATCAAACCTGTTGTGGCTGTTTATCCACACTACTCCTGACTTAAGTTTTGGGGCGACATCCATCGCTCTATTGATATTTTCACTCCAAACGCTAGCCGTAAGTCCGTACCTTGTATTGTTTGCCAATTCAATTGCTTCCCTCTGAGTTCTGAAACTCATTGATATAAGTACTGGCCCGAATATTTCTTCCTGAGCCAATGGGTGGCTTGACTCAATATCAGTTATCAGTGTTGGTGGGTAGTAGTTATTTTCAGGACGAGACTTGCTGGGCTGATAGATATTCCCACCTTTGTCCAGGCCATTCTTTACAAGACTGTCGACCTGTTCATATTGCGACCTACTGACCAAACTACCAACATCAATAGACTTATCGAGAGGTTGTCCTGAGCGTAGTTTTTTCATTCTTTGTTTTATTTTCTTATGAAGCTTGTCTTCTACAGATGCTTGCACTAGTAGTCTGGATCCTGCGCAACAAACTTCACCCTGATTGAACCAAATAGAATCAACAAGGCCTTCAACAGCCGAGTCAAGGTCTGCATCATCAAAAACTAAAAATGCAGACTTTCCACCTAACTCAAGGGTTAACTTTTTTCCTTGTCCTGCGGTGGATTTTCTAATCTCACGCCCAACCGAAGTTGAGCCAGTGAAGGCAACCTTGTTCACTTTCGGGTGAGCTGCGAGATAAGCCCCAGTATCACCAGCGCCATTTACAATATTCACAACACCTTTTGGAACTCCTGCATCGTGACACAGGTGTGCAAATAGCATAGCAGTGAGAGGAGTCTGTTCTGCTGGCTTCAATATTATCGAGTTGCCCATAGCCAGGGCAGGTGCAATTTTCCATGCCAACATTAATAACGGGAAGTTCCAAGGAATAATTTGAGCTGCAACACCTATAGGGGCATAGCCAGATAGCTCAGTGTCTTGTAATTGCGCCCAACCAGCATGATGATAAAAGTGCCTAATAGCTAAAGGTATGTCGGCATCTCTGCTCTCTCTTATGGGCTTACCATTATCGAGAGTTTCCAGCACAGAGGCCAATCTTGCGTGCTTTTGTAATGAGCGTGCAAGCGCGTATAAAACCTTAGACCTCTCGTGTCCTCCAACGTTAAACCAGCTCGTTTGGGAATTTAGAGCGGCCTTGACGGCTACATCTATTTGCTTTTTATCAGCTATTTCAATTTTTGCTAATAAACTTGAGTCGGAAGGATTAATTACTTCAATAAGTTTAGCTTTTTCTTGTGATGTGAATTCTCCATCGATGTATTGGCCAAACCTATTTCCATACTTTTTAAGCCAGTCATAAGCTAAAGAGTCTGACTCCATTGATTGACTGTAATCTAACTCTTTAAAAGATTCAATTATTGTCATGAGTTCCTCCTTACGCTAATGGGTGGCGATAATATGTTGAGTAATAACCGCTTGCAAAGTGGTCTAACTGACGTTCAATATCAGACAACAGGCTAGATGCCCCAAATCGTAGCAGGTCTGGCTCGAGCCATCTCCTTCCTAGCTCCTCTTTAACCATAACCATGTATTGGAGAGCTGTTTTGCTATCACTAACGCCTCCAGCAGGTTTAAATCCAACCATATACCCTGTTTGTTCGTAATAATCTCTAATCATTCTTGCCATAACAAGGCTTACAGGCAAAGTTGCATTTACAGGTTCCTTTCCAGTAGAGGTCTTTATAAAGTCAGCTCCAGCCATCATGCATACTTGTGAGGCCTTAGCTATATTACTCAGATTGCCGATCTCTCCGGTTGCTAAAATTGTTTTCAAATGTGATTCACCGCAAGCCTCTCTGAATGATCTAACTTCCTCATATAGTTTTTGCCAATTCCCTTGTAAAACATGCCTTCGACTTATGACTATATCAATCTCATTTGCACCAGCTGCTACTGAGTACTTAATCTCTTCAATTCTAAGTGGCAGGGGAGACAGTCCAGCTGGGAACCCTGTAGAGACTGCAGCTAAGTTAATGTCACAGCCATTCAGAGCCTTCTTTGCTGCATTCAGCATATCATAATATACACAGACAGCAGCTGTTGTTAAATTTAGCGATTCAATAGACAGGCTTTCAACTAGCCTTTCATTCAATGGGCTCAAGGCCTTTCTGCATAACCTTCTTACGCGTGAGTTAGTGTCGTCACCAGAAAGGGTGGTAAGATCAATAAGACTAATAACCTTCATTAACCAGGCAGCCTGTTTTTGTTTTTTTATGCTTCTTCGTACAGAATAATCTGAACATCTCTTTTCTACTGCACTGCGATTGATCTTTATCCCGGAAAATATATCAGGATTAAATTCAATTCCTGGGTTTCTTACTAAAACAGATTGGATGTTTTCAGTATTCATGGGTCTTTGTGTAGAGTTAATGTAGCCACGCTACAACTTTAATTATTAAACCGGATCATTTTAGGTATTCTGGCCCAAATGATTTTGGTAGTAAATCCTCAACACTCAATGTTTCTATAATTTCTTCACTAGAGCATAGAGTGATCAATGTTTCTGAGTCAGAAAATTCTCGTATTCGCTGTCTGCACCCTCCACAAGGAGTTGCACCGTCATCATCATCGCTCATTATATAAATCTGCTTTATTCTCTTATCTCCGCCCACTATCATAGCCGAAATAGCCCCTGATTCAGCACACCCTCCTTGAGGATAGCTTGCGTTTTCAACATTGCACCCTATATGTATTGCACCAGTCTCTGAAATAATTAGAGCGCCCACCTTGTAATTAGAGTAAGGAGCGTAAGCATTTTGCATGGCATCTTTTAGTAAGAAAATGTGTTCAGATGTAGTCATAGTCATAGCTCTTTTATGTATGGCACTCCAACCGACTTAGGAGGAACTGCTTTTCCAATAAATCCTGCCAGCAGTATTACTGTCAATAAATACGGCGTTGACTCAATTAATTGTACAGGAATTTCACCAATACCTGGAATTACAACACCCTGTAGTCTAACTGCTACAGCATCAAGAAATCCGAAAAGTAAGCACGCAGAAAGGACAGTGTATGGTTTCCATTTGCCGAATATTAATGCCGCAAGGGCTATAAAGCCCTGCCCTGCAGTCATGTCTCGAGTAAATTGGGCGTTATGAGCTATACTAAGGTATGCTCCAGCTATACCGCACAATATACCCCCAACTAAAAGCGCCTTATAGCGAAGTTTTGTTACAGATAGACCAGCAGTATCAACAGCCTTTGGATTTTCACCTACCGCTCTAAGCCTTAAACCAAACCTAGTTCTATAAACTACCCACCAAACTATCGGGACTATAATAAATGCCAGATAAACTAGTACATTATGTCCACTAATTAATTCCCTGTATATTGTGCCAATCAGTGGAATGTTGTCCATAATATCTATTCCTGGAAGGGATAAGGAGTGAAACCTCTGATCATATGTGAGTGTAGGTGTAAGGCCGCCTTGGCCGAACCAAGCAAGACCCAAAATAATGGACATTCCAGCAGCTAAAATATTAATAGCAACACCGCTCACAATCTGGTCTCCTTTGTGGGTTATGGTTGCAAATCCATGTAGCATTGACAAACCACATGAAACTATAACTCCAGCCATTAACCCGATCCATGGAGAACCTAATACAGTTGCTGCGCTTGCAGCTGCAAATGCTGAGGCCAACATTTTCCCCTCAAGACCAATATCTACTATTCCTGAGCGCTCAGCAAAAAGTCCAGCCATAGATGCAAGTATGAGGGGTGTAGACACTCTGAGTGCAGCATCAAATGTAAGAACTAGAGTTAAGAGTAGGTCGTCCATCATGATTCCTTTTGAATTGGTGCTAATGCATTAATTACCCAAGGCTTATACATGTACTGTAGCGCTCCACAGAATAAAATTATGAGCCCTTGCATAACAACAACTATGTCTCTTGATATGTTGCTTAATTCAAATGCTAACTCAGCACCGCCTTGGTAGAGAACTCCGAATAGTAGTGCTGCAATAATTATGCCTATAGGGTGGTTTCGGCCCATCAATGCTACCGCAATTCCGCCAAAGCCATAGCCAAAGTGAAAGTCCATAATAATTCTATGTTGATAGCCAACTAACTCATTTATACCTACTAGGCCTGCCAATGCTCCTGATATACACATGGTTATAAGAATAATACGCTTAGGCTTGATGCCGGCATAAATAGCAGCTTCGCTATTCAAACCTGTGGCACGTAAAGAGTAACCTAGGCGAGTATGCCAAATAAGAATCCAGACTATAACCGCAAAGAATAATGCCACAAACAAAGAAACATTTAATGGAGACTCTTCCATCACAAATCCAAAATTTGTAGACAAATCATGGATAAATGGAAACCAGGAGTTTTGTGGGAACAGTTGGCTTTCTGGAGACATATTTCCTGGCTCTCTCAAAACATTTACTAGCATATATACCATCAATGAGGAAGCCAGAAAGTTAAACATTATTGTGGTTATTACTATATGGCTACCACGGTACGCTTGTAGGTATGCAGGAACTAAGGCCCAAAGTGCTCCGAACAATAAACCCCCTAAAATGCTCGCAGGGATAAATATCCATGCACTTGTGTTTGGGTCAATTGCAAATATAATAAGCGCGGTTCCGAGGCCACCGATATATGCCTGACCCTCTCCACCGATATTAAAAAGACCTGCATTAAAGGCTACGGCAACTGCCAAACCAGTGAAAATAAAGTTTGTAGCATAATATAGTGTGTAACCTAAGCCTTCTTGGTATCCAAAAGCGCCATACAGTAATATTTCAGCAGCCTCTATTGGGTCTACACCAATTATTACAAAAATAATTGCTGTTGCAGCAAACGCTGTCAGTACGTTTAATACCGGTAAAATCAGCCTGTTAATCCAGTTTATGCGGGTATCTCGATTCATTTTTTGTAATTATTAATTAGTTACTCTCTAAATTATTTGTTGTATCGTATGCGTTCGCCATCATCAATCCTAGTGTACGTTCGTCCGCACTTTTTGCATCAACCCTTCCACTAATATGTCCATCACAAAGGACGATAATTCTGTCGCTTATTGACATAATCTCATCTAGCTCAACTGATACCAATAGCACCGCTTTGCCTGAATTACGCATTTCAATAATTCTTTTATGTATAAACTCTATTGCCCCAATATCCACCCCCCTGGTAGGCTGACCTATGAGTAATATTTTGGGATTACGATTAAATTCACGAGCCAATATAAGTTTTTGTTGGTTCCCTCCAGAGAAGTTTGATGACTTTAGGTCAGGGTCAGCAGGCCTAACATCAAAACCTTCCATTAGTTTTGCGCATTCGTTTCTTACTTTAGCATTGTTCATAATAAACCTACCATTAATCTGTTTGTCGTTGTGGTAGCCAATTATTGAGTTCTCACTTGCACTGAATTCACTTATTAGGCCCATTCTTAGACGGTCCTCAGGAACATGAGACAAGCCAAGTTCTCTTAACTTGTCTGGGAAAATTGGATTTTTTGAGTCCATTTTTTGGCCTAGTATTTCGACACTTCCTTGGGTAATATTAGATATTCCTGATAGCACTTTAAGTAGTGCGCTTTGACCATTACCAGAAACGCCAGCAATACCTACTACTTCGCCAGCATGAACCTCAAAGCTAACATCTTTTAGCCTAAATATGTTGTTCTCGTCAAGTACACTTAGTTTGTTAACTTTTAGTAAAACTTCTCCTTTATCTTTATCTTCCTTGTCGACTTGTAATAGAACTTTACGGCCTACCATAAGTTCAGCTAAATCTTCACGGTCGGTTTTAGATGTAACTTTCTGGGCAACCATTTTGCCAGCACGCATAACGGAAACATTGTCAGTTATATGAATAATTTCATGTAACTTATGGGTTATTAGTATTATTGTTACCCCTTCGTTCTTAAGGGCTGAAAAAATCCTAAATAGGTCTTGGGCTTCTTGAGGTGTAAGTACTCCTGTTGGCTCATCAAAAATCAATATCTTTGCACCCTTGTATAGCGCCTTAAGAATTTCAACTCTTTGCTGAGACCCAACTGACAGAGATTCAATTGTAGCGTCAAGGTCTACTTTGAGGCCATACTCTTGACCAAGCCTTGTTAGCTCTTTCCTGGCTTCTCTTAAGCCTTCATGCAGTAATGCTCCACCTTCTGTACCCAGAATTACATTTTCAAGTACAGTGAAGTTATCTACAAGCATAAAGTGTTGGTGTACCATGCCAATCCCAGAACTTATAGCTTCATGGGAGTCTTTAAATTGAAGACTATTACCGAATACTTTTATTAGGCCAGAGTCGGCCTGGTAGAAGCCATACAGTATGCTCATCAAGGTTGATTTTCCAGCACCATTTTCGCCAATAATGCCATGAATAGTGCCTTCTTCAACGTTCAGGCATACCTTATTGTTGGCATAGACAGCTCCGAACCGTTTATTAATGTCCACTAACTCAATGGCATATTGTGGTTTGTTCATGTCAACAATTATTTGCTACTTTCAATTCAAATCAAAAAACCCCAGGCCACATAATAGCCTAGGGTTTGGGTTTAAAGAATTAATTAATTAGAGAAATTAATTCCTTGAGGGGCAGCACAAGTGTTATCAGACATGTAGTCGTGTACAGTTATATCACCAGCAATGATTTTAGCTTTCACATCGTTAACTCTAGCCTCCATTGCTGCGGTTACTAGTTCACGGTTGTGCTCATCTAATGCCCAGTCAACGCCACCCTCGGCTAGACCAAGTGCTTGAAATCCTGCCTTCCAGTTGCCATCTAGGCCGGCCTGCCAGCTATTATAAGACGCATCACCAACCCTCTTAACCATTGAGGTCAGCATGGTACCAGGCTGCATATAGTTTTGGTTAGAGTCAACACCAATTGCGTACTTGCCCAGATCTGCAGCCGCTTGGTAAACGCCTATACCAGTGCCACCTGCAGCTGCGTATACAACGTCTGCTCCAGCCTCGATTTGACTACGAGTAAGCTCACCACCCTTAGTTGGGTTGTTCCATGCTGCTCCAGTAGAGCCTGTCATGTTTTGTAATATCTCAATATTGTTGTTTTGATATTTAGCTCCTTGCTCATATCCACAAGCAAACCTACGAATAAGAGGTATATCCATTCCTCCAACAAAACCGACAACTCCAGTTTCAGACTTCATTGCAGCTAACACACCAACCAAGAATGAACCTTCGTGCTCTTTAAATACAACACTCTGTACATTTGGAAGACCGACAACCATGTCTATAATTGTAAAGTGAGTGTCAGGGTATGCCTTCGCGGCAGACTCTATAGCACTAGCCATAGAAAAACCAACAGCTACAATAGGTCCATGTCCACGTTTCGCTAGCTTTTTAAGACTCTGCTCTCGTTGTGTTGAGTTTGTAGGTTCAATTTCAGTAACCCTTATACCTGTGTCCGCTTTAAATTTTAGAACACCGTTCCTAAACACAGCTTCGTTAAAAGATTTATCAAACTTACCTGCAGTATCATATACAACGGCAGGTTTAATTTCTGCTTGTAAGGTAGTTACTCCTAGCAACATAGAGCCAGCAACCAGTAACAGTCCTGACTGTTTAATGACTTTACCAAGTAAAGTGTATTTCATATCTATTCTCCTATTAAAATTAATCAAAAAAAACCTCTCCTTTTTGTAGAGGTTTTCACGATTATATACCTATATGAAATGCATGTTATTACTATAATAATTTCATTATATTAGAGTGATCTTACTATGAGAATATTGTTATATAGTAATATATAAATTTAATATAATCAAAATGTCCTGCAATAAAGATAAGAGTTGGCATATGATAAAATTAACTAGCTAATTTAAAATAGGTCTCTATTAAATAAATCTATGAAAGTATTACTCGCTAATCCAAGAGGGTTTTGTGCCGGTGTTGAGCGCGCTATCGAGATAGTGGAGCGTGCCATAGAGTTGCATGGCAAGCCAATTTATGTCCGCCATGAGGTAGTCCATAATAAGTTCGTTGTTAATAGATTAACTAAGATGGGAGCTATTTTTGTTGACGATATAGAAGATATACCTGAAGGAGGCGTAATAATCTTTAGCGCACACGGCGTTTCTCAGTCAGTTCGCAATAGCGCAAACGCACTAAGTAACACGATATATGATGCCACCTGTCCGCTGGTAACCAAGGTACACAAAGAGGTATTGAGAAATCAAAAGAAAAAACACGGCGTAGTTTTAATAGGACACCAAGGTCACCCTGAAGTTGAGGGGACCTTGGGCCAGTCAAGTGAAGGCCAACATATTCATCTTGTTGAGGATGTGGAAGATGTAGAGGGGCTATTTTTTAATCAAGATATAGATTTATCCTACACTACACAAACAACACTTTCAGTAGACGACACACAGCTCGTTGTTAAAGCTCTTAAGGATAAATTTCCGCACATTAATGGGCCAAAAAAGAATGATATTTGCTATGCCACACAAAACAGACAAGACGCCGTAAAGGAGATAATGAAATACTCAGATATTCTTATCGTTCTGGGTTCAAAAAACTCATCTAACTCAAACCGTTTAATGGAAATTGCTATTAATATGAATAAACCATCATATCTGATTGATGGGGCAGACGAAATACAGAAATCATGGATAGACGGCATTAATAGTGTTGGAGTAACCGCTGGAGCTTCTGCACCAGAGCTGTTAGTGCAAGAGGTAGTGGATTTCTTAAGCTCTTATGGAGGTGGTGAGGTTATTGAGATTGATGGTATAGAGGAATCTACACACTTCCCTGTGCCAAAGTCGCTAAGAACTGAAAAAAATAAATAGCAACATACAACTAATTGAATTTGAAGAGGTTAGCGTTATTTAGATAAGTAAATGTTAATGCCTTGGTAGAGTATGTATTTATATCAAGGAGATGAAAAATATAACAGTTTATATAACTATTGTTGGAACACTCTACCAAGACAAATTTATTATAGCATTAATACATCTATTTAATGTATTTAATTGATATATATTTTAAATAAATTTGTATGGTAACATGAAAGATTAATTATTATATTATGATTTGAATTATGCAAGCACTAGACAGATTATTTCAATTAAGGCAATCGCTATTCGAATATGAAGATGCATTAGGTATTCGTGACTACTCTGAAGTTGAAAAGGCGATCCTGGAATTTATTGTTAGCGAAGAGAAGACTACCATATCTAAGATAATGAAGCATCCATATTTTGCCGATGTTTCCCTTTCAACCGTTAATCGTGTAGTAGCAAAGTTACAGTATGATGGCACGATTAGTTCCGAACAGTCATCAGAAGACAAGAGGAAGATGAATTTATCTTTCTGTCCTAGTTAATTAGCTCACATTGATTTATAGCTTATACCTTATAACTTAAACAAGGGTATGGACAAAATAACAAATATTGATAAATTCAATATTTCCGAATTCATAGTTACAAACCTAGTAACAATACTTGTAGTTTATCTATCCGCTTTAATATTTGGTAGTGTAAAGGACCTTGTTGGGCAACCGGTGTGGCTACAGATAGGCGCAGTTACCATGTCTTATTTGCTTTTTGGTTATAGAGTCTTTTTCGGGATCTTTATTGGAATACTGTTGTCTGGATATTTTGTCTGGGGATGGCCCGGTTCCTCCTTGAACTGGTCACAAGCATTTGCTGGCTCTATTGCCCCTCTTTTGGCAATTCAGACTATGAAGCTTTTTAAGTTATCTAGCTTTTATGAAGACAAAAAGCTTATTTTCGAACACATTATATTTCTGGCTATCCTGGCTGCCGTGTATAACACATCACTAAAATTATTTGTTAACACTACATTTAGAAACTCTATTCTTTACCCAGACCTTCCTCCTAGAGAAATTGATATTGCTAGCTTTGTACAGTCGTATTTTTTTGGCGATATTGTTGGAGGAGTGGCTTTTATCTTTATTTTGGCATTGATAGTCAGCCCCTTTATGAGCTACTTTAGACAAAAAAACAATTGAAGAAAAATATATATTTCTTTAGTCCAGTTTTTTAAGTAAATTATCTATCAAAACTATTCTTTTGATGTCGTCAGGCATTTCCTGATTGTAAACCAATTGGTTTTGGCCCTTTAGGTGGTAAACTTTTGGTTGTTTTTGGATTAAGTTAATAACCTTAATCGGCTCAATATTTGTATTTTCAGAAAATGTAATGTGCGCCTTGTCCTCGTAGATAACCACCTTTTCAACTCCAATTTTTTCAGAATATATCTTTAGAGATGTGGTTGCAAATAAGTTTTTTGTAGCTTCCGGCAGCAGTCCAAATCTATCAATCATCTCAATCTGCAAAGATTTAAGTTCGTTGTCATTTTTAGCGCTAGATATTCTCTTGTAGAGAACAAGTCTTTCATGTACGTCCTGTGTATATGTCTCTGGAATAATGGCAGCAATACCTGGGTCAATTTGAATTTCATGATTGATGGGGTCGTCAAGGTTGATAGATTTTCCGGTTCGAATAGCATTAATTGTGCGCTTCAATAAATCATGATAAAGGTTGAACCCAATCTCGTTTATTTTTCCTGACTGGTTGTCACCTAGTAGCTCTCCTGCGCCACGGATTTCAAGGTCATGATTCGCCAACATAAATCCTGCCCCTAACTCCTCTAATGATTCAATTGCGTCCAGCCTCTTTTTCGCATTGCCTGTTAATGATTGGTGCGACTTAATAACGAAGTATGCATATGCCCTATGATGAGAACGCCCAACTCTACCTCGTAATTGATGTAATTGAGCAAGACCAAAATTTTGAGCATTATTAATTATTATTGTATTAGCGTTAGGTATGTCTATTCCAGTTTCTATAATAGTAGTGCAAACCAATAACTGAAACCTGCCATGGTAAAAGTCCCCCATTATATTTTCTAATTCTTTGCTTGGCATCTGCCCGTGTGCTACTCTTACTCTGATGTTTGGTATTAACGTTTTTATATTCTCTGCCATATTGTCGATTGAGTCTATGTCATTGTGAAGAACAAAAATTTGCCCCCCGCGATGCAGTTCTCTGGAGCACGCCTCTTTAATAGTTTCGTCGTTCCACTCATCAACAAACGTCTTGATAGCACTACGCCCTTTTGGCGGTGTTGCAATAATTGAGAGCTCCCTTAATGAACCGAGAGCCATATTAAGGGTTCTAGGGATTGGTGTGGCTGTCATAGTTAGAATATCGCTTTGGCCGCGCAATTTTTTGAGTGCCTCTTTTTGTTTTACTCCAAACCTATGCTCTTCATCAATAATAATTAAGCCAAGATTACTGTATGTTATATTTCCCTGGATGAGTTTATGTGTTCCTACAACAATGTCTATAGTTCCCTGTTTCAATTTGGCTGCAATATTTTTCTGTTCTAAACTTGTTTGAAACCTTGAAATGGCAGCAATTTCAACAGGGTAGTTTGTGAAACGATCACTAAAAGATTGATAGTGCTGGCTAGCTAAAAGGGTAGTAGGAACAAGAACCACTACTTGCTTTCCAGCTTCAATTGCCAAAAATGCTGCACGCATTGCAATTTCAGTTTTACCAAAACCAACATCTCCGCATACAAGCCTGTCCATAGGTCTTTCTGACTGCATATCAGTAAGCACATCTTCCATAGTTTTAATTTGATCGGGCGTCTCTTCGAAGGCAAAACTGGTAACGAATGAAGAGTATGCATCATCTGGCCCTGGAAATGCAAAACCCTTTTGCGATTCTCGTTTAGCATATATTTCTAGAAGCTCGACTGCAATATCATACAAAGATTCACTTGCTTTTTTCTTGGCTTTTATCCATTGATTAGAGCCCAATTTATGTAGCGGAGCATTTTCAGCGGTTGCCCCTGAATATCTTGAAATTAAATTAAGTGAAGTAATTGGCACCATTAATTTTGAGCCGTTTGCATATTCTAGAATTAACAATTCTTGTGGCCGATCATCGAACATTTGAGTTTTGAGGCCTAGGTATCTTCCAACACCGTAATTCTCATGAACTATAGGGTCATTTATATTAATTTCAACTAAACTCTTTATTGCTTCATCAAAGTCCTTGTGTTTTGCCCTCCTCCTTCTGTGCTGTTTAACTACATCCTTGCCAAATAGGTTATCCTCAGTAATTACTGCCAACTCTTCCCCGAGAAGCCCGTCCCGGATGCTTGCATTGGTGATACATATCTGCTCATCAGAGCTAACGAAGCTTT
>DQME01000056.1 GCA_015659815.1 Gammaproteobacteria bacterium | reverse complement strand
TCTTCTAAACTTGGGAAAAGAAAATCAGAAAAAGGAATAGTTTTTTGAATAGTTTCCCTTGCTAGTTCTAAAGACCAAAGTTTCAATCTAAGATTCGTGTCGTAGGAAATGAGCACATCATTTTTATTGGCAATTTGAATGGCAGCATTTACGGTATTGTTGGATGAGGGACTTATTGCTTGGCTAATTGCAGAAATGTGTAATACTTTGGCGGAGGCGATGTAAGTATAGGGCAAATGCTCAGGAGTTATTTGGCTGGCGGCTGAATCTTTACGAAAATAACTAAAGTTATGACCACTTGAATCATGTGTCACAAAATATATGCCAGTTGAGGCATCTTGAATTTTACTGACATGGGCGTGATTAACTCCTTCTTTTTGCCATAATTCTAGTAATTGATCCCCAAAAAGGTCATTGCCGACTAAACTTAAGAATCCTGCTGCACTCCCTTGTCTGGCAACAGATACAGCGACATTAGATACATCCCCTCCAAAGCTGGAATAAAATAAGCGCGGATCTTTTTCAGGAAGCTGGTTCATCTCAATGAGGGCTTCTCCTAGACAAACAATTTCTGGAACCATTAGAATATTTTATGATGAATATTTTGTTGCTTGTTGTATTATCTCTAAACTGATTTTCAATATTTTTCTACGTTCTCCCTGTTGAATAAGTGTTTCATTGACCAGCACTCCACCAAGTCCGACACAGATTGCTCCGCTTTCTAAATACTCCTGCACTTCGTTCGGTTTGATTCCCCCTGTGGGGATAAGAGGTACTCCAGTAAATATTGAAGATAATGTTTTGATATAAGTTGAGCCCCCCATAAGACTCACTGGGAAAATCTTGATCGCATCAGCTTCTGCTTGCATTGCTAAATGCAATTCAGTTGGAGTACAGGCACCCAAAATACATGGAATATCATATTGATGACATATAGCAGGCAAATCAGGAACTACACAAGGTGAAACAATATATTGAGCACCGGCTTCAATACATTGTTTTGCTTGATTAACAGAAGTCACCGTTCCAGCACCTATCAAAGCATCGGTTTTTGAGATAAGACGAGCAATTATTTTAATGGCATCCGGTGTAGTAAGTGTGATTTCAAAAGTTCGAAATCCTGCTTCACTCAACCATTGAACAGCAGTTACAGCATTTTCGGCCACCTTAGTCCTAATTACTGGAATGACTCGAAACCCAGATAATTTATTCAAAATCGTTTTATTTTCGGACATACTGATTACCAATCAATTGGTTAATGTTATCAAAGCAGAAACAGATAAAAAATATAACCGTAGTACTAGGGGAAATATAGAAGAGTTTTGTGCCATTGTATAACAATAGTTCAGTCAACTATTATCATAAAGAAAAAGTTACCAATTCCACATAGTACCATCCTCCAAACGGTTCACCGGCAGGTAGGCACGCTGGTAGGGATACTTGGCAGCGAGTTTTTCATTTATATCAACCCCATGCCCTACTGCATCTCCTGGATACATATAACCGTTTTGGAAAGAATATGAGTGGGGAAAAACTGCATTCGTTTCTTCCGAATGTCGCATGTATTCTTGAATGCCAAAATTCGGAACCCATAAATCAAAATGTAAAGC
>DQME01000181.1 GCA_015659815.1 Gammaproteobacteria bacterium | reverse complement strand
TAAGCCGAAGCATCTGAGTTGGCTATCGAAATACGCCCAATTTGTGCCCGACCTGCAATATGCGGTCCGTTGTTTGGATTGAATTCCACAGGATCAGAATAATCGAGATATTCATACGCATAGCCATGTGGCCATCGATTAACAGTAATAGCTGCTATATCTCGTTCAGCATCAAATCCACCGTCACGCAGTGCACCACTCATTTGGCTGACAATTTTTTTCTCAAAATCATCAAAACTCATTTCATACAGCCTAGTTCTCCCAGCAATGCATTGCTCTCGTGCGTTCAACCCTTTATCTGGGTCTAGAGGCACATGGGTGCCATGAATAACAGTTGGCTCATCTGGATTTTGGGTGAAATTATAGCCTCCCATACTAATTGGAAAATCAAGACCAAACGAATGCATCAAAGTAGGTTGTGGAATATAGAAACTTCGGTATCCAAGATTTGAAAATGCATTCCAATTCCTAACAGCAACACTGATATATACCAGCGGCATTTTTGTGGCATAGGCGATGGCTTCCTTCTGAACATCAGGCACTTCGGGACAAATATCCGGAATGATGTTGTTATAGCATGCCATGATCACATGGTTTCCTCTTACCCGATATGGGCTCCCATCCTTGATATAAGTAACATCCACTGCCTTTTCATTTAGCGTGTGTTTTACTTTAACAGCCGTTGAGTTCAATCTAATCCGTACCAACGATGACTCCAAATCAAGCCCATTGTAATCAACTCTTGCTTGCACAAGATCTTCCATGGTTGTACCTGGAATCGCGCTGGGTATTAACCCACGGACAATTGAGCGAGCAACACCTGCATTGCCATCAGGAAAATGAAAAATATAAGGCTCATCCCTCTCATAGCTTTCATCGGCTATTTTGAGGTTAAGGTGCCGTGTTCCAGGCATTTCTGATTTATAGGCATCCAGAGCAGATAATGCATCCCATCCTATGCCCCACAAACCTCGAGCCATATCTCTATAAAGTTGTACAACCTCCTCTGGAACATTGACATATTGTCTTAAAAAATCACTGTAACTAGTTTCTCTCAATAGATTAATTTTACTTTCTTTAGACTCTATCCCTTGCAGATAATTTTCTGTTTCACTCAATAATCTAAATAGAGCAACCTTTGAAGCTTCTGCAATAGGGTAGGTATTAATAACATCAAGGATTTCTTTTTCGTTATCTTTGATTTCAGACCTCAAATGATTATCTGATATATGGTCTTTGGTGTATTGCTTACCGCTGAAATACAAACCATTGCGTAATTTTCGGTTTTTGTAGTAATTACGGTCAAAATAATCATAAAAACGCTCGGTGTGAATCCCTACATCTTTGAGCAGCTTCTTCCCTACAGGAGACCAGCTTCCAGGTTCAGCTATAGACTGACTACCTCCATAACAAATCAGTTGCTTGCCATCAACATTAAACTCATTACGTTTTGCATGACCTCCAAAATCATCATGGTTATCTAAAATCAATATTCTTGAATTTTTACCATGACGTTGCCTATAGAGATATGCTGCCGATAGACCTGAAATGCCCCCACCAACGATAACTACATCATAATCTAGATCGGTCTGATCAGAAGGCTCAGCCCAATATGCGCCATTTCTAGCCAGGGCGTGAGCTACTTCAAATGAACCAGGATGGCTGCCTCGCAACCCCACGAGTTCAGGAGGATATAAATTACTACTCTGCATCTGCTGATTCATAGCTAGAAGTTCTAAAGGTGATAATGCAGTGCCCGCAGTTAGACTCATCGCGAATCCATTCATAAAATCACGTCTGGTAATATTTAATTTTTTAATCATAGATTTTGCACTCTAATTAGACTCAAATACGCTTATCTAAGCTAATTCCCACTAACTTATATCTTTTGCTTTATTGATACGGCTTTGAACTGATTCACTAACCTCATAAGGTTCCCAGTTATCTGGAGGCGAATAAACACCCATCTTGACCATTTTGTTAACTTGATGTTTAACTAATTCCAATTGGTCTTCTTCTGTAAATGGCGGCTCGTCCATACATAAATTCCTAGGGTAAATGCCACCCTTTGCCATCATCGCATCATATATCACTTTATATTCTTCAACTCTCATATCTTTAGCTAAATTTTGCCACTGACCCCTAACTCGAAAATCTCTTAATCCATCTATGTTAATGATGCCACTAACAAGAGCTTCGCCTCCACTTAGATATTCAGAAATAATTTGTCCACGGTAGTCAATAAGTTGGCTACGACCATTGCTCATTTTGAAATCATCCATTCCTGGCATGTATATTCCCCCAATATTAGGAGCAAGCACATAGCAGGTATTAAAAATAGCATGTGATTGGTTTTGAATTTGATTCATTTTATTACCCATCCATGGTTCAGGGTATTGTGATCGATATATGATTTCAGCTCCATTTAAAGCTAAACCCCTTGCAGCTTCTGGGTAGCTACCCTCAGCACAAATCAATGTTCCTATATTACCAATTTCGGTTTTAGCTACCGGATAAAGAACATCAAGAAGTTTTTCTGGATCATCACCATATTTTTCTAAATAAAGATTCCATATATCACTTGGAGCTGTATTTGTTTCTCTTTGGTAAAAAGAGGTTTTTATATGTTGGTGAATCACTTCACCATTGGGGTCAATTATAAAAGCTATATTGAATATTCTATCTTTCATTAAATCAGGGGCTTTGGCGACCATTTGGGCAATAAGATAAATATTATGCTCTTTACATAGAGCCCCTAGAAACTCTGTTTCTTTTCCTGGGATCTCTGGCACTACTTCTCTAGAAATTCGAATATGCTCATCACCCCCGCCCAGGCACCAACCACCTATGCCACCCTCAGAAATTGTAACTAATCTTACAGGGAGGTCTAGGCTACAGTTCCATACTGCATAGCCAATACTGATTTTCAGACGTTCAAGATCTGTCCAATAGTCGTCAATACTTGTCGCCATATGCGACTCATTTTGTATGCCGACAGCAGTGTATTGAAGTGTCATGATTTACCTCCTAACTGAAATACTAAAAATAATCCCTTTAACTTGTTACTATTTATTCTTTATTTATAAACAATATTATAGTCCTTAATCAATCTACAAATCCAAATGAGGTTTCAATGAATCAACCACCAATAAATCAAAACGTTAAGAAACAAGAGATATTGTCCCTCTCTCAGATACCAGCAAGCTCATATAAAGTTTTCTTTATTTGTTTAATTGGCGTAACTTTTGCCAATTTAGACCACTCAATATTCATACTTGTAAGTGAAAAATTTCAAGAAGACTTTGGATGGGATCTAACAGATGTGGGTTGGTATATAGCGATTACATTTTTTATATCCGGAATACTTTGTACTCAAGTTGGAGTACTTACTGATCGCATTGGTAGAAAGAAATCATTATTGATCTCAACATTTTTGACCCCTATTTTTGTTGCTTATCTAGCTATTGCTCCTAATACCTTAGCAGTATTAGTTGCTAGAACTCTTGGATTTACTGCAGCAGGAGCACAATCTCCTATTACACTTACCACAGTTACAGAGTCTTCCCCACCAAGATATAGAGGTTTGTTTACAGGTATTTTACAAATTGGCTTTCCATTAGGTTGGTTCTTTGCATCAATATTAGTAGTCTTTATGATTGATAATTTAGGCATTAATTGGAGATATACATTTCTCTTAGCCTTTTTATTTGTGCCTTATGGTTGGATTATTCATAAGTATTTACCAGAATCAAAAGTATGGCTTGAAGCTCAAAATAAGAAAACTGATGATCAACCAAAGCCCAGTACTTTAGTTTTATTTTCTAAACAGTATAGAAAAAAATCACTACTCTTATTTTCCGGCCAATTTCTTTATGCTTTTGCTTATGGAAGCACATTAATGTTGGTTCTTTATTTTACACAATCAAGGGGTTGGGAGATTATAGATGCTATCAAGATAGTTGGGCTTTCATATGGCATAGGATCTTTTGGTTATATTGCTGCCGCAATTGTGGGGGAGTTTTTCTTAATAAGAAGAAATACTATTATTTTATGGGCATTGCTTGGAGGCCTAGCTTTTATTTATTTAATATGGATGGCTGATTCTTGGAATAAGGTACTGATTAGTTATGGATTAATGACTTTGTTTTTTTATGGTGCTTACGCTGTCATGGCAACCTTTATTGCTGAAAACTTCCCAGCAGAAGTTAGAGCAACAGGAGCTAGTTTTTGTGGAACATTAGCTATTAATTTAGGTTTCGGTTTGGGACCTTTAGCTATTACATATGCAGCTACTGATTATGGCTGGAATATGGGATATACGATAGTAGGGATTGTACCAATAGTTGCTGCGGCTCTTATTTTTCTCTTTTTGAAACCCGTCCCCAGAGAAGATGTGTTTTAAATAACGCTTATTTACTTAGGGATTTAAACGAATTTAAAGATGTCAGTTTGCTGGTCTAAGTGGTTCAATATGCAGTTCCCAATCGTCATGATCATCTGGTCCTTCGGGTCCGATCATACCTTCAGCTGACTTGAGTAGTATCTCTGGGTAATATATTACACCGCCTTTAATTACTAACTCGATATTCCGTGTAACTTTAATATCTTCAAATGGATTACCCTTGATGACGAGGACATCAGCCAGTTTTCCAGGTTCTATGGATCCAAGCTTGTCTGCAACACCAAGCGCATTTGCGCCGTTAATTGTTGCTGCTTTTAGTACTGTAATGTTTGGTAACCCTGCGTGTACCATCGCCAAGAGTTCACGATGAAATGCAAATCCTGGCAACAAAGTTGTATAGACAGGCTCATCGGTGCCTACAATGAGAAGATTCTCACCACCGGATTCATACAGTTTGTTCAATTCAAGCACGCGTTGTGCATATTCGATCACATCTGACTCCGGCAGTGGCTCGCCTCGTTTCTCAAGTAATGTTTGTGCGTAAGGAGTGAAGTATTTTGCCTCGTTGGTCCAAACCATGTCTGTACCAAGTTCTTTTCGTAGATTGACCCCACCGTACATCTGCAAGTTGGCATCATAATACACTTGGTATTGCAGAATCAGATCAATCATTTGCTCCATATCAGCGCTTTCTTCACCACCGCTACCCAACGTAATCTGATGCTCAAGACGATCTAACCCCATCAAGATTGCATCTCTGGGATGCACATCGTATTCCCATTCGTAATTGGCCAGATGTCCTGTTGTTGTCATACCATGTTTGTGTGCTTGCTCGATTAAAATTTTGGTTTCACCGGGTGTTGCCTGTTTAATCTTGATACTGATGACACCCCGTGCTGCCCATTTATCGACTTCCGCACGCATTTCCTCTTCAGTAATGTCATTCGGCCAGGCAGAGCAATTGTCAGCGGCAGTTTTAACGCTGTATTCGCATCTGAATCCACCAAAATAAGGGCCCGAAGCGAAAAGTCTCGGGCCGATTGCTTTAGCACTATCTATCAGGTCCCGCTGCCTCAGAACTCGCTCAGGATAGTACTCACCAGCCGACCAGGTTGATGTCACTCCGTTTGCTAAGAATATAATGCCGTTGTTGACAACTTCTTCCACACGACCTATATCAACGAGATCAAAATTGTAGTGTGCGTGCAGATCAATCATGCCGGGTAAAATCGTTTCCGAGTCGGTCAGGTCTATTACGCTAGTCGCCGCAAGAGCTTTCCCCTGTATATTTGCGTCAATTTCAACAATTTTCCCCTCGCGAATCACAATACCCTTATTTTGTCTACGTGTGTTGCTGATGCCATCGAACAACCAACCACCTCGAATCACGATTTCGTCTGAGGGTGGATCTGACCACTGTGCATATGAGGGAGAAGATAGCAACAGTAGAATGAGAGCTGCCGTATTGAACAACCGGTTAATTGATAAATTCATTGTGTCATTAGTTATCCGCATACTTCTTAAAATCACAAGTGTAATCATGAAAAGTATGATTGGGTTCATAAGCAAAAGGCTTGTGTCCTAGCTGCTCATAACCTCCAGCTAGTGAAGTGGGTTTAATTAAACCACCAGTCTGAACAACAGCACCGAAGTTTTGTCTATCTCTAAACATCATGGGGTCCCACCCATGATACATATACAGCATATTAGGCCCCATGGTAGAGGTCACATGGGCTTGTGCTATAAAAGAGCCAGCTATACTAAATACTTTAATTAAATCACCATCTATAACGCCTTTGTTTTGTGCGTCATCAGGATTGACATAGACATCAGGCTCGCCCCTCTGGAGGCTTAAGAGAAAACTATCATCTCTCCACATACTATGAATACCATGACGAGCATGACCCATAAGCATTTTCATTGGGTAACCTTCATTGACCAAGGGATCTTTATGACGTGGTAGCACCTCATCAAATTCAAAAAACCAATCATGATCAATATAAAATTGCTGTCGATGAGTGAGCGTTTTGTATCCAATTTTATGGTTAACGCTTTCCCAAATCTCTGAGTAATAGGGGGATTCTTTACTATGAACCGTTGTTTCAGAGCCTTTATTTCTCACAAAACCTTTTTCAGCAAGTTCATCATAACTTACGTTTTGTATGCCGCTTGAGTTACTAAGAAGGAATTCGATAACATCCTTCACTGATCTAATTGCACCATCGCTAGTGTAGTCTTTATGGAAGTTTTTAAAATCTCGTTTAAAAGGAACACCAACCACATTATCATCAATCGGCTTGATATCTCTTTCCGTGGCTCTTTGAGCAATCGCTTTTGATAATCTTTCATAAGCCGTCCAGTCATCTACTGACTCCCCAAGTGGCTCAACCGCTTTATCAATAACTTGCATATACGGAGTTCTAGGCTCTAAATGAAAATCATGTCGCTCATAATGATGTGCAATAGGCAGAACATAATCAGAATACATTGCAGTTGTGCCCATGTCAGTTGCAAAGGTAACAATGGTCTCTAATTTGCCAAACGCATTCTCTCTCCAATGTTGACCAGAGGACCGCCAACTGGCTGGGTTTGTGCCTGAGAACATGCCCATTTTCCAAGGGACTTTTGAATAGTCAGGAAACCAACCATTATCTATTGATTTTTGAAAGTATCGGTCATGTTCCTCTGCCAATTCTTCACCATAAACCTCTTTATTCAGTTCTTTCATATCCCCATGGATATAATCCCACCTTGAGAGAGTGGCAACCCTAAACGCAGCGATAGGGTTTCTCATGGCAAAAGGGAAAACAGCATCATCTTTTGCTAGGTTAGTAATAGTTAGGCCACCCCCTTCTTTACCAGTATTACCAGTAATACATAACAATAAAAAGAAAGCTCTTTGGAGTAAGTCCCCATGTAAATACTTCGAGGCCCTATAACCCGCATAAATCATGGCTGGTTTTGCCTCTGCAAATTTTCTAGCTACTTCTCTAATCACTTCAGCATTAATACCAGTAATATCCTGAGCCATTTCTGGAGTATGTTCCGAGGCTCTTTGTTTAGTGAGCTCGAACACAGTGGTAACAGTTATAGGACCATCTTTGGTTTCGATAGTCCATTCACCCTCTAATGCTGGATCAATTTCACCAAGGTCAATGGAAGGCATGGGCGGTATTAAATGTTCTGGGGTACCTGGAGGCGGAGGCGGAGGCGTTCCTGTTCCAGGCGCAGCTATAAAACTATCAGTGTTGTTATCCCATAAATAAAACAAATTATCCCTTGTGTTTGGGCTATCCAGGATGTCTGTTTCTCTTATGTATTTATCATTATCTTTTCTTACCAGAAACGGAAGGTCTGATTGTTCCTTGATGTATTTTACATCATAGGTTTTATCATCCAATATGGTTTTCACCATTGCCATCGCTAAAGCAATATCACTGCCTGGATTAGGGTTTAACCATTTGCTTGCATGCATTGCTGTGGCATTAAACTCAGGAGAAATTGAAATGACTTCTGTTCCATTATATTTTGCTTCCCAAAAGAAATGAGCATCAGGAATGCGAGTCACTGCAGGGTTACAGAACCATACAAGACAACATTTTGACTTATAAATTTCTGCCATGGTGTTACCCAGCGTTACATGCCCAAAGGTAATTTGTGCTCCAGAAAATAAATCACCAACTCCTGCAAACGCCTCAGGCATTTGAACACCACTAATATTAGCAAATCTAAGTAAGCTCGCATAAGAGGCCCTTTTCATTACCATTTGTGTGCCTAACCCACAGGTGATGGATTCAGGCCCAGTTTCAAGATTATGATCTAAAAACTTGTCTGCCACTTCTAACATTGCTTGGTCCCATGAAATCCTTTCCCATTTACCTTCACCTCGTTCACCAACTCGCTTTAAGGGGTATAAGATTCTTTGCTTGCCATACATGTATTTGGAATGTCTTAATCCCTTTTGACAGCCCCTGGGCCCATAGTCTGGAGCATCACTTGATGCACCATATTCTCCTTGTTGTTCTTCTCTCCAAACAACACCATTTTTTACAAAGACGTTGAAGGCACATTGACCTGTACAGTTAGTGCCATGCGTTGAGTGAGTGATACTATCCCATGTCCATTTTTGTCGTGCCAAGTCTTCCCATGCCCTATAAGGAGTTGATGCTTGCCCAAGAATTGAGGAAGAGTAATTCAGTGTTAAACCTGAAAAAGTTGTGCCAAGTAAAAAATTTCTTCTGCTAGTTGTTATATTGGAGTCCATAGAATAAATGTATTATAAACTTTTCTCTAAGCATTATGTTGTCCTGGTAAAACCAGCACTTTACCGCTTGCTTGACCAATAGCAAATTCGACTAGATTCATTCGATCATTACCGAAGAACATTTGGTCTTCAACAACCATTGTTGGGCTACCATAACCACCTGTATCAATAAGTTCATTAGTGTTCTTTAATATGGCCTCATAATTTTGTTCACCCTCAATAGTCAACCTAAAATTATCTATATCCATATCCAATTGTTTGGCAATCTCAATAAGAGTCTCACTATCAGCAATATCAGCCATGTCAGTAAAAAATGCTTTAAACACCTGCGCGCTGTAATCAACAATGGTGTTTTCAGCTATTGCAGCAAAAGCACCTTTAGATGCTTTAAGGGACACTCTATGATCTAAATTTTTATGTTCTTTAATATCAAGACTGCAGTAAGATGCCCAATCTTGCAGATCTTTTGCACGATAATTAGCAACATAGTTTGGGGTGTCTTGTGATGGCTTATTTAGTAGTTCTTTAATTATTTCTAATTTAACTGGCTTCCATTCGATGGTTGACGCTGTTCTGGTTGCTGTTTGTATAAGTCGCTTAAAACCTAAATATGTCCAAGGGCAACTATAGTCAAAATAAAACTTAACGGTGATTTTCTTTTCACCCATCAAGAGTCCTTCTTTAAAACAGTTTTTAGAACTTTACCATTAGCATTTCTAGGAATTGTATCTATAAACTCGATTATTTTTGGTATTTTAATTTTAGAAATATTCTGTTCACAAAACGAAAGCACGTCTTCCGATTGTAGTTCATCAGGGTTATTGGCAACAATAAATGCCTTTAAAGACTCTCCCCATTTTTCATCTGGAACTCCAATAACTGCCACATCTTCTATATTAGGGTGGTTATATAAAACATCTTCTATTTCTCTTGGATAAATATTGACCCCACCTGAGATCACCATGTCTTTTTTTCGATCAACAATATATAAGTATCCGTCTTCATCTTGTCTAGCCATATCCCCCACAGTTAACCATCCATCAACCAAGGCTTCTTTTGTTTCATCAGGCCTTTTCCAATAACCGTTAAATAAATAAGGACTGGTTGAAAACAATTCACCAACCTCATTTGGCTCACAGATTTTTCCTGACTCTGTTAGGGTTTTGATTTCTGTGCAAGGAAACGCTTGCCCTACGCATTGTAACTTTTTGAGTTGATCACCAGGCCTTAGATTAGAAATAATTCCTCCTTCTGTTGACCCATAGGTTTCATGAAGTAGACCTTCACCAAAGTGTTCAATAATTTGCTCTTTTATCTGTTGGGGTAGAGCCGCAGCATTAGAAATGATTGATTTAAGTTGATGGGATCTTGAATTATTAAGGATAGATTGCTCAAGACTAAGGATGCCATGGAAATGTGTTGGCACTCCAAAAAATCCAGTAATATTTTCATTTTTCATTGTTTTTAAAACAATCTCTGGGTCAAAAGAATCCATTATTTCTGCATAACCTCCAAAGAAGATAGGAGCTAAGGAGAAAATCATACCTGCCCCATGACACATGGGGGCAATAGCTAAAAAACGGTCATCAGGTGAGTAACAACCATACTCAACTGCCATTCCAAATAAAGTCAGGATTCTTGAGCGATGTGGAACTAGAACCCCTTTGGGTTCCCCTGTTGTTCCTGAGGTGTAAGGCATGGTGAATACATCCCATTCCATAATAACTGGACTGTCTGTAAGAGGCTTGCTGCTCATAATCCAATCCTCAAGCTCGCTTTCAATCACAACAATTTTTTCAACCGTTGAGAAAACAATATCTTCCAAAGTTATATATGATGCTTTGTCCACAAACAGGATTTTTGCTTCAGCATCATCACATATTGCCTTAATTTCTTTGCCAGACAATTTAGGGTTCACTGTAGCTACGGGTATACCAGCTTGAGAGGCCCCTAAGACTATTTCCATATATTCAATAGAATTACTAGCCACTATTGCGGCATGGTCTTCAGAGGGTTTTAAATGATGTAGTAATCCAGAAGAGATCCTATCCATCCGTTTTACCAAGTCCTTATAAGTTCTTATTTTACCTCCATGTTTATAGGCAGTTTTACTTGGATTCCTAGACATTGCAGAACGAATACCCTCGGGTATTGATAAGTGTCTGTAAGTATTAGGTAATTGAATGTTTGGTTTCACTCTATTTGTCCAAGTTGAATACTCGCATCGCATTCTCTCGGAGAACCAGTTCTTTAGATGAATCTTTAAAATTTAGATTATTAAATTCATCAACTGCTCTTATGGGATCAATAACGGGCCAGTCTGTTCCAAACATGACTTTATGTTTTCCATATGAATTAGCATAATGGATAAAGGCTTCTGGCCAATATTTGGGCGCGTAAGCATCACCAGCTGTATAAACATTCTCATGTTTCCAGCACATCGATATCATTTCTTCAGCCCAAGGAATACCAATATGTATGCCAATAAGCTTTAACTCTGGAAAATCGATGGCCACCTGATCCAAATATATTGGTTTGCCAACACTGGGAAGTCTTCTATTTTTTGAATAAATTAAATTATGACCAACTTGCATCATGATCGGTATTCCAAGCTCACAACATTTTGCATAATAAGGGTAATACTTTCGGTGATTTGGTGGTAATTCACACCAATGAGGGTATAGGTGAGCACCAACAAAACCATATTCTTTAACTGCAGTTTCTAAATCATTTAGCCCTTCCATACCTCTAAAGGGATCAACACCAGCTAATCCTGAAAATCTGTCTGGGTTTTGACGGCAAACATCATAGACTCTTTCATAAGGTATCTCAAAAGATTCAGGAACCCTGATATCACCAGCCCTGACAGCAATTAATAATGACCTTTCAATACCAGCTTGATCCATTTTCTTAATATAATCAGGGATCGTAACGCCGCCCCTCATTTCTGCAGGCATTCTTACTTGTTTTTTAAAATCTTCATCCAGGCCTGTTTGCCCCAGCTCCACTTCCTGTGGGGTAAAGAGATTAACCACAATGTCGATTATGCCACTCATCAGTTTTACTTTATTCTGTGGTTAATAATTCAGAGATTATTGACCATCTAAATCCCACGGTCCTGTTGATTTAGATCTGACTGGAATTCCAGCCATGACTGGGGCCTGAGTTTCTGGATCATAGTTAACAGCATCACCTTTGACAATAACTTCTGAATTAAGAGTAACCCAATTAATGAGAGCCCCATCTAGTCTAAAGATCCAGCTTGCTCCCATCTCTTCACCTGTAACAAAATGGCCATGCTTCACTTTTGCTGGCCTGAAGAAATAAGCCCCAGGTGTAAAACGTCCAAAGTTATAATCCATGTGCCCAGTTAAAGTATAAGCCTCCTCAAAAATTGGATGATGTATGAGTCTATCATCTGTCCATCCTGGAGGTGCCCAACCAAGCATAGTAATAAATCCTTTGTCATTTTGCTCCTCAGGAGATGGATCATGATAGAGAATTTTGAGTTGTAAAAAACGTTGTGTATCACCTTCATAGATATTATCCATCCAATCCATTTTAGTAGAATCACAAATGGTTAATTTACCAGGCTCCTCTGAGGCAGTGTTACCTCCTTCAGGGATAAAATCACTTTTATCTGTTTCTGAAACTGAAAAACCCCAATCACCATATTCTCTAAAAATAAGAACTTCAGCGCCCTCATCAACACTCATGGCAGGAACTTTTAAACCAGCCGGTGCTCGCCAGTACATCCCTGGGCCAAAAATTTGTTCTCCCATTTTTACTTTGCCCTCTAAGACAAACCATTCTGTATCAGCTTCATGGTAACCAGCAGGACGATCCCATGCAGTTTCAAAATATAGTTTTGTTGAACAAGAGCCGTCTTCTTCATCATAAGAGAGATTTCTTTGCATTACCCTTCCTGTGCCAGCGTGCAGTTCAGCAGGGTGCCAACAAAGGTCACTTTGTTGTATTAGTTCTACATGAGGTCTCATAAGCTTGTTCCCAAAAATAAGTTAGTTAAATGTAGAATATATGAAAGTTTATACTTGATAAAGAGTTGTCAAATTATTTTCATTAAATGATAATCATAGATAGCTTAATTTAAGGAGAGGAAGATGTC
>DQME01000162.1 GCA_015659815.1 Gammaproteobacteria bacterium | reverse complement strand
CGCAAAGTCTATCTCTCTGTGTCCATAATAACTAGCGGTATCAATGAAATATGGGTTATTCTTTCCACTAAGAGTGTTGCCAGACCATAGGTCTCCATGAAGTAAGGATGGGTTAATTTCAATATCAAGAAGATTCTTAAGGTTGTCTTGTATTGACAAAGACTTAATATATTCTTTGTACGTTATTAGGTTATTTTTATGAGCTAGATTAATTTGATAAAGTAGTCTATATTCCCAAAAAAATTCAGACCAATCATCTGCCTTCTTGCCTACAGCGTTAAGTTGAGGTGTCAGTCCAATTTTGTTATCGAATTCAAAACCAAAGTATTCGCTTGTATTGCGATGCAGATTTGCAAGCTCAGAACCCATTTGGGACTGCTTTTTGTTGTTAAAGGATTCGTCAACCCATTCAAGAATAAGGCAAAATTCACAACAACCTAGTACCTTAGGGGTGTGTATATGTTTGCCAAGAAGGACTAGCTCCGTAGATTCATTAATTAGCTGCTTATTGTCATTGTGTTGGTGCTTTATAAAAACATAATTACCGTTTCTCAGCTTAACCTTGTAGGCTTCAAATATTCCAGTACTTATAGATATTTTATTTTCTACTTTCTGATTGAGGTGCCTTTCTATGTGACTTTCAATCGACATTACTAAGGCCTAGATACTTATACTCTAGGCACCTAATGTAAGCCTGTATATCCATCTCGGTGTTGTATTTTTGTGATGAGAATATCATCTCTCCTATGCAGTCCATCATTAAGTGTTCAGCATCATGGTGGTCCTTAACCTTACTGAGTATTTTAGTATAGTAATTATTTATTCCTGGAGGCTGGCTTATTGATAGTTGCTCCCTTAATGATAAGTGCAAGTTTATATGAAGGAATGGGTTAACTTCACCACTCTCAGGGAAATATTCAGACTCAATATTGTTGATGAGATGATGATACTCCGGGTGAATCTCAACTATTGAAGTTAACTGAACTTCTAAAGGATCTAGAGGATTATTATCTAGGAACTTTTGCCAAGCATTGGCAAGGAATTTGCGCTGAACAGTTCTATCTTGAGAGTAAAACAAATTTTAGTCTAAAGGTTCTTCTCTTCATACTCACACAGGTCAAGCAAAGTGCATTCATTGCAAAGAGGGGACCTAGCTTTACATACATACCTACCATGAAGGATCATTAAGTGGTGCGCTGGCACTCTATATTCGTCAGGAATAAATTTAACCAGTTTTTTTTCAACTTCCAGTACGGTCTTGCCTGAGGCTATTGCCGTTCTATTTGCAACTCTATATATGTGAGTGTCTACAGCAATTGTTGGCTGTCCGAAAGCCGTATTTAAAACTACATTGGCTGTTTTTCTTCCAACTCCAGGCAATGCTTCGAGCTCTTTTCTGGTTTGAGGGACTTCAGAGCTATATTTATCAATTAAAATTTTGCACGCCTGAATTATGTGTTTAGCTTTTGAGTTAAACAGTCCTATAGTTTTAATGATATTTCTTAGAGCGTCCTCTCCAAGATTGTGAATATTTTCTGGTGTGTTTGCTACTGGGAACAGTTTCTCAGTTACTAAGTTAACACTTTTGTCGGTTGCTTGAGCAGATAAAGTTACAGCAACAAGCAACTCGAAAGGAGTAGTGTAGTTTAATTCTGTGGTCGGGTTTGGTATAGTTTTTAGCATCCTGCTAAACATTTCATTTCTGGTTTCTGCGTTCATAT
>DQME01000188.1 GCA_015659815.1 Gammaproteobacteria bacterium | reverse complement strand
GAAAATAAGGCTGAATATGAAAGACTAATTGAAGTTTTTAAGGCTCATGATATAGGATATTTTTTCTACAATGGTGGTGGCGATTCTGCTGATACCTGTTTGAAAGTATCACAACTATCTGAGTCTATGGGATACCCAATACAAGCGATTCACATACCCAAAACAGTAGACAATGACTTGCCTGTTACAGATAACTGTCCAGGCTTTGGTTCGGTTGCTAAATATATTGCAGTTTCTACTATGGAGGCCAGCTTTGATGTTGCGTCAATGGCTGCTACTTCAACTAAGATATTTGTTCTTGAAGTTATGGGACGCCATGCTGGGTGGATTGCAGCAGCAGGCGGTTTGGTTGATGACTCAATTCCTGTTGTAATTTTATTCCCTGAAGTTGACTTTGATGAAGAAAAATTTTTAGCAAAAGTAGATGACAATGTTAAAAAGTTTGGTTATTGCACAATAGTTGTTTCTGAAGGCACAAAATGGCCAGATGGCAGATTCCTCGCAGAACAAGGTACCCGTGATGACTTTGGTCATGCACAGCTAGGAGGAGCAGCTCCGGTTGTTGCAAATCTAATTAAAGACTCTTTGGGTTATAAGTATCACTGGGCAGTTGCTGACTACCTTCAACGAGCAGCCCGCCATTTAGCTTCAAATTTAGATGTAGAGCAGGCATATGCACTTGGGGAATCTGCTGTCAACATGGCAATTGAAGGAAAAAACTCAGTCATGCCAGCAATTATCCGCACTTCAAACAATCCATACCAATGGGAAATAGTTGCTGGAGAGTTGAAAGATATAGCAAATGTTGAAAAGATGATGCCTACAGAATACATATCTGAAGATGGATTTGGTATAACAGATGCATGTAGAGAATATTTACAGCCGCTAATTGAAGGAGAAAACTACCCTCCATATAAGAACGGTCTACCTGACTATGTGGTTATGAAAAAAGAAATGGTAAAGAAAAAATTACCTATATTTGAAGTTTAAATTATAAGGAAAATACAATGAACATTATTTTATTAGGTCCTCCTGGAGCAGGAAAGGGAACCCAAGCTACAAACATTTGTGAAAAGTGCTCTATACCCCAAATATCTACTGGGGACATGCTAAGAGCAGCAGTTAAGGCTGGCACTCCGTTAGGTGTTGAGGCCAAAAAAGTAATGGATTCTGGAGGGTTAGTGTCTGACGATATTATTATAGGACTGGTAAAGGAAAGAATTACTGATAGCGACTGCTCAAATGGATTCTTGTTTGACGGATTCCCGCGTACTATAGCTCAAGCCGAGGCATTGAAAAATGATGGTGTAAAAATAGATTATGTTGTTGAAATACAAGTTCCTGATGAAGATATTATTTCGAGAATGTCAGGTCGTCGTGCTCATTTATCTTCTGGCCGTACATACCATATAATTTATAACCCACCAAAGGTAGAAGGAAAGGACGACATTACTGGAGAGGACTTAGTTCAGAGAGAGGATGACAACGAGGACACTGTGCGTTCTCGCTTGGACGTTTATCATGAACAAACACAGCCTTTAGTTGACTACTACAGTTCATGGATGAATTCCGATTCTGATGCACCTAAATATAGTGCAGCTAATGGTGTAGGGGCCCTGGAAGATGTAAG
>DQME01000144.1 GCA_015659815.1 Gammaproteobacteria bacterium | reverse complement strand
TTAATACCAAGCAACATTCCAGAGATGAGAGGGCTTTTATCAAGGTTCAGAGAGTCAATGCTGTTAGGGTATTGTATTACAGGATAATTGATTTCTAAAGGCCTATCATTAATTATAGTTGCATTCGTCTGTTTTATAGCGCTTGAAATCTTAGGGATAAGCTCTTCGCTTATTTTTACAAGGTCTAAGCTTGTTACTTCATTTTTCAACATTTTGCGCCAATTTGTTTTGTCATTAACGTATTCTTTTAATGCAACCTCAATTTGTCCCGACTTTAGTCTAGTATCAACCTCAAGAATGGGCAAGGCCGCAACGGCACCCTGATCAATCCATCTGCTAGGGGTGTTGCTTTTACGAGTTATACCAACCTTTACTCCAGAGGAATTAGCAAGATAAACAACATGCGGCGTGAAGCAGTTCCTAGTGCCCCATTCAGGCTCACGACAGGTCCCCATATGGTGATGGCACTGTTCTGGTTTCATGATACACATATCACACCTAGCAAGCTTCTGACAGCAGGGAAAGCAATAACCTTGTGAGTAGCTTTTATTTGTCTTTTTACCGCAATTGGAGCAGTATATTTTGCCGTCAAAGTTAAGGCTAATACGCTCCCCAATCAGATCGTTCATGTTTAACATCTTTTCACCTATAGGCAGGCGGTATTGTGCAATGCCCATGTCGAGGCTGGTATTCATTTTTTCAATCAAGCCACTAATTTGCATCATTTATTCCTGAGTAAGAAGCTGCTGAACCTCGAAATACTTGTTTGAAGTTTTTTCAATAATACTTTGTGGCAATTTTGGGGCCGGAGGGGCTTTGTTCCAATCAAGGGTTTCTAGGTAGTCTCGGACAATCTGTTTATCAAAACTTTTCGGGCTAGAACCGACGGCATAAGTCGCCTTAGGCCAAAAACGAGATGAGTCCGGAGTTAAAATTTCATCCATGAGCGTTAAACAGTTGTTTTCGTCAAGACCAAACTCTAGTTTGGTGTCGGCTATTATTATGCCCCTTTCAGATGCTAATTTAGCAGCAAATGAATATATCTCAATGCTAACATCTCTTACTTGCTTAGCTAACTTTTCACCGATAATTTTTACTGTAGCGCTGTAGTCTATGTTAACGTCGTGATCCCCCATATCTGCTTTGGTGGAGGGTGTATATATAGCCTTTGGTAGCTTTTGTGCCAACTCCAAGCCCTTGGGAAGTGGTATTCCACAAATCGATCCATTTTTTTTATAGTCTTTCCATCCAGACCCGATAATATAGCCCCTGACTATTGCTTCGACTGCAAGAGGCTTGAGTTTTTTCACTATAACTGCCCTGCCCATAAGAAGCTTCGCCTCTGTATCAGGCAGCACGCTTTCTAAGGGTTCGTTTGTTAGGTGGTTTGGTATGATATTTTTTGTCTTGTCAAACCAGTAGTTAGACACCGAAGTAAGAACAACACCTTTTTTATTTATTGGTTCATCAAAGACTACATCAAAAGCACTTAACCGGTCAGTTGCAACCATAAGCAAACGTGTACTATCAACCTCATAAACATCTCTTACTTTGCCTTTATATAGTAGTGGCAAACTGAGGTTTGAGTTGTTAGGTTTTTGCATGTCTTGGCTTTAAACGGTTTTGCAGATATTTTAATCTATTATGCTAAAATATTCGACATTAATAGTATGAAAAAATATCTCTCAGCCCTTGTTTTAATTGTTAATGGTGCCTTCGCGTCTCAATTATCAGACAGCGCCCTTCGTTTAATACAGGTCGGCAATGAAATAGAGTCTCGTGACGTAGTCATGCGGGGAAACTCCTTACTACTAAAGGGCGCATTCAGCCTAAACGACCTTGATGCCATGTATGAAACCTCAAGGCAGGCACGTATGGGGAGCAAAATTATGGGGTACGCCCCACAAAATTCAACCGCTAACGAGCTCCTTCTAAGCCTGGCGCTAATGGGGTACGACAAGGCTATGCATGATTATGCCATGCTCTTGTTGGATGGAAGCGGCGGGACGCTAAAGGACGAGCTTATGGCGTTAAACTTATTCGAACGCTCTTTTCAAGTTAACGGCAACTCTAGCTCTGCATTTATTGCCGCTATAATTAGGAACGAGTCGTTAGTCCCTGGGACATATGACGTTGCAAGTATTGAAGAAATGCTCTCATTTGCTATCTTAAATAACGTAAAAGGGGCAAAGAGTTATCAAGATCAGTACGTTAGAGGGGGCCAATGGAAAAGCCTGTCCCCAGACAGTTGGAAGAATTGGTTAGACAGCCAGTAATATCAAAGACTTTTAAGTATGAAATTTGCACGCTTTTTAAATAAGGACAAATCCCTTTGGCTTAGCGTCCTGTGCTTCATCACGTTATATTTTAACGGATTCTTTCTCTCGCCTTTATAGCGAAGCTCGTAGTGCAAGTGAGGGCCAGTGGAGCGACCTGTGGACCCAACATAGCCAATAGTCTGGCCTTGTTCAATCTTTTTGTTTGCCTTTAATCCACGAGCAAACTTTGATAGGTGCGCATAAACTGTGAGGTGGTCGTTGCCGTGCTGAATGTAAACTACGTTACCTAAGCTGCCACCCTTTTTAACTTGTTTAATTACGCCATCAGCAGTAGAGAATACCGGGGTACCTTTTTTTGCCTTAAAGTCTATCGCCCTGTGAGGCTTCCAAACCTTTAAGATTGGGTGGTATCTAGATTTTTGAAACTTTGAACTTATGCGTTCATATTTTAACGGTGCAGGCAAAAAAGAATGGCTAACAGATAGGCCTGAGCCGTCATAATAGTCCACATTCCCATACTCATCAATGTAAGAGAAAAAAGAAACATTTTTCGACCGACTTTTATAAATTAATGCTACCGGGTTCTTAGTGTTGTCGCCAACAATTATAAATTTATCCCCCTTTCTTAGATCTTTTTTGAAGTTAATTCTCCATGAGAAAACACGAACAATTGTGTTTATTACTGCAGGGGAAACGTTAAGTTTTTTAGCGTCATAACTTAGAGATTTGTTTATTGTTACAGTGGTTGAATTAAGCCCCTTTGGTTTGTTTGTTTCGTTTATTGTAGTAACAAAGCGCTTGCCTTTTTTATTTATTTTAAATAGCTTGTCTCTAGTAATACTATAAGCTAATGATTCAAGTTGTTTGTCTTGGTCCAGTCTTATAACTAAGGGGCGACCGATACTTAAATTATTTAGGGCCACATTCTTGTTGCTAGAAGACAACATGCTTAACAAAACCTGGTTACTAAGCCCTAAACGGTTAAAGTAGGAGCTCAGAGTGTCACCCTTTTCTACCACGAAGAGATGTTCAGAAACTGCAGCGTTTACCGTAAACCCTATAAGGGCACCAATCACAACAGCAATCCAAAATCGATAAAGTCTTGTTAGTGGTGAAAATGCACGCCTAAGCATAAGACCTTGCAACCTCACTTGCAACCTCTCTTGCGAGTTCATCGTTAGACATAACTTGTGCAAGACTTTCGTTCTTAGAAAAGGGAACTAAACTCAAGGTTTGCTCAATAACTTTATGAATATCTAAGAACTTAATTTTATTCTCAAGAAACGAGCTTACGGCAATCTCGTTTGCCGCATTAATAGTGCCCATACAGCAACCCCCCATTTTTAGGGCATCAATAGCAAGTCCAAGGCAGGGAAATCTTTTATTGTCAGGTATATAGAAATCCAACGACTGCTTGGTTAAGTCTACCGGACTTACTCCAGACTCTATTCGTGTTGGATAGGACAGGGCATAAGAAACTGCAGTACGCATATCTGGAGATCCGAGCTGAGACAAGGTCGACCCGTCTTTGAAGTATACCGAGGAGTGGATAATACTTTGCGGATGAATAACAATATCAATCTGGTCAGGATGCAATGCAAACAAGTAGTGCGCTTCGATTGCCTCTAGACCTTTATTCATCATTGTTGCTGAGTCTACGGATATTTTTTTACCCATACTCCAATTAGGATGGGCACAGGCCTGTTCAGGAGTTATTGACATAAATTCATCTATAGGCTTTCTAAAGAAGGGCCCACCACTTGCGGTAAGCTGAACTTTGACCACAGACGAGTAGACCTCATCTGTTGTAGCTACACCTTTTTCATTAGACAAAGTGTCCCCATTTAGGCACTGAAAAATAGCGCTATGCTCTGAGTCAACTGGGATTAATTCGGCTCCTGACTTTTTTATTGCTCCAATGAATATTTCACCTGCCAATACCAGTGACTCTTTATTTGCTAGCATGACACGTTTTCCTGCGTTAGCTGCTGCCAGTGCAGAGGGCATACCTGTTGAACCAACTATTGCTGCCATGACGTAGTCTGTTTCATGGTGCGAAGCTATTTCACAGAGTGCCTCACTACCACTCATAACTATAGTGTCAATTTCAAGGGCATGCTTCAGTTTTGATGCAGAGACAGAGTCGGACATGACTGCAAACCTAGGTTCAAACTTGTTACAAAGTTCAGCCATACTGCGCCAGTTAGTGTTTGCGCTCATAGCAAAAACACTAAACTTTTGAGGATGGCGGCTAATCACTGAAAGGGTGCTGCTCCCTATTGAGCCTGTTGCACCTAGAATGGTAATGTTTTTCATAACAAATTAAGGCCCACTAGAAAAAATGGAGAGGCGGCCGTCAAGCTGTCTACTCTGTCGAGAATGCCTCCATGGCCAGGAAAAAATTTGCCACTATCTTTAATGTTAGATACGCGCTTAAACAGACTTTCATAAAGGTCTCCAAGTACTGACACAAGGCCGATAATAATCACCAGGAAAAAATACCCAACATACTCAGGCGTATCAATTTTTTGACCTTCTTCAGATAGGGTTACAAATAAAATCAGAGCGGCAATTGAAAATACTACACCACCTAAAAGGCCCTCTATAGTTTTTCCCGGACTGACATTAGGCGACAGTTTGTGCTTTCCTATTGACTTACCAGTAAAATATGCACCTGAGTCAGCTGCCCAAACAATTAGCATCAAGAGAAGGAACCATTCTGGCCCATAGACTCGGTGTAAATAGCTTAGAGAAATCCACATTGGAATAAGCAACATCAGGCCACTGAGCACTCTGACTACAAAAGGATCAAACCACAACGAGGTCTTGTTAGGATAGCTCACTACCCAATACAGATTTATGACCCACCAAACAAGGGATAAAGACAAAACGAAGGGCACTACACTCTCTAGGCTGTTAACGAAAAGCGCTACAGTAATAATAAATACAGAGTACGTGATCCTAGAGTAGGGGCTGCGCAATTTAATTAGTTTAGAAAACTCCAGAGAGCCTAGCGCTACAAGGAACAGTAACAAGTAAGAAAAGTAATCTGAAGGCATGGAGAAAACAGCCCAAATAAAAAGCGGTGCAGCAATCATAGCAGTGACAACTCTTTGTAAGGCGCTAGTCATTGTGCTTTTTCCTGCCTAGTTCCAAATCTGCGATGCCTCTGGTTATAAGTCTTTACGGCTATATCAAGCTCAGATGCAGAAAAATCTGGCCATAACACATCAGTAAAATACATTTCACTGTAGGCTATATCCCACAACAGAAAGTTGCTCAATCTAATCTCACCGCTAGTCCTAATTAGCAAATCAACTGAAGGTTCATTAGCCAACGACAAGTGTTTAGAGATATCATCAGAGCTTATATCTTTATAGTCTATCTCCCCTTCGACACATAGTTGTGCAACCTTCTTAGTTGCCTGAGTGATGTCCCATTGACCGCCATAGTTAGCAGCAATAACAAGTGCCATTCCAGTATTGTTTTGTAGCAGTTCAATCGCACTAGCAGCAGCAACCTGTATTTCTTTAGAGAACAAAGACATATCACCAATAATTTTTAGTTTTATATTGTTTTTGTGTAGCTTCGATGTTTCACTTTTTAGAACAGCTAAGAAAAGTTTGCTTAGGGTCAAAACTTCTTCTCCGGATCGGTTTTTATTTTCGCTACTAAAGGCAAACAAGGTCAACATGGCAACCCCATTCTCAGAGCAATGTCTTACAGTATCTCGCACAGCCTTGACACCCTTTTGGTGTCCCCGAGCCCTTGGCAAAAGGCGTTTCTGCGCCCATCGACCGTTACCGTCCATTATGATTGCGATGTGTTTGGGAAAATTCATAGGCGCTAATTATACCTGCAGAGAAGAAAATAACCAGAGAGCACTTTTTTTGCTATTAGCTTTGTATGTTTATCTAGCTTAAGATGAGCAGAATAATTGATAACGACCCCCATAGAAATAATATATATCGAGCGAACTTTTTAAGTTACGGTAAAATTAAGTTACCATGAGTTTAGCCAAAAGAATCATACCCTGCCTTGACGTTAGAGATGGACGTGTAGTTAAGGGCGTAAAGTTTGTTGATATTAAGGATGCCGGAGACCCGGTTGAGGTGGCAAAGCGTTATGATAGAGATGGTGCTGACGAGATTACATTTTTAGACATAACAGCCTCACACGAGAATCGTGATACAACAACACATATGGTTGAAAAAATTGCAGAACATGTGTTTATCCCGTTAACTGTTGGTGGGGGTATACGTAAGGCAGAAGACGTTAGGTCAATGCTTAATGCGGGCGCAGACAAGGTTGCTGTTAATTCTGCAGCCATAATCAACCCAGAGCTTATCCCGGCGCTTTGCGAAGAGTTTGGGTCGCAATGTATTGTGATCGCTATCGACGCAAAGCAGGTCTCTGAACAACCACCTAGGTGGGAGATATTTACTCACGGCGGGCGCAAACCTACAGGTATAGATGCAATACAGTGGGCTGTACAAATGACAGAAGGCGACAAGGGTGCTGGAGAGGTCTTGTTGACCTCAATGGATCGTGATGGCACAAAGGATGGTTTTGATATTGCTCTTACCAGAGCGGTATCTGATGCCGTACAAGTGCCTGTTATTGCTTCAGGTGGCGTAGGAAACCTTTCTCACCTCTCTGTCGGGGTTACGGAGGGCGGCGCTGACGCTGTACTTGCAGCGAGTATTTTTCACTTTGGAGAGTACACAATTGAAGAGGCAAAGACGGCCATGTCTAAGAACGGAATAGTGGTAAGAGGCCCATAAGCAAGATTGATAAATAAATACTTAGAGCATATAATGTCGTGCTTTGTTAATCTTAAGGAACCGTATGAATTCTAAGAAAGAGTTGTGGCTTTTACTAGCCTCTTTTGTGCTTCCCATAGCTTTAGGTACTGCGTTCTTTTACCTAAGCCCAACATCATTTACACAGAGCACTGTTAATTACGGCCAATTTGTTAACCCTATAATAAGCACCAACGAAAAAGACATAGTGTTCTCTGACGAAACACCGGGAACTCTCAATAATATCTGGACATTGAGCTATGCTACTGATAATTGCGACGATACATGTATAGATGTACTCAAGTCAATACAGACTGTTCGTATTTTGATGAATGATGACATGCGCAGACTGCAACTAATCCTCTTAACAAGTAATAGCGCACAAAAAGTAAAAAACATACTCATTGCAGAACCTAGCCAATCTATAAGTAAAAAGCTCTCTAAATTTCCGCAGGGGTCTATATTTTTAATTGACCCGCTTGGCAATATTATGATGCATTATAGTTCTAGTGAGCTAGACATTAAAAAAGTTGTAAAAGATTTAGGCAGGCTATTTAAATATTCAAGGGTGGGC
>DQME01000105.1 GCA_015659815.1 Gammaproteobacteria bacterium | reverse complement strand
TTAAGGATCTGCTCGATTTTTTGTTCTTCTTTGATATTGGGATCAAAGGGGGCTTTGCGATAAGAGGCTCCGACACCATGCCAATCGGTTTCAGAACCCACCCAGAAAAAAACCGCGGACTTGATACCTTGTTGCTCGGCCAGCACCCATATGGGCGGCACTTCAATCCAATTGGCATCGGCATCGTAACTGAATCGGCCCTTTTGGGTATCTATAAAAGAATTGTGAAGAATTCCATGACGATCGGGATAGACACCGGTTGCCATAGAAACATGGGCAGGATAAGTCGAGGATTGATACACCGGAATAAGATGATCTGCTTTCAGGCCCATTGTTGCAATACGCTTAAATGCATCTAAATCATCACTCCTTGATATATCGTGTCGCATTCCATCCATAGAAATAACAATCACTGTGGCCTCTTTCTCAGCAAAGGCATTACTGACAAAGAACAAGGCAATAGAAAACACTATTGTTGGCAATGCTCTCATAAGTTAATAAGGTTTGCTAAATCTCAAAGTAAAGCGGTCGCTTTCTCCGATATTACTAAACACAATTTTCTCATCATCATTCAGACTTTCATACGTTGGTGGCAATGTCCAAACCCCTTCTCTATGGTCCTTAGAATCCTTAGGGTTGGCATTAATTTCTGATGAAGCCTCCAAGACAAAACCGACTGATTCAGCAAGCTCAATCATAAACGCTTCATTAACATAACCTGATGTTGCCTTAGGGTCTTGGGCAATGGCTGAATTTCCTCTGTGCTCAACAACCCCCAATTTGCCACCAGGTTTCAGCACTTCAAAAAATGCTTGCATAGCAATCTTCTCCTGACCCCTTGCCATCCAGTTGTGGATATTTCGAAAAGTTAGCACCATATCAACTGTTCCAGGTTCAGTTATTTTAATTCGATCTGGTAGCTCAAAAATTCCATGGTCTACATTGCCATATAATTCTGAATGCTCATTAAGCTTGCTTAAAAAAAGTTGGGCCATTCTTTTAAAATAATCTCGGTCAGAATTGATATCAAAAGACGCTGAAATATACTGACCTGAATCATTAAGATAAGGGGCTATAATTTCTGTGTACCATCCAGCTGATGGCCAAACCTCGACTACCGTCATCTCTTCCTTAATACCAAAAAACTCTAGTGTTTCTTTAGGGTGTCTATCAATATCTCTTGATTTGTTTTCTTCAGACCGATGATGACCAGATATAACTTCATCCAATGAGTGTGAAAACAGTATCGTAGGCTGAATACAAAGAATTAATAAAAACAGGGTTTTAACAATCAATTGTCTTGGCATCATGTTCTCCTTCTTTAATAATAGGTTATCTAATTTTTTTACGCCTGATAACAGCCAGTACTGGTGCCAATATAACACCAGCTACAAAACCTCCAATATGGGCCCCAAAAGCGATCCCACCTCCAGATCCTCCACCGGCTCCGTTAATCAATTGCAGTACAAACCAGAATAATAACACCACATAGGCTGGAAGCTTTAAAACTTGGATAAAAAAACCAAAGGGGATCGCGACCCGGACTGATTTTTTTGGAAAGAAAACAATGTAGGCACCTAGGACGCCTGATATAGCACCGCTTGCACCAATCATTGGTATTGTTGATGAGGGGTCTGGCAAAGCCTGGGACAATGCTGCAACAACTCCGCATAGACAATAAAATATAATAAACACAGGTTTGCCCAATATGTCTTCCACATTATCTCCAAAGATCCATAAATAAAGCATGTTCCCAATCAGATGCATAAACCCTCCATGTAAAAACATAGAAGTGATTAAGGTGAACTCAGGGCCAACCCATCTTAGAGCTTCAGGTAATAAAGCCCCTTGCAAAAGACTGGCAGGAATAACCCCCAATGCAAGAATTGCAGCTCTATTGGACTCCCCTAAACCCAATTGCCATAAAAAAACAAGGCAACAAATTACGATCAATCCAATCGTAATGATTGGCTTGGAGTGAGTAGGATTATCATCAGCTAAAGGGATCATAATTAATAATTGCAATTCGGCTTTTTCTCAACTTTGTTGTATGCCTCTAACGCCTCAGAAAGTTGGCTAGCAAGACCACTAATTCTGTTAGCCGATGAAGGGTGTGTGCTAGCAAATTCTGGCATCCTTTTTTCTGCATCTTTTGCCTTCATTTTTTTCCATAAGCTCATCGTCGCTATGGGGTTAAAACCTGCTTTAGCCATCAAAATAATTCCGGTTTTATCCGCATCCGATTCCTGCTCTCTTGCATAAGGTAAATTCAATCCATAAGTTGCCATAACTTGTGACATAGTATTGATCGCGCTAATTTTATTGTTTGCTTCATAAAGATCAGATTGTGTATAGATCGGCTTACTGGCTATTTTGCTTGCCAACACAGCTGAACCTATAAGTGCTCCTACTTGTGTTCGTTTTGCTCGTTTAGCTCGCTCATAACTGTGCTTATTAGTTACATGAGCTATCTCATGGCCAATAACAGCGGCCAACTCATTAGGGTTACTCGCCACTTCAAAAAGACCTGTATTAACACCTATCTTACCCGCAGGAAGCACCACAGCATTAGCATCAGAATCTTGAAATACTTCTATCTCCCAGTCAAAGCTGCTATAGGGTTCTTCGATTTGCTTAATGATGTTTCTTGCAACGCACCGCACCAAAGTTCTTGTTTTAAGGTCTCTCGATATAGGGATAGAATTTATCATTTGCTCCCATTGCTGTTCAGATTGAACTTCAATCTCTCTTTCACTAACAAGAAGAGCTGCATTAAGATTCATTGAAGACAATAAAAAGACAATGCTAAAGTTGAAAATGATTAGTGTGTTTTTTCTCAGTCTAATCATGGGTTAGCTTATTTAATCTTTTGTATGACTGGTCTGCACGATAGCTTGATCTAACTAGGGGACCTGCGACCACTTCTTTCAAACCTATCTGATGCCCCAAGAATTCATAATCTCTAAAAGTCTCTGGACTAATATATTCTTCAACAGGCAAATGATTCACAGTGGGTCTTAAGTATTGCCCTAGTGTGAGTATTTCGACGCCACAGTTAAACAGATCGATCATTGTCTGTTTCACTTCTGCGAAGGTTTCATCTAAACCAAGCATTAACCCAGATTTAGTGGTTATTCCCTGTGTGGCTGCATATTCAAGTACTTTAAGAGTCTGCTCATAACCTGCTCTAGGATCCCTAACCCTTTGCGTAAGTCTTTTCACTGTTTCAAGATTTTGTGCAAACACATCTAGGCCTGAGTTCAGCAAAATATCTAAATGCTCTGCATTGCCTCTAAAATCTGGTGATAAGACCTCGATAATAACATCTGGGCAAAGTCTCTTAGTCTCTAGAACACAAGACGCAATATGGGTTGCTCCTCCGTCTTCAAGATCATCTCGATCTACTGAGGTAACAACCACATAATCTAGGTTCATAAATGCAACAGTTTTAGCGATATGCTCAGGCTCGTCTACATCCAACCAACCTTTTGGATTACCAGTATCAACTGCACAAAATCGACAAGCTCTGGTACAGACACTACCTAATACCATTAACGTAGCAGTTCCATGATTCCAACACTCTCCAATATTGGGGCACTTTGATTCCTCACAAACTGTATTAAGTTTATATTCAGAAACTATGGACTTAAGATCACGAAAATTAGTCCCTTTAGGAAGCGGCACCTTAAACCAGTTAGGTTTTATTGTTGCGGTTTGATTGGTATTTATCTTTTGGATTTTTATACCATCTTTGATGGCTACTAGTCCATCTCTTTGCTTATATTTTTTGCCGCTTTGGGTTTTAAACATTATGTGCTCACTCATGCTTAGTTATCATTTAATATTATATGCATTAATGGTCTTATAAATTATGTTAATCATATGGTTTTTTAATAGATTGCTCAATGAGTTGTTTACTAAATGAATTTTTTTATAAACATCATATCCAAGACTTTAAAAGCAATAGTTATGCATAATTGGTGGTTATATATATAATGCAAATATCTAGTACACTTTTTGCAAGAAATTTGTCAAGATGTACAACTATTTTAAATTTAGAGAGAGAAATAATGCATAAATCCAAATTATCTATTTTACATCGGCTTTCTTTGGTCATATACCCTATGGCATTCTTTTTAGTAAACTCGTCTTTACTAATGGCTCAAGAAGAAAGTGGCGAAGTAGAAGAAATTACAGTAACTGGCTCAAGAATCCAAGATTCAAACATTGTCAGTTCTTCACACATAACAACCGTAGACGCCGCAGCCATAGAGAACAGGGGACTAACTAGGGTAGAAGATTACCTAAATGACTTACCACAAATTTCACCTGGACAAAGTATTACTAATGCCAATGGTGCCAGTGGTACTGCTTCTGTCAATCTTAGAAATATGGGTTGTGGAAGAACTCTAGTACTTTTAAACGGCAGACGGCTTGCCCCAGGAACAACTGGTGGCGGTAACTGTGCAGACTTAAACAGTATCCCTACGCTACTTTTAGATAAAGTAGAAGTACTAACAGGGGGCGCAACCTCTGTGTACGGTTCCGATGCTGTCGCAGGAGTTGTTAACTTCGTTCTTGATGAGGACTTTGAAGGCTTTAAAACCAGTGTGACTCATAGTTTCTATCAGCATAAAAATGACAACAGTGAACTAAGAGATTTGGTTGCATCATATGATTATGCATTGGCAGATAAGAGCATCACTGTTGGAGACACCACAAAAGTAGCATTCGCTTTTGGTGGTGATATCGACAATGGAAGAGGACATATGACAGCTTTTGTAGAAAAAACTGACACAGATCCAATCCTTCAAGGTGAATATGACATCAGTGCATGTGCCTTAAGAAGTGGGTATTCTGGTTGTGGTGGTTCTTCAACTATCCCTCCAGGGCGGTTTGCTGATTTTGGGTTATACGGAGCCTATGGTTTTACACTAGCTGATGGAACCTCTCCAAGGCTTGATCATAAAATAGTGGGTGATACTCTCGTTCCCAGAGCTGGACAAGCTTATAACTACAACCCTACAAATTATTTCCAAAGACCTGATACTCGTTATAACGCCGGTCTATTTGGCCATTATGACATCACTGATAATGTTACGGCGTATGTAGAATCCAGATACATGAAATCTGAATCAGTTGCACAAATTGCTTATTCAGGAACGTTTGGAAACATTACTCGCTTTCCTTGTTATAACCCTCTCATGTCAGCACAACAATATGGAGTGCTTTGCGGACAATGGGTTGGAATGGGTGGAGACCATGCCCCAGATTTTGCATCCAGTGCAGCAGCCTTGGCCTACATTTCAGGTTTAGATATTGCTGTGGGTAATGGGGATATTATCGATTACGGTGCCCCAACTTATCACCTCAAACGTAATGTTGAAGGTAACCCAAGACAAGGTGCGTTCTTCTATAAGAACTTTGTTAACACTGCTGGTATCAGAGGAGATTTCAATGACAATTGGTCATATGATCTTAATGTTCAAGCCACTCGAGTTGACTACCAAAACGAATACAGAAATGATTTATCAGTTACCGCCATCAACAGAGCCGTTGATATTATTTCAGTTAATGGTGTACCGACATGTGTTTCTGCTTTGAACGGCACTGACTCATCTTGTATGCCTTATCCCTTATTCAATGGAGGTCTTCCAGGCGATGGTGGACTGCAAGGAGTATGGGATGGAGGTCAAGAACTTCAAAACTACATTGCAAATGCGACCTATATTAACGGTAATCTATCGCAAACTATCGTCGCTGGATATGCGACTGGCGAACTCGGTTTTTCATTTCCTAAAGCACCGAGCAATGCACAGCTTGTTGTTGGATTCGAAAATAAGAAAATGAGTTCAGATTACAGGCCTGACTTACCAAGTAGAACGGGAGACAGATCAGGTTCTGGTGGCGCCACATTGCCGCTAGCAGGTGAATATGATGTCGATGAAGTGTTCTTTGAAATGGCTTTACCAATCAGAGATAACCTCAGTATGGATATAGGTGCTCGTTTTGCAGATTACTCAACTGGTGCGGACACTGAAGCCTTTAAAGTTGGTGCTTACTGGACCGTTAATGAGAATGTCTCACTAAGAGCTTCATTCCAAACTGCCCAACGACATGCAACGATAGGTGAAATGTTTAGTGCGGTATCTGATGGTCTTGTCGATCTAGATTATGACCCTTGCGGAATGGATCCAGACACAGGTGCAGCACCAATAGCATCAGCAGCTGCATGTGCGCTGACTGGTCTTTCTGCAAGTCTTTATGGCACAGATCTAAAATCACCAGCTGATCAATACAACATTAGAGGCGGTGGTAATCCAAATGTATTGCCTGAAGAATCAGAATCATTTACTGCTGGGGTAATACTTACACCAGATCGATTCCCAGGTTTGGCTTTGACAATCGATTATTTTGATATCACTGTTGAAGACGGTATTGGTAATGTCAGTGCAAAAACTGCTTTAGATAAATGTATCGAAACTGGAGCAGCAGGATTTTGTGATCTAATCAATCGACATCCAAGCAATGGAACGTTGTGGCTAACTGGTGGCTATATTAGCACCCAGTTAACTAACATTAGTGAAGAATCCACAAGAGGTGTTGATATCATCTTTGATTATTCAATGGACACCAGATTTGGCTCACTCGCCTTAGAAGGGGTCAGTACTTTCTTGAACAGCTATGAAATAATAGAACTCCCTGGAGAAAGCGCTATTACTTGTGCTGGCAATTGGGGTGGTTCATGTGGTAAAAACCCAATGCCGGACTTTATGGGCACTTATACCGCAACTCTATCCACTGCTCGTGATACAGATATTGTGCTTGGTCTCAGACATTTAGGAAAAACAAGCGATCTAAATGCTAATAAAATTGATTTTGACTCCTTTACGTATTTTGATTTAACTGCAAATTATTATGGCCTTAAAGACACGAAACTAACTGTGGGTGTTAGTAATTTGATGGACAAAGAACCAGGATATACTTCTGATGCAGGAACGGCTCCGGGAAATGGTAATACCTTCCCTGCCTTTTTTGATGCCTTCGGAAGATATATTTTCATAAATCTTACCTATGGTGTTAACTAATCAACATAAGAAGCTGAAATAAGCTAAAAGGGCGGTTATTAACCGCCCTTTTTTT
>DQME01000117.1 GCA_015659815.1 Gammaproteobacteria bacterium | reverse complement strand
GTAAATTCCAAAAATCTGTCTTCAACCCTAACTCTTTATTCTTTCTAATTTCTCTTTGGACTCTTCCTGGTCCAGAGTTGTATGCCGCAATTGACAATAACCAGTCCCCTTTAAAAATTTTATTCAGATTAAGCAGATACCTTATTGCTGCTCTTGTTGAAGCAACTACATCACGCCTATCATCTCGCCACCAATTATCTTGCAGGCCATAAAGTTTTGCTGTAGATGGTATAAACTGCCATAGCCCTGAGGCGGTTCCGTGCGAGTACGAGAAGGGATAAAAAGCAGACTCTACTATTGGCAGTAAAGCAATTTCAATTGGCACGTTAGATTTTTCTAGTTCCTCTACAATCAAATATAGGTAAGGCTCAGCTCTGGCGCTAACCCTATTTAAGTAGCCAGGATTTTTTCTAAACCAAGAAACATGTTCATCTATTTTTGAATTATGGTAAACATCAAGAGAATATCTGTTTGAAATATATTTCCACAAACTGTCTTCAATTACCGGCTCAGCGATAGTGGCAACAAGTTCAGAGTCTAACACCTCATCAACCAAACTTATTTTATCTTCTTCTTGGCTATCTTTAATAAAGCTAGGAATTTCGATAGACTTATTAGATATATCAGTTAAATGTACAGCCTCAATAGCCTCAATTGCCTCAATAGCCTCAATAGCCTCAATAGCCTCAATAACCTCAACAGCCTCAACAGCCTCAACAGCCTCAACAGCCTCAACAGCCTCAACATTGTAGATATTATTAACTTGATCTGATGTTATCATTGAAGATATTGTAGTAGTCTCACACGAGAACAATAACAAGGTCAATAAATAACAAAACGGCCTAAACAAAATTATGACTTTGATCCGCCGGCACATTTAGGTGAGTCTGGCGCGCTTTGGCGTAATTCCCACTCTTCTGCTGTATATGTATGCATTGCTAGTGCATGTATATGCCCTAACTCTTCCTTAAATAATTTATTAATAAAGCGATGCCTATCAATTAACTTAAGATCAGAAAAGTAATTGCTAACCACAATCAACTTAAAGTGTGACTCGTTATCTGGTCCAGAGTGCTGATGTGACTCATTGATAACCTCAAGATGACTGGGGCTCAATGTTGTTTCCAATTGAACTCTTAAATGTTCTTGCATATCGCTCATATCTACCTCTACATTTCAAATGCAAATTCGAAAGCATCTGAGTAAAATTTATCTTTTTTCATGCCATGTTTAACAAATGTATTTGCTGCAGATTCAACCATAATTGGTGGTCCGCAGGCATATATCTCATATTTACTCAAATCTTCGAAATCCTGTAGCACGCTTTCATGTACAAACCCTACTCTGCCATTCCATTTTATATTTGGCTCGGATAGTACTGGGACAAAATGTATATTTTTATGTATACGCGACCATTTTTCTGGAATGCTCATATAGATATCAGGTTCATCTCTCACTCCCCAATAAATGAATACCTCTCTTTCAATGCCAACTGTTATCATGTGCTCAACAATAGCTTTTATGGGAGCAAAACCAGTACCACCAGCAACTAAAATGATTGGCATATCACTATCCTCCCTAAAATAGAAACCGCCCTTGGGGCCCTCAATTTTTAGTAATGATTTCTCCTCTAACTCATTAAAGATATAATTTGTAAACTTGCCATCATCGACTATACGAATGTGCAGTTCAATTGTACTAGAGTTTACCGGAGCATTTGCTATAGAAAAAGCTCTGGGCTCAAATTCAGGATGAATCAAGTCAATATATTGACCAGCCAGATACTGCAAAGACTCAGAACCAGGTATCTTTAAAAACAACTGAACCACATCATCATTAAGCTTATTAATAAACTCAGCCTTGCATGGCAGCATTTTTAGTGCTATGTCAGTTACACTGTCTAACTCAGAAACGGCTAACTTAATATCGGTTTTAGCTTTACATTGACATAACAATGCCATTCCATCATTAACTTCTTGGGCTGTTATAGCATTTGGAATATCGCCATCGTAGCCAACTTCACCTTCAATAATTGTTGCCTTACATTGTCCGCAAAAACCTTTCTGACAGCCATAAGGAAAGTTTATTCCGCTAGATATAGCAGCATCCAAAATGCTCACATCATCACTCACAGAGAATGCTTTTCCACTAATTTGATTTTCTACTGTAAACATACGTTTATATATATAAAACTCAATCTGCGCATTATAATGTAGTTCAAACGAATTAGCCCTTACTATTTCATGTCGAAATTTACTAAAAGTTCAACCTAAACTGCCACATGAATTCAATAACAGATAAACCAGTTATTTTTTTGATGGGCCCAACTGCATCTGGTAAAACTGACCTTGCAATCGACATTAGTAACCTTATTAGTGCCCGTTTAATAAGTGTTGACTCTGCCCTAATATATAAAGGTATGGATATTGGGACAGCAAAGCCTAATCCCAATATACTTCATAAGTACCCTCACTATTTGGTAGATATTTTGAACCCAGACGAATCATACTCAGCATACGAGTTTACGAACGATGCAAAATATCATATTGAGCAATCATTCAATAAAAAACAAACTCCGCTACTTGTAGGAGGAACTTCATTCTATTTCAATGCCCTAGAGCACGGACTGTCGCAGTTACCAGAATCTACTAAAGACTCAAGAGAAACTTTTAACCTATTATTACAGCAAAAAGGGTCTGTTGCTTTACACAACCAACTTTACGATATTGACGCTATTGCAGCTAAAAGAATACACAAAAATGACTCACAAAGAATAACTAGAGCTCTTGAAGTACATTATCTGACCGGCAAAACCATTACTGAGCTTCAGGGAAGCAAGATAACAACAATTAATAACCCCATTATCAAGATTATCTTAATGCCAGACAGAGATTTGCTTCATGAAAGAATAGAGCACAGGTTCTTAAAAATGATTGATGATGGATTTTTAGAAGAAGTTGAGAATTTATATAAGAATCCAAAATTACATGAAAATCTTGCATCTATTAGATGTGTTGGGTATCGACAAGCTTGGCAATATTTAAATGGCCAAATTGATAGAAACTCAATGATTGAAAAGGCCATTATTGCAACAAGACAGCTTTGTAAAAGACAGTGCACTTGGCTAAAATCTGAAAATGACGCGCTGATTATCAAAGAAATAGACCCCCATATATCTATTGATTACATTAAAGAAAAAACTAATAAGTTAGGCCTATCTTAACATTTCAACTGACTTTTTAAATACACGTCCGCGCTGTTCAAAATTGTCAAACATGTCAAAACTAGCGCAGGCAGGTGAAAGCAATACCACTCCACTTTCAATCAAACCAGAGGCGATCTCAACAGCCTCATTCATTGAATTGGCAAAATTAATTTTGTCACTTTTTATGCCTCCAGATATATATTCAGCACTAACGCCTATTAGGACGACGTGCCCAACTTTATCATTTATTAAGTTAAATAACTCTGAATAGTCTTCTTTTTTTGCAATCCCTCCAGCTATAAGGACTATGTCTTGGTAGCCACCAACTAGTGCACGTATTGCAGTTATTGCTGAGACAACATTAGTTGCTTTAGAGTCATTATAGTAATCAATATTGTTTACAGTATTCACTATTTCCAGTCGATGCTCAAGCCCGGTAAATTTTGTTACTGCAGAGATCATTGATTTTATTGGCAATCCCAATATTTCTCCAACACTTAAAGCAGCCAATACATTAGCGATATTGTGTTCTCCTGGAATATTTATTTCATTAGCATTTATCAATGAATCTTCGCCATGTAGTAGGTATCGGCCCTCGTGACATACAACGGTTCCAAAATTTTTTGGATCTTGTGGGATATTCATACTAAAGTAATTGTTAGCTAAAATATCCTTTGTGTGAAATTCATCTTTGTTAACAATTGTGTGTTGGCAATGTTTATAAATGCTCAGTTTTGAAGAAATATAGGCCTCGAAATTATCGTATCTATCTAGATGGTCAGGTGAAATATTAAGAACTACGCCCACAAACAGGTTAATTGTGTTCGTATAATCCAGCTGATAACTTGAGAGCTCTAAAACATAAAAATCAACGTCATCGTCTAACAAGTCAAGAGCCGGCCTACCTAGGTTTCCACCAACGGCAACTTTAAACCCTGAATTTTCAATCATCTCGCCCAATAGCTTTGTAACTGTTGACTTACCATTTGAACCGGTTATACCAATAACTGGAGACTTAACCTGCCTAGAAAATAATTCAATATCACTAACAACAGGTATACCTAGCTCTAGGGACCAGGCATAGATAGATTCTGTTTTAGCAATTCCTGGACTAATATATACTTCATCAACATCTTCCAACAAATCCTTACTCCAATCACCTAAGATAGGTCTTGAATTGAAACTATATCGTTCTAGTAAAGGTGGCTCAGTACGACTATCAGCAATCCTATAATCTATACCCATATGTGATAGAAATCTGGCGACTGAGAGCCCTGTATTCCCTAAACCCAATATTAGTTTCATAATTTTTTTCGGAAATAATTAATTTGAACTGTCCTCATCATGTATTTATAATACAGCTTATTAATATTTTAAATTAAAGGAATAAACTATGAATACAAATGTAACTACCTCATCGAGAAGAATTGTAATAAATAGCGTATTGAGAAATACCTACCAGTTACTATCAGCGACCTTATTGTTTAGTGGCCTTATGGCGTACCTTTCTATGTCGCTAAATTTGCCGCATTTTGGACTCCTGATTACTCTTGTCGGATATTTTGGCTTATTGTTCTTGGTAACAAGGCTGAGAAACTCTGCATTCGGTATTTTAGCTGTATTTGCGCTGACAGGTTTTATGGGTCTTACGCTTGGTCCAGTCATTGGAGCCTATACCACTGCTTTTTCAAATGGTTCTGAGTTAGTGGCAATGGCAATGAGTGGTACAGGAATTATATTCTTAACTCTGTCTTTTTATGCTATTGCCTCTGGAAGAGACTTTAACTTTATGTCTGGTTTTCTAACAGCAGGCATTGTGGTCGCGTTTTTAGCGGGTATAGGTGCTATCCTATTCTCCATACCGGCACTATCTTTAGCTGTTTCTGCTGCATTCATTCTGCTAATGAGTGGCCTTATTTTGTTTGAGACTTCAAACATCATACATGGTGGTGAAACTAATTACATAATGGCGACCGTTACTCTTTTCATCTCAATTTATAACCTATTCTTGAGCCTTCTTCATTTGTTAGGAATTTTTTCTGGGGATGACTAGTATTGGTTTT
>DQME01000128.1 GCA_015659815.1 Gammaproteobacteria bacterium | reverse complement strand
TCATTTGAAATGCGCCTAATAAATAGCAAAAATCCTCCAAATAGTGCCATCACCCCTAATATACCTCCAGAATAAATTGCTATGTATTGGTGTTGTATGTCTGTTGTAATGAGCTGCCACCAGCTATGAGGCAAGAGCATACCCAAAGCATGGCCAAAAAAGATGCCAATAATCCCTACATGGAAAATATTACTTCCAATTTTCAGCATTTTGCTTTCTAGTAGTTGAGATGAGTCAGTCTTCCAAGTATATTGCTCTCGGTCAAATCGAATCCAGCTTCCCAATAAAAAGATTGTTCCAGCGATATACGGATAAACACCAAATGCAAAATTATGTAATGTCATACTCATTAGTATCTCCCTTAAGTTAGTTCTGCTCTACGAACACGATTTTCAAGTATTTTTGTTAGCTCCGAAAAAGGACTATTGGCTTTAGATAAGTTTTTTGTAAGGATCTTTACAATTTTATTGGCATCAGCTAAAAAGGTGCCAGCCTCAATTTCATTGAGTGTTGATATATACTCTAATATTAGCGGCAGGTAGTCTGGTATCTCTCCTTGCTTCATCTCAAATCCTTCACTTTTAAAGTGCTCATTTAAATCAATAAGTGCAGGACCTCTTGCTTTGTCATCTCCAAAAATATGATGTGTCAAATGAAGACTGTGATCTGGAATCATATCAAAAGTTTTGACATACTCCTGCTGGATCTCAATGACGCTATGTTTGCTCATCCAGTTGATAAACGTCACCAAAGATTCTTTTTCTATTTGATTAATTTCGAAAGAGTTATTAATAATTTCAATCAACTCATCCAAGTTGTCGATAATTTCTCTTTCGGGGTAGTCGAGAAGTTTTGATAAGATTTTATATAGTTTCATACTATTCCCCTTTGGTTTTGTTGTGCGGTATCGTCTCTACTGGGATTACAGAGTTTCTGCGTGGTGTTGGAAAGAGACTAAAACCTCTACCCCCTTTTGCGCCATGTGAGCTTGAATTGCCCCAGCTAAATCCATTTATACCTTGAAACCCATAAGGGTCTTCGTTTCGAATTTCTTCATGCGATGTTGGAATTACAAAACGATCCTCATAGTTAGCTATTCCAAGATAGCGATACATTTCTTCAGCTTGTTCAGTGCTAAGTCCTGATGCACTTAAGGCGCCTTCATCGCCTTCTCCATTTATAGCTTTATTTCGCTGATGTACCCGCATTGCGAGCAGCTTAGTAATGGAGTTTAGGATTGGTTTTTCATCACCAGCTGTAAACATATTCGCAAGATATTGTGCAGGCATTCGTAAAGATTTGGCTGTAGGTATAACGCCATTTTTTTCTGTCTCCAGATTTCCCTTGTCAACTTGGCTTTGAACTGGAGACAACGGAGGAACATACCACATCATTGGAAGTGTTCGATATTCAGGATGGATGGGGAATGCGATTTTCCACTCTTTAGCCATTTTATATACGGGAGACTTTTTAGCCGCATCAATCCATGATTGAGGAACGTTGTCTTTTAAGGCCTGCTTAACTACCTCTGGATCATTAGGGTCTAAAAATATTTTTAAATGCTCTTCATAAAGATCTTCCTTATTTTGGGTTGCAGCAGCTTCGCTTATTTTGTCAGCATCATAAAGCATAACTCCAACATATCTAATACGTCCTACACATGATTCTGCACATGCCATAGGCATTCCTGATTCAATTCTTGGATAGCATCCAATGCATTTTTCAGATTTGCCAGACTCCCAATTGTAGTAGATTTTTTTGTAGGGGCAGCCAGACACACACATCCTCCAGCCACGGCATTTATCTTGATCAACTAATACAATTCCATCCTCTTCTCGTTTATAGATCGAGCCAGATGGGCATGATGCAATACATGACGGATTTAAACAGTGGTTACATAGACGAGGAAGGTACATATGAAATGTGTTTTCAAAATCCTTATACATTTGTTTGTCAATATTATTAAAGTTGACATCTTGCGAACGGTTTTTAAACTCACCTGCCAAGTCATCTTCCCAATTTGGCCCCCACTCAATTTTTTCTATGTCCTTTCCAGTAATTTGAGATACTGGTCTAGCTGTAGGCGTTGCCTCAACTAAAGGGGAGGATTGAAGATTTTGATATTTATAATCAAAAGGTTCATAATAATCATCAATCTGAGGCATGTCTGGATTGGCAAAAAGATTTATTAGCTTTTTAGCTCTTCCTCCCGCTTTAAGCTCAAGTTTATTATTGTTAATTTTCCAGCCTCCTTTCCATTTTTCTTGATCTTCCCAGTTCTTCGGGAATCCAATTCCAGGCTTTGACTCTACGTTATTGAACCAGGCATATTCAACTCCCTTGCGACTAGTCCAAATATTTTTGCAGGTTACAGAACAAGTATGACAACCAATACACTTGTCTAAGTTCAGAACCATTGAAATTTGTGCTCGAATTTTCATTCTTTCTCCTAATTTAGTTATTAATGCCTAGAGGGTTTTTTTGCGTCTCTTTTTCAGGGGTTAGGCTCCTTTCAAGCCAGTCCACATCTTGGTCGATTTTGTGCACCACAACCCGTTCATCACGGTTAGAGCCTATAGGTCCGTAATAATTAAAAGCGTAAGATAGTTGCGCGTACCCACCAATCATATGTGTAGGCTTTAGTACGGTCTTAGTAACGGAATTCAATATACCTCCTCGCTTTCCTGTAGACGGTGAACCTGGCACATTTATATTTTTTTCCTGAGCGTGATACATCATGGCCATTCCATTTGGAACCCTTTGCGAGACAACTACTCTAGCAACGGTTGCTCCATTAGCATTAACTGCCTCTACCCAGTCATTGTCTATTAGACCAATTGACTTAGCATCTTCTTCTGAAATCCAAAAATATGGACCGCCTCGGAACAGTGTAAGCATTCTTAAGTTGTCTTGATATGTAGAGTGAATTCCCCATTTTGAATGCGGTGTAATCCAGTTAAGAATTAAGTGCGGTTTGCTCTTAATGTTTTCTGGAACCGAGTTAACCGCTTTCATATCAATTGCTGGCTTATAGGCACATAGGCCTTCGCCAAAGTCTAGCATCCATTCATGGTCTTGATAGAATTGTGCACGACCAGTTAAGGTTCTTAGCGGAATTTTTTCATGAAGGTTGGTATAGCAAGCGTTATAACTTACTTCTTCGGACTCAATGCCTGACCAAGTTGGGGAAGTAATAATTTTACGAGGCTGAGCAACAATATCTCTATAGGTGATTTTGTCTTCCTGGCGACCTTTATATAAGTGCGAATGATCAATTCCTGTTTTTACAGATTGACTAGACCATGACTTATGCGCTACCTCTCCATTTGTTTCAGGAGCCATACGCATAATGGCATCACAAACATGAATATCTTCAGCCAGTGAAGGCATTCCTTTGGAGATGCCATCTTCTTTAATTACGCCGTTGTACGAGGCAATTTCATCAACTTCTTTATCTGTATTCCAGTCAATTCCTTTGATGTTGTTGCCAAATTTTTTCATAAGTGGACCGAGCGCAATAAACTTAGCATAAGTATTAGGAAAATCTCTCTCAACAACCTTAAATATTGGAGCAGTTTTTCCAGGAATTACATCGCATTCTCCTTTTTTCCAGTCTTTCACTTCTCCAAATGGTTGCGCAAGTGACATAGCTGTGTCATGCTGCATTGGCAATGAAACAACATCCTTTTGTACGCCCAAAGTTCCTTCTGATAGTTCAGAGAATTTTTTAGCGATACTCTTAAAAATATCCCAGTCGGAGCGAGACTCCCATGCGGGATCAACAGCCTTACCGAGAGGATGGATAAATGGATGCATATCGGTAGTATTTAGGTCAGCCTTTTCATACCATGTTGCCGTTGGTAGGACAATATCTGAGTTGGCTCCTGTAGAATTAAGGCGAAAATTAATATCAACCATAAGGTCTAACTTGCCTGTAGGAGCTTCTTTATGCCATTTAATTTCCTTGCATGACTCTCCTTCAGTTCCATCACTAAGAACTCCATTTTGGGTGCCCAGTAAGTGTTTAAGAAAATATTCATGGCCTTTTGAAGAACTGCCAATTAAATTAGAGCGCCAAACAAATAAATTCCTTGGAAAGTTTTCTTCTGCATCGATATCTTCATAGGCAAAGTTTAGATCTCCATTTTGAAGTTTTTCTGCCACATATTTGGAAACAGCCTCTTCGTCTTTCGCCCCAGCCTCTTCGGCTTCTTTGGCAAGTTTTAATGGGTTTTGATTAAAGTGCGGAATTGACGGAGTCCATCCCATACGCTGAGCAGCAACATTGTAATCTGCTAGTTGATACCCCTTGTATTTAGCTTTGGCAGTTGAAGCCAATAAGTCATCAGCCTCAACGCGTTCATAACGCCACTGATCAGTATGAAAATACCAGTAGGTGGTTGAAGCCATATGGCGTGGTGGGTGATTCCAGTCTAAACCAAAGGCAATTGGTGCCCATCCAGCTTGTGGGCGGAGCTTTTCTTGTCCTACATAATGCGCCCATCCTCCTCCAGATTGTCCTACGCAGCCACAAATGTGAAGTAGGTTCATTATTCCACGGTAGTGCATATCAGAGTGGTACCAGTGCGTAATAGCGGCACCCAGTATTACCATTGATTTGCCACAAGTTTTAGAAGCATTTTCAGCAAATTCACGTCCAGTTACTTCTAAGTCTTGTGCAGGTACTCCTGTAATTTTTGCAGCCCATGCGGGTGTATATGGAATACTTTCATCATCGTAAGATGTGGCTAAGTTATCGCCCAATCCACGGTCAATACCATACTGAGCGATTTGAAGATCACAGACTGAGGTAACCATCACTTCTTTGCCAGATGCAAGCTTAAGATTACGTGCAGGAATTTTTCGAACCAATGAATCCCCCTCGCTTGGATTAAAGTGAGGAAATGTCACATCAACAACACAATCATTTGAATTGATACAGCTGAGTTCTGCTTCAATATTATTGCCTGCAGACTCTTCTAGAATATTCCATTTTCCCTCTTCTCCCCAGCGAAAACCAACTGAACCGTTTGGCGCAACAAATGATTTAGATAGAGAATCATAAACTATTGTTTTCCATTCAGGGTTGTTCTGTTCTCCGAGGTTTTTGTCAAAATCTGATGCACGCAGAAATCTTCCCGTCACAATCTTCCCATCTACATTTTCTAAAATTACTTGCATAGGAAAATCAGTAAAACTGCGAGCGTATTCTACAAAGTAAGGGTCTTGATTATCAACATGAAACTCTCTGAGGGCTACATGACCCATTGCCATAAATGCTGCTGCATCTGTGCCTTGCTTAACTGGCATCCATAGATCAGCAAACTTAACATACTCTGCATAATCTGGAGCCATTGATACAATTTTTGTTCCGTTATAGCGTGCTTCAACTGCAAAGTGTGCGTCTGGAGTCCTTGTCATGGGCAAGTTTGCTCCACAGATAATAATGTACTTCGAGTTGAACCAGTCTGCTGACTCTGGAACATCCGTTTGTTCTCCCCATACTTGAGGAGATGATGGAGGAAGGTCACAATACCAGTCATAGAAAGAGCCAACCGCTGCACCTATTAATGATAAATATCTTGAGCCAGCTGCATATGAAACCATCGACATTGCTGGAATTGGACTGAAGCCATAGATTCTATCAGGCCCCCATTTTTTTATTGTGTAGATATTTGCAGCAGCGATTATTTCCACTACTTCATCCCAGTTCGAGCGGACAAAACCTCCAAGGCCACGCACACTAACATATTGATCACGTTTTTGTTTATTAGTTTGGATAGATTCCCATGCTGAGACAGGATTCTTCCCTTTACTTCGTTCTGTTCGATAGAGCTCAAGTAGTCGGCTACGAATTAATGGGTATTTAATTCGATGTGGGCTATATAGGTACCATGAAAAAGAAGCACCTCTCTGACAACCTCTCGGCTCATGATTGGGTAAGTCTTCACGTGTTCTAGGGTAGTCTGTTTGTTGCATTTCATAGGAAACAAGGCCGTTTTTAACAAATATTTGCCACGAACACCCGCCAGTACAATTTACGCCATGCGTTGACCTTACAACTTTGTCATGACGCCAACGATTTCTATATACATCTTCCCACTCTCTGTTTTCTTTGGTAACAATGCCGTGACCCTTTGAAAAAGTTGATTCAATGCGATTGAAGTACTTAAGTCGATCTAAGAAATGGCTCATTTATTTCTCCGTTATGATTGTTTTGAGTTAGTATTTGTTATGGGTTTTGAAATTCCGCTTTTTTGCGCAGATAAAACCACCAATTGATTACCATGCAGATTAGATAGAATGTCGCAAAACCATAGAGTGCGTTTTCAGGTGTTGTAGCTTTTATTTGCTCCCCAAAAACTTTGGGTATGATAAATGCTCCATACGCTGCTACTGCAGAAGTCCAGCCTAATACTGGACCCCTCTGTTCTTTATTAAATACCTGTGAAATTGTCCTAAATGTTGAACCATTGCCTACGCCAGTTGCTGCAAATAGAACAACAAACAAAGCCAAGAATGGAAAAAAGTAAACCTCTGGATTTGCTGACACATAAGCTTGCTTCATAAAATACGCCACTCCAAGCGATGAAGCCACCATGATAGCTGAGATAATCTGAGTAACTTTTGCACCACCTATTTTGTCTGCTATGGTGCCTCCAATAGGTCTAATAAGCGCACCAACAAAAGCACCCATCCAAGCATAAGAAAGTGCTGATGGAGCATTTGGATTAACCATATTGTGTGTCATAACACCATCGATTACGAGGTGTTGAAAACCAAAGATAACTTTAATTGACAATGCTAATGCAGCAGAGTAACCAATAAATGACCCAAACGTCATTGTGTAGATAATTGTCATTGCCCATGTATGCTTGTTTTCGAAAATTTGATATTGACGTGAGATATTCTTTTTGTAGTCTGAGCCTAGAGGTAACAACTTAAGACATCCAACTGTAAGTGCAATAACGATAGGCAGCACTACCCATTTATTAATTAACCATCCGGAGCCATTTGCTACTTTTGGAAGCAGCAGCCACAATCCAAATGAAGCAGTTATTAGACCAATAGTCAACATCACAATGATTTTAAAAATAGCACTAGATAGTGAACCGATATTGGGCGAGACATGGTCATCAACAATATTGTTCATGCCAATCCAGGATGAAATAACAACTGGAATTAATATAATTAGCCAGAGATAACCAGAATTTTGTAAGTATGTTTGAGTGCCGGAAGGAATTTTCCCGATTAGTGTTCCTGAGGCAATCTGAAGTGTTTGAGGATCAAATGATACTATCGCAAATGTCATCGCAAGAGGGATAAGAATTTGTGTAGCAGTTACACCAAAGTTTCCTAGGCCTGCATTCATACCCAAACCATATCCTTGTATTTTGTTAGGAAAGAAGAATGAGATATTTGACATAGATGACGCAAAATTACCTCCTCCAATTCCTGAAAGTAAGGCGAGAATTTGAAAATGCCAAAATGGTGTATTCGGGTTTGAGAGGGCGATTCCAACTCCTGCTGCCGGCAATATGAGAAGCAATGTAGTTATAAAGATGCTATTTTTGCCACCTGCCAAACGGATAAAAAAGGTTGAAGGAATTCTTAACGTTGCACCTGAAAGACCGGCAATTGCAGTCAATGTAAAAAGTTGTGACTGATTAAACCCACCGTATCCAGTATTTAGCATCTGAACGGTTATAATGCTCCACATAGACCATATTGCAAAGCCGCACAATAAACTTGGAATTGAGATCCAAAGATTTCTTCTGGCTATTACCTCTTCCTCATTCTTCCATTTTGATTCGTTATCTGGATCCCAACCGATTAAGTTCTCCGCCATCATTCATTCCTCAGTATTGTTAAGTTATGGTTTTTTATGTTTTTCTTTATAGTCGTTATATCTTTGATTTAGCTCTTCGATTAAATCAGCTTGTTCTAATATTGCACGGACAGACAATAGTGCTTCCTCTCCATGAGTGTTTTTATATTCTTCAAGTACAGTCTCGTTAGCCTCATGTATTTTTCTCTCGTTCTCTTCCTTGCTAAAGGTGAAATGCATCAAAATCAGTGAAACACCAGCGGCACCGTATAGAAGCATAAATATGACTGAATTTATGTGAGTAAAGTCAATTAGAACGCCAAACATAATTGGCAATAAGAAGCCACCTAGACCGCCTGCAAGACCAACAATTCCTGAAGCAACGCCTATGTTCTCTGGGTACTCATCAGACAAAAATTTAAATACAGAGGCCTTGCCAAAGCCCCAGGCAATGCCAAGTACAAAGAGAAGTGCAGTAAAAACCCAAATATTGAGACTAATATCAAACATAGCCTCTCCATTGGTTGTTTGAACTATCAAAGCAGTTTGAGGGTAAGACATGAAAAATAAGCACACAACTGAAACCCACATAACCCACCAGGTGACTTTATATGCGCCATATTTATCAGAAAACCACCCTCCGAGTGCACGAATAACTCCCGAAGGTAAAACAAATATTGATGCCATAAGAGCTGCAGTGGTAAGCTCAAATCCATATTCATTTATGTAATATTTTGTCATCCATAAGGACAGAGCAACAAAGCCTCCAAAAACCAAAGAGTAATACTGCATATATTTCCATATTTTTTGGTCTTGTAATATGGCCAGCTGATCCTTAATTGTTACGTTTGATGAAACTTTGTGACTTGGATCTTCATAAGTAAACATCCAGTAAAGAATCAAAACGATAACCATTGAAATAGCATAGACCTTTGGCACCATTTGCCAGCCATAGGCAATAACTAATGATGGTGCTACAAATTTAGTTACTGCTGCGCCGGCATTGCCCGCACCAAAAATACCCATAGCAAAACCTTGCCTTTGAGGTTCAAACCATTTGGATGTGTAAGCAATGCCAACAGAAAAAGAAGATCCCGCAACGCCAACAAAAAGACCAAGTAATAAAAATTGCCAATATGTTGTTGCATTGCCAATAAACCACAATGGAGCAATTATTGAAAGCATCAAAGAAAAATAAACTACTCGTCCTCCAAGCTTGTCAGTGAGCATTCCCACCGGAAGGCGAATGATTGACCCTGATAAGATTGGAGTTGCTACTAATAAACCAAATTGAGTTTCAGATAAATTAAGAAGTTCCTTTATTGGGATGCCAATAATTGAGAACATTACCCATACAGCAAAACATGCAGTAAAAGCAAAGGTGTTGAGTGCTAGTACAGAATTAGCTTGCCCTTTTTTTGATCTGATAAACATAATAGCTTGTAACCATAAAGTTAGAGGCTATTTTCTTCATGAACAGAATATTTATCTTTGATTTAAGTCAAGTCAACCATTCAAGAGTTAAAATGAGGGCAGTCATGAGATCCAAATACATTGCAGTTAGACCCTATAACTTTATCACAATATGAACAAAGCTCTTTTCCTGTTTTTTGAACAATGGTATTATTTTCTAACTCAATGCCTTCATCGCTGAGTTTTTTTAATGCTCTTGAAAGTGACTCAGGCGTCATTCCTAAGTATGAGGCAAGAATTGATTTAGATATCGGCAGTTTTCCTAGATTGTTATTGTTTACTGATGCTAAAAACCATCCAAGTCTTTCTTTGGTATTTTTTAAACGCCATACTTCAGCAGTTACCATTAGAGTTTGAATACTTTCTGCAAGCATATTGATGATGTTTTTAGCGAACTGAGGATTTTTCTTAACAAAAGAGTTAACTGTGCTCTCTGAGAAGTAGAGGAGAGTGGTATCTTTAATAAACTCTGCTGAAACGTCGTAGTAGTGTGAAAAGTGCATTGGAGAGATTACTTCACCCTGATTCATGACTCTTAAGATCATCTCGTCGCCGCGTATATTTATCTTGGTCAATTTAAATTGTCCAGAAAGTGTCAAATAAAGACGAGGGCGATTATTTACATCAAAAGAAAACATCTCTCCTTTTTGAAAATTCTTTACTTTGAGATGCGAGAGCATCGATTCAATTTCTTCTTCCAGAATGTTCTCAAAAAGAGGCAAACTCGACAGGAAATTACGGTGATTTATTGAGCTGTTACTT
>DQME01000151.1 GCA_015659815.1 Gammaproteobacteria bacterium | reverse complement strand
ACTGATTTGACAGACAACGCCAAAGCCGCAGGCGCAGTTAACACTATAAAGATTTCTGAAGGACGCATAATTGGTGAAAATACCGACGGCATTGGCTTAGTTAATGACCTAACTAGCAATCTAAATGTTACCCTCAAAAATAAAGTGGTACTTGTTCTAGGTGCAGGTGGTGCAACTCAAGGGTTACTACTTCCGTTACTCAACGAGCAACCAAGGCGACTAATGATAGCTAACAGGACTCGCTCTAAAGCTAAAAAAATGAAGCACGATTTTGCTCAGTACGGAGAAACATGTGGGTTTGGTTTAGATGAAATAAAAAATGAGCCTGTAGATATAATCATCAACGCCACTAGCGCATCCCTTCATGGCGAGATGCCAGATATCGCAAATGGGGTTGCCGATGGAGCGATCTGTTACGACCTTATGTACGGTAATCAAACCCCATTCATGGATTGGGCTGAAAAGAATAATGCACAAATGGTTATTGATGGTTTAGGAATGTTGATTGAGCAGGCTGCAGTCGCTTTCGAGTTTTGGACTGGCAAGAAACCGAAAACTGGACAAGTATTTAAAGAATTAAGGAGATAAGCGCTCGATCAACCAAGAGCCATGGTTAGCTCTATAAGTGAACCTGTCATGTAGGCGGTTCTCCCTTCCTTGCCAAAACTCGATTGTACTTGGAATGACCCTATATCCACCCCAAAAATCAGGCAAAGGTACCTCTCCCTTGCCGAACTTGTCTTTCATCGAATTGAACTGAGAAACCAAAACCTGCCTTGATGACAAGTGTGATGACTGTTGCGATGCCCAAGCCCCTATCTGAGAGTTTTTTGGTCTCGATGCAAAATACTTTACTGACTCAATCATGGAGATCTTCTCTACTGTGCCAGATACCTTTACCTGGCGCTCTAATGCCAGCCATGGGAAAAGAATGGCCACGTTGGGGTTTGAACTGATCTGTTTAGACTTTTTTGAGTTATAGTTAGTGAAAAATACAAACCCTGACTCATCAAAATATTTAAGTAGCACAGTTCTGATACCTAACTCTGCCTCGTCAGCAGTAGCCAAACTCATAGCACTTGGCTCAACAATGCCAGCATCTTTGGCTTGAGAGAACCACAACTCGAACTGCTTGAAGGGGCTATCATTAAGATCTGACCTGTTAAGACCACCCTTGATGAATTCACGCCTAATGGCTGTTAAATCGAGAGTCATTAGAATGGCAAAAACTTGTTGTTTTTTGCTTCAGTAAGTTGACTTGAAATCAAATATTTAATTGGTGGAAACTTTTCAGCAAACCTTAGAACAAATCTCCTTACTTGTTTCACCATAGGTGCATCGTTTGTAAACAATGCCACAATACCGTTGGTCCCAAAAAACATGATCCTAGTTAATTTTATGTGTTTTCTTTCATACAACTTTAATAGGCTATTTGAACCGACATCTTGCCCATTCATTAGTGCATCTTTGACCAGACTAGCTAGTATGTCTTGACCCCTCAGACCTAGGTTAAATCCATGCGCAGTCACAGGGTGCATTCCAACAGACGCATCTCCAATAAGCGCAAACCGGTTGGCAATAAATGTCTCTGCGTGTGTAGCAATTAGTGGATAAGAGTGCCTAGGTCCGTCCTGCTTCATGTCGCCGAACTCCCCGTTAAATGATCCAGTTATCATCTCGTTGAATTTATCTTCGCTCATCTCTAGTACCTCTTTAGACTTGTCAGTCCTAACCGTTAGAACTACCGAGGATGAGTTACCAACCATTGGTAATAAAGCTAAGGTTTGTCCATAATCAAAGCACTCAAGAGCGGTATTATTATGAGACAGTTCATGGTTCATCTTAGTGACTATCATTACCTTTGAAAAATCTTTCATAAGTGTTGGAATCCCTACCTTCCTACGGATCTCAGAAAATCGACTGTCAGCAGCCACAACCAATTTAGTGTCAATACTTGTACCGTCCGACAGCAACACTTTTGAAAGTGCGTCTTTGTTTACAACATCATCAACAGAAACATCTGTAACAATATCAACATTGTTGCTACTCAAAACTCTTTTGTACAGTGCCTTCCTAATCTGACAATTTGGAACCAAATACCCTAAAGCCTCTATGGATGAATTGTCAACTGTAAAGTTAAGAAGTGACGGGGAGTCTCCATCAAACACCTTTGCCTCCCTTAATGGAGAAACCTCTGACTGATCAATGAGATCCCAGACTCCTAATTTTTTCAAAATTTTAAGAGAGAGATGTGTAAGGGCTATCTCCCTTCCATCGTTCTGAGGATTAGAAATAGAATCAATGTCTGACCTCTCAACAAGCAAAACCTTAACATCCGAGTCAAGCATAGAGCATGCGAAACTTAGTCCTGCCGGGCCACCACCAATTATTACAATGTCATATTCCATTTCAAAATACCTTTCTCAATGATACAAATTATACTCTCTGAGATTTATATACAAAAGCCACGAGTGACAATTAGTTAATTTGATTGAGCATTTTTTTAGCTCTATCGTCGCCCTTCTCTATGAGCTTTTTCAGCCAATACTTCGATTTAGATAATGACTTCTCTACTCCTGTACCCTTGACGTACATGTTTGCAACCCTGAATTGAGCTTCGGTATGACCTTT
>DQME01000026.1 GCA_015659815.1 Gammaproteobacteria bacterium | reverse complement strand
GTGCATTTCAATTTGTGTTGACAAAAAAGGCTAGTGCCAATAGAAACTACTAGTAGGATAGTTTATTTTATTTTTAGTATGGTGTCTTTTTTTTTGTCACTCATTTAATGTGATTAGATGATAGATATATTGTTACTTTTTTTAATCTTAGAGGAGAGTTAATATGAGTAAGGAAACGATTAACGGCTTGCCGTTACATCCAGCAATCTCGATGTACAAGGAAGAGGTGTTGGATAATACACTTTCGCGCCGTGAGTTTTTAGCGCGAGCATCGGCCTTAGGTGCAACGACCGTGGCTGCGTACAGCATGCTCGGTTTGGTGGCGCCATCAGTGGCCATGGCATCGACAGCGCCAAAACAAGGTGGGACAATGCGCCTACAAATGGACGTTCGTGGGCTCAAAGATCCACGCACTTACGATTGGTCGGAAATTGCTAACTATACCCGCGGCTGGTTGGAATATTTGGTGCAGTTTAACAGTGACGGTACTTTTGAGGGTCGTCTGCTGGAAAGCTGGTCAGCGAATTCCGACGCCACTCAGTACACACTGAATGTCAGAAAAGGGGTTAGATGGAATAACGGTGATAAGTTTACTGCTGATGATGTGGCACGCAATATTGTGGGCTGGTGTGATAAGAGCCTTGAAGGTAACTCCATGGCCGGAAGAATGAATAGCTTGATTGACGCTGATACAGGCAAGGCAGCAGCAGGAGCAGTTGTGGTTGTTGATGGTCATACAGTTCAACTAAACTTACCAACTCCAGATATTACTATTATTCCTGGTATGGCAGATTACCCTGGAGCTATCACGCATTCATCGCACACTCCAGAAACAATGTTGACCAATCCTATTGGTACGGGACCTTATATACCTGATGGTCATGAGGTAGGAGTTAAGGCAGCTTTGGTTAGAAATAATAACTTTAACTACCAATGGTGGGGAGAAGGGGCATACCTAGATAGAATCGAGTTTATCGATTATGGTACAGAAACTTCTGCTAAAGTAGCTGGTGCAGAGTCTGACGAATTTGACATGAATTATCAAGTTGTGGGTGAGTTTGTTGATATTTTTGACAGCATGCCAGGTTGGCAGCAATCTTCAGCGGTGACTGCCTCAACAATTGTTATTCGTTGCAATCAAGATGCAGAACCTTACCAGGACAAGAACGTTCGTCGCGCTTTAGCGATGTGTGTTGATAATTCTGTGGTTTTAGAGTTAGGTATTGATGGTAGAGGTACTCCAGCTGAGAATCACCATGTGTGTCCAATTCATCCAGAATATGCTGAATTGCCAGCCCAAGTAGTTGATCGTGATGCAGCACTTGCTGCGATGTCAGCGGCTGGACTTGGTGACTATGAGCACGAGTTAATCTCGATTGATGATGACTGGCGACGCAACACAACAGACGCTGTTGCTGATCAGATTCGTAAATCGGGCATTAAAGTCAAGCGTACTATTTTGCCAGGTTCTACTTTCTGGAATGACTGGGTTAAGTACCCATTCTCTTCAACCAACTGGAACATGAGACCATTGGGCGTCCAAGTACTTGCACTTGCATATCGCTCTGGTGAGGCTTGGAATGAGGCTGCTTTTAGTAATGCAGAATTTGATGAGACTTTGACTAAAGCAGTAGCTATTGCTGATGCAGATGAGCGCCGAGTTTTGATGAAGCGTTTAGAGCAAATAATGCAAGACGAAGGAGTTATTATTCAGCCATACTGGCGCTCTCTATACCGTCATCATAAAGAAGGCGTGTTGGGTGGCGGGATGCATCCAACTTTTGAGATACACCTTCATAATTTGGGCTGGTCGTAAACTGCCAACAATATTGAAATCATGTAGATGATTTCATTGTTAAAAAAAGAGGTCGCTTGTCGCGACCTCTTTTTATGTATCATTGGCGTGATTAATTTGTAATTTCCTGTACTAACAAACTGTGTAGCTAAGGCTTTTTATGTGGCAATTTATTTCTAGACGACTTGGACTGATGGTGTTAACAACACTGTGTCTGAGTTTTATTGTTTTCTTCCTCACTAATTTACAGCCCAACCTAGTAAAACTAGCAAAAACCGAAGCCGGTATACGAATGACTGATGATCAGGTAATCTCTTGGCTCGATGATCGTGGCTATAATCAGCCACTATTGTTGAGATATGGTGAATGGCTTGGAGTTGTCCCAGGTTATGTCCATACTAACAAGGACGGCGAGACGCGTGGCCGTTGTATTAGTCATAATGTAGAAGACACGCCCACTTATTGTGGCCTTTTGCAAGGAAGCTTAGGCAACTCCACGATTTTCAATGTGTCAGTAGGACAGGCTTTAAGTACACGCTTAGGTTTGACAGGCATTTTGATGTTTTGGGTAATGATTGTTATGATACCTATGGCACTAATTATTGGAATATTAGCAGGCATGCGTGAAGGCTCTAAGGCGGACCGAACACTTTCAACTATTGCTATCGGTTTCACTGCGACACCAGAATACATCTCTGGCGTTATTTTGTCTGTTATTTTTGCCAGTAGGATTGTGTTTGACGATAGATTATTATTACCTTCCTCACAAGCAGCGATGGAGAATATGACCTTCAGTAATTTCGCGTTACCGGTGATGACGATGGTGCTTTATGGTATGGGATATATTGCCAGGATGACACGAGCATCTATGGCTGAGGTGATGACAGCACAATACGTTCGCACAGCCCGATTAAAAGGAGTTAGCTTTCCAAGTATTGTTCTTAAGCACGCTCTTAGGAATGCATTAATAGCTCCATTCACTGTGATTATGTTGCAGTTTCCTTGGCTCTTGACAGGTGTTGTGATAGTTGAGACCTTATTCAACTACAAGGGCTTCGGCTGGTTATTGGTCATGGCGGCTGACGGTAACGACGTTGAGTTATTGCTGTCTTGTTCTTTGGTGGCGGTTTTGGTAGTTTTGGTTACACAGTTAATATCAGATATTGGTTATGTATTTTTAAATCCAAGAATAAGAGTGAGCTCTTAAAGTATTGTTATGGCATCATTGAGCTGGATAGAGATCCTAATCCAAATATCCATACAATTTGTACCGGTGTGGGTTGCAATGGCGTTAACATTTGCTGTTTCTTATTTTTTCCGAGATAGGTTAGGGCTTTATGGCCGTCTATTCGATACTTTTACTGGTAGTATCGGTTTTGCCTTAGTCATATTTTGGATTTTTACTGCAATTTTCGCAGATCTAATTATAACCTTTGACCCGATTGATCAGCTATCAGGGATGCGCAAAAAGGCTCCAGGAACGTTAGTGCCAGACACTATTAATGCCTATTTATTAGGCGGTGATTTGATGGGTAGAGATGTTTTTTCGAGAATGGTGATGGGGTCTCGTATAGTGCTTTCAATTGCCCCAGCTGCTACTATTTTTGCCTTTATGACAGGCATAACGCTCGGCTTACCGGCCGGGTTTTATGGTAAAAAACTTGACACTATTTTGTCATTTATCGCGAATCTAGTTTTAGCCTTCCCGGTTATACTTTTGTTTTATCTCTTAGTTAACCCTGCCATACGTTCAACAGGTATACCTATCATTATAGCGGCCGTGCTTTTTTTATTCCCTATTATCTTTTTTACTGTTCTTTTCCAGTCTAGATACTATGTTCAACCTATGAAGAGAAATATCTATGTTGGCCTAACTTTATTACTAGGATTTTGGGCATACTCAGGGCTTGCCTTTAACCAAGACCCATTACAATTATTAGGCCTAGAACCTGTATTCTATATGGACCCTAATTTGCTTAATATTTTTGTCTCAGTTGTTTTTGTTAATTCACCAACGGTATTTAGAATTGTTAGAGGCCTCACTATGGATATTAAGACACGAGACTATGTAGCGGCCGCTCAGACCCGTGGAGAGGGCGCTTGGTTTATAATGCTTTGGGAAATCCTACCCAATGCTAGGGGCCCACTGATTGTTGATTTCTGTCTGAGGATTGGTTACACAACTATACTTTTAGGAACTCTAGGATTTTTTGGTTTAGGAGTTAGTCCTGAAAGTCCGGACTGGGGTATGACTATTAATGAAGGCCGCAAACTGTTGGCGTATTATCCACATATGGCAATCCCCCCAGCATTGGCATTATTGTCTTTGGTGTTGGGGTTGAATTTATTAGGTGACGGCTTGAGAGAGCAATCATTAAAGGACTAACCAATGTCAGAATCTAGTACTCAAACTCCTATTATAGAAATTAATAATCTTTCGATTAGTTTTTTCACACGTCTGGGTGAAATTCCTGCTGTAATGAACTTTTCTTGTGTTCTTGAGCAGGGCAAGGCTTTAGGGCTTGTGGGAGAGTCAGGATGCGGCAAATCAACCGTAGCACTTGGAATCATGCAAGACTTAGGCGTTAATGGTTCAATCGTTGGTGGCTCTATCAAGTTTAAAGGCCGTGAGTTAAACAATATGCCTCAGAGTGAGTTGGCCAAATTAAGGGGTTCAGAAATTGCAATGATTTATCAGGAACCTATGGCTTCTCTGAACCCTGCAATGAAAATTTCTAAGCAGCTTATGGAAGTGCCGATTATTCACGCAAATGCCAGCGCACAAGAGGCTTGGGATTTGTCAATTGACGTTGTGAAAGATGTGCGATTACCAGACCCAGAACGCATTCTAAATTCTTATCCGCACCAACTCTCAGGTGGCCAGCAGCAACGTATCGTTATTGCTATGGCACTGATGTCAAAGCCAGCCTTATTGATTTTAGACGAGCCCACAACTGCACTAGATGTTACTGTTGAAGCTGGTATTGTTGATTTAGTCAAAGGTTTGGGGGAGAAGTATGGAACTTCTATGTTGTTCATATCTCACAACCTCGGTTTGATCCTAGACACCTGTGACGATATTTGTGTAATGTATTCAGGTGAGGCTGTTGAAACAGGCTCTATACACGATGTTTTTGATAAAATGCGACACCCTTATACGCAAGCATTATTTCGTTCGATACCTTTGCCCGGCGCAGACAAAAACCATAGACCATTGGTTGCCATTCCAGGAAATTTCCCACTTCCACACGAACGCCCTCAAGGCTGCAATTTCGGACCACGCTGTAACTATTTTGAGGAAGGCGTATGCGATGAAAATGAAATAGACATGAGTGTGATGAGTGATAATCAACATCATGCATCTCGTTGTATAAAAATAAATACCATCAATTGGCAATCAGAGGTTGTAACAACAACCAATTACAAGCCTTTACTGCCTGGTGCAATAGCCCTAGAAGTTGACAACCTAACTAAACATTATGAAGTCTCGGCAAACGAGTTATTAAAAGGCAAAGAAAAAAGTGTTGTGAGGGCAAATGAGGGTTTATCTTTTTATGCAAGGGAATCTGAAACACTAGCAATTGTTGGAGAGTCTGGGTGCGGAAAGTCTACCCTTGCCAAAGTTTTAATGGGGCTTGAAACAGCAACTTCAGGTAAGGCTTATATTGGTGGCCAGTCTCTCGGTAATACTGAGATTGGCGATCGTTCTACTGAAACAGTTTCTTCAATTCAAATGGTTTTTCAAAATCCATTTGACACCCTCAACCCTTCAATGAGCGTTGGTAGGCAAATTATTCGTGCACTAGAAGTTTTTATGGTCTGTAAGACTGAGTCTGAACGCCATAACAGAATGTTGGAATTACTGGATTTAGTAAAACTACCCAGAGAGTTTGCTATCAGAAAACCTCGACAATTATCTGGCGGGCAAAAGCAACGCGTTGGTATCGCACGAGCTTTTGCTGGAGATGCCAAAATTGTTATTGCTGATGAGCCAGTTTCCGCGTTGGATGTATCTGTACAAGCAGCTGTAACTGATCTGTTGATGGAGTTACAGCGTAAAAATGGCACTACGATGTTGTTTATTAGTCATGACTTGTCAATTGTTCGCTATATAGCTGATCGTGTTATGGTGATGTATCTTGGCCATGTTGTTGAAACTGGCAGCACAGACCAAGTTTTTGCGCCACCATATCATCCGTATACAGAAGCCCTATTGTCTGCTGTGCCAATTGCTGACACCAGCGTTAAGCGTCAACATATTGTTCTCAAAGGAGATATCCCTTCTGCCCTCAACCCACCTTCTGGATGCCCATTTCAAACTCGTTGTCAACACAAGCATTTAGTTGACAACAATCTTTGTGAGCAAGAACTACCAGAGACAGTAGATATTGCAGAAGGACACCAGTTAAGGTGCCATCTATCAAGTGAGCATTTAGCGGCAATGAAACC
>DQME01000007.1 GCA_015659815.1 Gammaproteobacteria bacterium | reverse complement strand
TTAATGCTTTAACAATACGGTCAAACCCAGTTGCTTCATTTTTCATGTTGTGAACTACAAACGTATAAAATAGATGATTTATTTTACACTTTTTAGTTTATGAAATTAGCACTCGGTGTTGAATATTTGGGAACTAACTTTCATGGCTGGCAACTACAAAAGTCTGGCATCAGGACTGTACAGCTTGTTGTTGAGGATGCACTATCAATAGTTGCAGACTGCCCGGTTAGGGTTCACTGTTCTGGCAGAACGGATTCTGGGGTACACGCTATTGAGCAGGTGATCCATTTTGAAACCGACGCTAAGCGTGACAACAAGGCTTGGCTTTTTGGAGGCAATGTTAACCTACCAAGAGATGTAAACTTTAAATGGGTAAGGGTAGTGGGTGAAGATTTTCATGCAAGGTTTAACGCCTACGCTAGGCAATACCATTACAAAATACATAACGCCACTGTGCGCTCTTCATTAAAAGCATCTCACTCATTGTGGGAACCGAGAGAGCTTAACATTGACGCTATGAATGAAGCTATACAGTACTTAATAGGTGAGCATGACTTTTCAGCCTTTAGAGGTAACTTGTGTCAAGCCAAATCTCCGATTAAAAATATAGAGTACATTGAACTAAACAAGACAGGCCATGAGCTCACTCTAAATATAAAGGCAAATGCATTCTTGCATCACATGGTCCGCAATATTGTCGGAACACTAATGAAAGTAGGTAGGGGCGAGAGGTCTGCCGATTGGGTAAAACAGGTTCTAGATTCTAAGATGCGTAAAGAGGCAGGGGCTACGGCTGAACCGCAAGGCTTATACTTCGTGAAAGCTTTCTATAATGAGTTTTAAGATATTAGGTGTTTTAGTGGGCTCTTAGATGCGGCTTCCTCGTCACCTAGCTCTTTCCAGGCATAACGCAAAGCGTCTGTACGCCTCTCGTAGAAGCGATTTTTCCCAAATCTATCGACAAAACCAGACCTAATTAAAGTACTCTCAATACCTTCCATTCGAGCAAACAATATCTCAACACCGTTAGCTGAACACCTATCAAGTAGTCCAGTCAATGCCTCTTCGCCACTAGCATCGATTTGGTTTATGCCAGCCATATCAACAATAATGTACTTGAGGTGTTCCTGTTTGTCTGCTATTAGCCTTAAAATTCTGTCCTCGAAATAACCCGCATTGGCAAAATAAAGGGATCCAGAATACTTAACTATGGACACAACTTCGCATCTATTTAGGTCATTATCTAATGCATTAACAAACATGGTAGAGCCGTCATGAGCTGATAGCTCTGTAAATCTTGGCTCCATTGTTCGATACAGAAACAAACCCAGAGACAATATTACTCCGATAACTATACCGTTTTCTAGGTGAGGTGCGAACAGTAGTGTCAAGACAAACGCAACAACTGAAACTATAGCGTCATGCTTTTCAACTTTCCATGCATGCTTGATAGGGTGAAATTTTATTAAATTAACAACGGCCATAATAATTACAGCTGCCAAAGTTGCTTGTGGCAGGTGAAACAGTAATGGTGTTAACCATAAAAGAGTTATGCCTACTATTATTGCAGTTACGACTGAGGAAAAACCTGTTTTAGCGCCTGCTGAAATATTAACTGCAGAACGTGAAAATGATCCAGAAACTGCATATCCCTGGCAAAAGCATGACACAACATTGGCTATCCCTTGTCCCATCAACTCTTGGTCTGCATCCAACCTCTGTTTGGTTTGTGCAGCCATGGCCTTTGCAATAGATATTGCCTCCATAAAACCTATTAAGCCTATAGTTACAGCAGTTACTACCATTGAAGACATAATGGATAAGTCAAAGTGAGGCATAACTATTGAAGGCAAACCTTCTGGAATTGAGCCTACTATAGCGCCACCAAAGTTTTCATGAAAACCGGTCAGCCATGAGATAACAGTTGTTATTGTAACGGATAAAAGTACGGCCGGAAGTTTGGGAGTATATTTTTTGACTGCTATAATTATTATGAACGCAAGTATAGCCATACTTAATGTCATCAGATGGGTATCTCCATAAGCATTCACAAGTACACCCCACACTTGCTCATACGTCTGTGCAGCTTCCGGCTTGACAACTCCAAAAATCTTGTCTAGCTGTGATGCACCTATAATTATTGCAGCTGCATTAGTAAAGCCGACAACCACTGGGTGCGATAAGAAGTTAATGATGAAACCTAACTTGAAAGATCCAAGCATGAACTGAAAAATACCAACCATAAATGCTAAAAGTGCAGCATACGCAACGTAGGTGTCAGGGTTTATTGCGTATGGCTGTAAAGCTGCAGCTGTAAGTAAAGACACAATGGCAACGGGCCCTGTTCCGAGTTGCCTTGATGAGCCCATCAAGGCTGCAATCATGACAGGTAAAAACGAAGCATAAAGACCGTACTGTGGTGGTAGACCGGCAAGCTGAGCATAGGCCATTGATTGTGGTACTAAAACTAATGCTACAGTTAGTCCTGCAATAACATCTGCTCTTAAAATGTCTGGATTTTTTAGTTCATTAATCCAAGACAAAAATGGTAATAATTTTGCTAATCTTTTCAATATAGCCCCAATAAAATCTCACCAAAGAAATTAAACTTATTTTAAGTTTTGGAGAGGAATATAAGAAATGTATTATATAATAATAAGTACATTTATTGTGTGTCTTTTTGTATAATGCTTCAACTTACATTTATAGCAATAAATTATGCCATATTTAATATCCACATTATTACTACATAATTTAACAATACAAAATGAAACTAATTGAAAACTTGCACTTCGACAATATTCGTGGTGATATTACTGGCGGAATAACTGCAGGAGTAGTAGCCTTACCTTTTGCTATTGCAATGGGCTTGGCGTCCGGTGCAGGAGCAATTGCGGGCCTATATGGAGCGATAATTACTGGCTTCTTTGCTGCACTATTTGGAGGTACAGGAGCCCAAGTATCCGGCCCAACTGGCCCAATGACTGTGGTTATGGCTATGATAGTTACTAAGTACATTGCTTTGTATCCAGAAACAGGCCTGGCACTTGCATTTACAGTCGTTGCTCTTGGCGGATTGTTCCAGATTGTATTCGGTATTCTTAAGCTGGGTCGATTTATTAACCTCATGCCTCACCCTGTAACTTCTGGTTTTATGACCGGTATTGGTGTGATTATTATTATCTTGCAAGTGCCTCAGGTTTTAGGGTTCTATGACATCAAAGGTTCGACCATTGGTATTTTTTCTCAGCTAGGCGATATAGAGAATTACTTTGTTAATACTGGGGCACTCTCGATCGCTATCATAACCTTGGTTATTGTCTACCTACTACCAAAAAGAGTTAGAAAGGTTATACCTTCCCCGCTATTCGCTCTGATTAGTGGAACACTAATCTTAATACTTTTTCCCCAATACTTTGCTTCTGAAGCAGAACCTATGAGTACTATGATTTTAGGCGACATTCCGACCGGCCTACCGAGCTTCCATATGCCAGTCTGGGAAGCCAGCATGGTTGCTGATATGATTGCGTCTGGATTAATGTTGGCAGTATTAGGCTCGATTGATTCACTACTGACGTCTCTAGTTTCTGACGAAATAACAAGAACGCACCATAAATCTGACAGGGAATTGATAGGTCAAGGAATAGGTAACACCTTTTCGGGCTTGTTTGGCGGACTCCCAGGGGCTGGCGCTACAATGCGCACAATGACTAATGTCAAGGCTGGCGGACTAACACCTATATCTGGGGCTATTCATGCTGTATTATTGTTAATTATTGTGCTTGGTGGTGCTCAGTACGCTAAAGAAATACCACTAGCAGTGCTCGGTGCAATTCTAGTCAAGGTAGGCACCGACATTATTGATTGGGACTACTTCAAAGATCTATTTAAAACCCCTAAAGCTGGAATCCTTATCATGCTAACAGTACTTGGAATTACTGTGTTCTATAATTTAATGGCTGCAGTAGCTGTTGGACTTATAATGGCAAGCTTGATATTCCTACAGAGAATGACTGACGTACAGCTAGCAAGTATTGTCGCAGTTCAAACTATTGAAGAGGCGGCACACCTTGATGAAGAGCACCAAGAACTTATACGTGCCGGAAACACACTGTTCTATCAACTTAATGGCCCATTAAGCTTTGGCTCTGCAAAAGGCATTGTGAGGGACTTTTCAACAAAAACTAACTACGATAGGGCGATTATTGATTTATCAAATGTTCCAGTGATTGACTACACAACCTCTAGGGGTATTGCTGAAATATGTAGTATATGTGAAGAGAAGCCTGCTGAAATTACAATTGTTGGTGCCAACACCAAGGTGCGACATTTCTTAGAAAACATTGGTATTGATAAAACTATAGTGACTTAATAGTTAGGAAGATGATTGTAGCCAATTTGGCTTACACCTATTTTACTTCTCAAAAACCTTCATCCCAGTCAACCAGTATCTGCTTCTTATCCATATCAACTGAAACTAAAAAAGGTTCTATATAAGGCACCCAGTGCTCCTTTTTGCCGTTCACTATCAATACATTATTAGAACCAGTGTCAACTAAACTAGAAACTTTTCCTAGTTCGACTCCTGTTTTAGTAATGACCTCAAGGCCGATTAAATCTTCCCAGTAATACTCCCCTTCAGACAATGTAGGTAGTTGTGATTTTTCAATGTATATATCAAGTCCGATCATGGATTGTGCTTGTTCACGATCATTAATATCTTTAAGTTGGGCAATAATGGTTTTTCCTTGTTC
>DQME01000166.1 GCA_015659815.1 Gammaproteobacteria bacterium | reverse complement strand
TGCATAGCACCGAAACCTTCCTGTTGTTCACCGTTATAGTCGTCTGTTTTTGGATAGCCTGCCTCCACCCCTGCATCAATAAAGGCTTTGTACAGTGGATTTAATTTCATATTGTTGCCACCACTGGTAGACACTGGTCCACTGCCACCACGATATTCATCTTCTCCGCCTTGCCAACTTTCTGAGCGCTTGAAGTATGGCAAACAGTCAGAATAAGACCAACCTTCAACGCCCTGAGACTCCCATTTATCATAGTCCTTGGCGTGACCTCTTACATACACCATTCCATTTATAGAAGAAGATCCGCCCAGCACTTTACCCCTAGGGCAGTGCATTTCACGGTCATCCAGATAAGGCTCCTTTTGGGTATAAAATTGCCAACAAAATTTTTCTGTGTTCATTGGATAAGACAGAGCTGTTGGCATTTGTATAAAAATACTTTTATCGCTACCACCGGTTTCCAATAATAAAACTTCGTGAGTTCCACTCTCTGTTAAGCGATCTGCCAGCACACAGCCTGCAGAACCAGCACCAACAACAATGTAATCAAATTGTTTATTCATTGGACAAAATTATAAGTGTAAATTGTGCATATTGTAAGTAATAAATAAAGTAAGCAAGTAATCAACAAAATGCATAGTTAATTTTTTAAAATTAAATCAGACGCCTTTTCAGCTGTCATCATAGTAGCGGCATTAATATTACCACATATTTGGTTTGGAAAAATTGAAGCATCAACAACCCTTAGAGCTTTTATTCCGTGAACCCTTAGACTCGAATCGACAACATTTATAGAGGGGTCCGGACCCATCCTACAAGTACTTGTTGGATGAAAAACCGTCCATGCATAGTCACGAATATCTTCTATCAATTGTTTATCGGTAGTGCACTCAGAGCCGGGGCGAAACTCATCAATAATTACCTCACTTAGGCTTTGAGTTTGTGCCAATTTTCGTATCAATTTAACTCCGCTTAGTAACTCTAAGACATCATCCTCATGAGACAGGTAGTTTGGCTCTATTTTTGGTGGCACTGTAGCGTCGTTACAAGTTATTCGAATTTGACCTCTAGATTTTGGCCTGCAATTTGATACACCTATTAAAAATGCAGGGAATGGGTCAGGGCTCATCATTGCCCTTTTCCCTTCAGGAGCCCTTGTATAACTGACTGGTGAAAAATATAGCTGAATATTCGGAATAGATAGTTCTTTATTAGTTCGAACAAATCCACCAGCCTGATTTACGCTCAGACTGAGTGGCCCTGAACGAGTCAAAACATATCTAAACCCATTCCAAAGTTTTCCCCACCAAGGGCGTAACTGATTATTCAGAGTTGGGACTTTACTTTTATAGAAATAATCCATACCCAGATGGTCCTGTAGATTTTGACCTACAGCAGAGTTATCAATCAGTAAGGGTACATTTGCATTACTCAAAACTGATTTAGGTCCTATACCAGACAACTGTAATAATTGAGGTGAGTTTACAGATCCGGCACTTACAATTACTTCCTTTCTCGTGTAGACCTTATGAATTTTTCCAGCTTTTATGTACTCAACACCAATCGCAACCTTTCCATCAAACAATACACGAGAGGCAAGTGCTTTTGTAATTACTGTAAGGTTTTTTCGATTAAGAGCTGGATGTAAATATGCTCTAGATGAAGACATTCTTTGGCCTTTGTGAGTTGTGAGTTGGTAATAACCAACACCCTCTTGATTGGCGCCATTCATATCCACATTAAAATCAAAACCGAGATCTTTAGCAGCAGAAAAAAATGACTTACATAATGGATGAAGTTGGTCCGAGACATCGGACACCTTTAGTGGGCCATCATCACCGCGAAACTCATCACTACCATGTTGCCAGGTCTCCATTTTTTTGAAGTAAGGCAGCAAATCAGGATATGACCAGCCAGGATTACCAGAGTCAAACCAGTCATCAAAATCTTGTGGATTCCCTCTCACATACACCATTGCATTTATGGAACTGGAACCACCCAAAACTTTCCCTCTTGGCCAGTAGCTGGAACGATTATTCGTTCCCTCACTTGGTTCAGACATAAACATCCAGTTAACCGCTTTTTGGTAATAAGTCTTACCATAACCTATCGGCATTTGCACATAAAAACGCCTATCAGTGCCGCCAGCTTCTAATAGCAATACATTGTTAGATTGATCTGCACTGAGCCTGTTTGCCAATACACAGCCAGCAGATCCAGCACCAACAATAATAAAGTCATAATAATCCATAACTACAATAATGATTATTAATTCATTCGCTCAGTATTACCATCTACTGTCATTACTTGACCTGAAATTCTTTGCGCCTCATTTGATAATAAGAATACTGCCATATTGGCAATATCTTCCTTGTCTACAAACATTTTGAGTGAAGCCATTGCCTCAAAATCTTCCTTTACTTCTTTTTCATTTATACCTAAAGACTTTGCCTTTGCTTTAATAACTCGATCAATCCTATCTCCAGATACCGAGCCAGGACATATGGCATTAACTCTAATATCAAACTCCCCCAGCTCCATAGCGAGTGATTTTGTGAGTCCAATAACTGCCCATTTACTTGCGGCATATGGCGTTCTTAATGGAAAACCAAAAAGGCCAGCAGTAGAGGAAAGATTAATAATTGATCCGCCTTTATTGTTCTTTAAAAGAGGTATCGCATATTTAGTGAAATAAAAGTGACTATTCAAATTAGTATCGATTGTTTGTTGCCATTCATCAATCAAAAGATCTTCCATCGGCCCAGTTGGTCCAGCTATTCCTACATTGTTAATTAGAGCATCAATGCTAGAAATTTTGCTAGAAATAGACTCAAAGTATTTCTTGACAGAGGCTGAGTCACCAGCATCAACATAATCAATAAATATTCTCTTATTGATTAACGGGTGTTTTCTAATCTCATTTATTTTTTGTTGATTAATATCAGACAAGTAGACCGTATGGCCCTTATCTAATAAAAAAGTAGCCATACACCAGCCAAGACCATCTGCAGACGCTGAAATTATTATATTTCTATCTGTTGATTTTTCCACATCCACTACCCACTACTACTTAGTTAAGGCGTCAGACAGTTCGGTTGAGGTAATATAGCCTGTTGTCTCTCCTTTACTATCTACAACATCTATAACACACCTCTCTTTAAGGACCTTGGGAATTATGCTTTCTATAAAAACATCTTCCGGTATTTTAAAGATGCTAGATGATTTGATAGATTTTGTATCAAACTGGTTAGCCTTTGTCATTACAGTTTTGGCTCTTAGAACTTTTGAACGATTCACGTCTTTTACGAACGCTTTCACGTAATCGTCTGCTGGATTCATGATAATGTCTTCTGGGCGACCGACTTGCACAAGTCTGCCTCCATTTAAGATACCTATGTGGTCTCCCAATTTGAGAGATTCATCAAGATCGTGGGTAATGAAAACAATGGTTTTTTTCAACTTAGACTGCAGTTCAACTAGTTGATTTTGCATGTCACTTCTAATTAAGGGGTCTAGGGCACTGAAAGCTTCATCCATAAGTAAAATTTGAGGGTCTGTAGCAAGCGCTCTAGCCAAACCAACCCTTTGCTGCATACCTCCAGATAGCTGTGCAGGATATTGATGCTCAAATCCCTGGAGTCCTACCGCATCTATTTGACCTTGTGCTATTTCCTTTCTTGTACTTTCAGG